>DAOSER010000190.1:0-3942 GCA_035363235.1 Methanoculleus sp.
TGTAGCTCCCGGAGCCGAGCCACCAGTCTTCGTCCACCTTCATCACGTAGCCCAGCTTCGACTCGACCGTCCGGTTGTGTGCGGGGTTGACGTAGTAGAACCGAACGAACCCGGAGCCGTTCTTCGCCGCGTCGATGAACGGCCGGGAGTAGGGGTTGCCGAAGGCATCGGGCTCGTCCGTCCGGTTCACGCCGATCTTCTCGGGGTCGAACGGGTGGGCGAGGACGGTGTCGTTGAAGTCGTAGGCGTAGATGTAGAGTTCGCCCCGGACAAACGATCCGTTCGGGTTGGAAAACTCGGTGAGAGCCTTTTCTTTGCCGTTTGCGTGCGCATACGCAACCGCGCTCTCGACGAAGGCGACGAGCGTCTCGTTCGAGGTGTGGTTCGCGGGTTCGGGGATGTCGGGGGTTCCGGGCTCGCTCTGCATGCACCCGGCAGTTATCAGAACCAGACCGAGGATGCAGAGGCACAGCATCCGGATGAAAGACGTGTTCATGCGATACGATCAGCGTTCATCCCCTAAAAATATACAGAAACACATGCCGGGGGTTGAGCGCGGGCGAGGGAGAAGCAGCCCGTCTCACCTTTCTCTCTCAAAAAAGTGGGCGCTCTCTCGTGCCGCATCAGTCGTAGTTCTTGAAGTGCGCCGGGTTCTATCTCCCGGCCCTCCTGCGCCGGACCCGGTGCCCGACGGCGACGAGCGCCAGGACGGCCCCGAATGCAAGGGCGGCTGTCCCGAACGAGAATCCCGGCGCCGGTTGGCCGGCCGGTGCGACCGTGGTCTCTGTTGCGGTGGGTTGTGCGGTTATGGGCGCAGCCGTCTCTGCCGCCGTCGAGGTCGTCACCGCACTCTCACCCCGGATCCCGGTGATCGCAGAGAGCGAGAACCCGGGGGTTGCCGCCCTGAAGGTGACCGTCGTCCCGCTGTCGTCCACGACCCATGTCGGGAGGGATTCCCACGCCGTGCCGTTGTAGCGGTGCATTACGACCTCACCCGGGGCGAACCCGTGCTCAGCGAGCCACGCGGCCAGGACGGTGAAGGTGATGTTCGCGCCGGTGATCTCCTCGAACCGTGCCGGCACCAGGTCGATGTACTGGTACGGGGTTCCCGGCGCCGGGGGGATCCCGGTTCCCGGGGAGGACTGCACCCGCCCGGTGACGATGAATGTCTTGAGCCCGGTGCCGGTGACGTTGACCTTGCTCACGGCGGAGTCTCCGCCCACGTTATAACTGCCGTCTGGCCCGGCCGTCGAACCACCGCCGCCGCCGCCGCCGCTGTAGACCGGCCGGCTGGTCGGGGTTACGGTTGCGGTTGCGGTTGGAGTCGGCGCGGGGGAGACCGTGATGTAGTCGGTCCTGGTCTCCGTATCCGGTCCTGCCGCGTTACCGACTGTCAGGTTGACGGTGTATGTCCCGGCGGCGTAGGTGTGGGTCGGGTTCTGGTCGGTCGAGGTTGTACCGTCACCAAAGTCCCAGGTCCACGAGGTCGGTCCTCCTGTCGAGGTGTCGTTGAACTGGACGGCGAGCGGCGCGGTGCCGGTGGTCCGGTTGGCGGTGAACGCCGCCGTCGGGGCGACGGGAGCCGTGACCGTGATATAGCCGACCTTTCGCGTGGCGTTGTAGCCGTCTTCGTTGTATGCCTGCAGGGCTACCGTGTAGGTGCCGGGGGTGGTGTAGGTGTACGTGGGGTTCCGGGCGTTTGATCCGGCGGTGTCAAGGCGCCAGACGTCGTTCTTCCTGACGCCGTCCCAACCGCCCATGATTATGATGCTTCCGTCCGGCATCGCGACGCTGGTGTGTTCGTAGCGTGCCGACCACCCGGCGCTCGCGTTCACGCACGTCCATGTCGTGCCGTTATCGGTCGACCGCCAGATGTCGTGCATGTTCCCATATGGGGTGGAATCACCGCCGAAACCGCCCATGAGTATGATGCTTCCGTCCGGCATCGTAACGCTGCTGTGGCTCTGTCTTTTCGACCATTCGGCGTCGGGCAACTGCGCCCAGGTTGCGCCGTTATCGGTCGACCGCCACACGTCCTTATCCCCACCGCCCATGATTACGATGCTTCCGTCCGGCATCGCGACGCTGGTGTGCCGACTCCTTGCCGTCCACCCGGGTGCAACCCCGGACACGGCAGTCTGGTTCGTCCATGTCGTGCCGTTATCGGTCGACCGCCACACGTCGTTCCTGTAGCCGCCGTCATCGCCGCCCATGAGTATGATGCTTCCGTCCGGCATCGCGACGCTGGTGTGCCGATTCCTTGCCGTCCACCCGGAACTTGCGTTCACGCACGTCCATGTCGCGCCGTAATCATCCGACCGCCAGGTGTCGTTCATTTTCCCGCCGCTGGAAGCAAAACCGCCCATGATTACGATGCTTCCGTCTGGCATCGCGACGCTGGCGTGCCCCTCCCCTGCCGTCCACCCGGAACTTGCGTTCACGCACGTCCATGTCGTGCCGTTATCGGTCGATAGCCAGGTGTCATTCTTCGTATCGTAGGCGGCATCCACCCCACCCATGAGTACGATGCTTCCGTTCGGCATCACGACGCTGGTGTGACCGATCCGTCCGTTCCACCCGGCCGGGTCGGTCTGCTCAATCCACGGCGTGCTGTTATACGTCTCGTCGCCGAAGTACCACGCCCACCCGGTCGGAGCGCCGGTCGAGGTGTCGTTGAACTGTACAGTCAGTGGTGCGGCACCGCTGATCACGTTGCTGGTGAAGGCCGCTTCCGGTACGGCGCCTGCCGTGCCGACCAGCAGCGAAAGAGCTGCAATAAACAGAAATAGCACTGCCGGAGGAGTGCTCCTGGAACGTTTCGCCATCAAATATTAAAAAAAGTTGAAATATATATGGCTTTCGTTTTGGCAATCCGGGCCCGGCGGCAAATCTGCCGGAAACCCGCTCGTAAAAAGTCACCGATCTCTTGATCCCGTGCAATATTATTTCCTCCTTCGCATCGGAGCCGGATTCAGACTCGTGTGGATATTTCACCGCACCTCGCGCCGCATCAGTCGTAGTCCTGAGAAACGCCCGGTACCGCTCGTATCTCCACCGGCGGCAAGTACCCTGAGCCGCCGGAGGACCGGGGCGTTCGTGGTCTCTCCTGCGGTGGGAATTGCTGTCACCCCCGGACCGGTCTCCCGCCCGCGCCCAAAGAACGAGGTATAAATCTCCCGAGGGCGGTACTACTGTAGTACGAACCCGGTCGCGTGCGGTCATGCCCGCGGCGGCCGGGAGACCTGAGTTTACGCCGATACGGGCAACTGCCGGCCCCTGGATGCGAGTGATACCATGAGCGAACCGTTGAGCGTGTTGTTGATCGGGGGGAGCCCTGACGATCTCCGGTGTATCGGGGAGATGCTCCGCGAGTGCGGGCGCGACGTTGAGTTGACCCACTGCGAGCGGTCCGGGGACGGGCTTGCCACGGTAGTGCGGGGCGGAGTCGATGTGGTGCTCCTCGACTTCCCGGGCAGTGGGGGGGTGGCGGCCTTCGACCGCCTGCGCCTGGCCGTGCCCGACACCCCGATCATCGCGCTCACCGCGGGGAGCGACGAGCATGCCGCGCACGATGCGATGCGGCGCGGCGCGCAGGATTACCTGGTCAGGGAGAGGGTGGATGCGGAGTTGCTCTGCCGGGCCATCAGGTACGCGGTGGAGCGGACGCGGGTGGAGGTCGCGCTCCGGCATTCGGAGGCGATGTACCGGAGGCTGGTTGAGAACCTCAACGAAGGCGTCATCGCGGTGGACGAGAGGGGGCTCATCACCTTCGCAAACCCGCGGATGGAAGAGATGCTCGGCTGCTCTGCCGGCCGCCTGATCGGGTTGCAGGTTGCAGCGTTCATCGCCGAACCCTCCCCGGGCAGAAGAAATCTGTTCTGCCGGGAGACCGACCAGAGACAGGAGTTCGAGACGGACTTCCTCGCCGCCGGCGGCGGGCGG
>DAOSER010000191.1:0-3858 GCA_035363235.1 Methanoculleus sp.
GAGCTCGGCCGGGTAGTGGTCGGCCCAGTCCTCCATCCCCACCTGCCGGAGTTCGGTGAGCGCCTTCTCGCGCGCCTCCGCTTTGCTCATGCCCCTGACCTTCAGGAGCGCCAGTTCGACGTTTCTGACCGCAGTGAGGTGGTCGAAGAGGAAGAAGTTCTGAAAGACCATCCCGATCTTCTGCCGGAAGTAGTTGATCCGGGCCCCCGAGTTCGTGACCTCCTCTCCGTCGAGCCAGACCTTGCCGCGGTCCGGCGGTGTCAGCTGGTTGATGCAGCGGAGAAGCGTGCTCTTCCCCGTCCCCGAAGGGCCGATGAAGACCTTCGTCTCGCCGCGGCGGACGTCGAACGAGACCCCGCGCAAGACCTCGTTCTCCCCGAAGGACTTGTGAATGTCCTCGACTCTCAACACAACGTTGTTGCTGTTCATGCTCTACATCGCTCCGGTCCCGAATCCCGGGATTGCTATCCTTGCCTCAAGCCAGTGCAAGACTCTGAGGCCCCCGTAGTTTAAGATGATGAAGATCCCCGCCGCGGCGAGATAGACCGGCATCGTTATGTGGGTCTGCGTGACCATCCGCGCCGTAATGGTGAGCAGTTCCACGACCCCGATCGCGTAGCATACCGCCGAGTCCGTCAGGATGTTGGGATATTCGTTCGACCAACCGGGGAGAGCGATACGCATCGCCTGGGGGAGGATGACGGAACGGATGGCCGTAGACCTGCTCATCCCGAGAGATCGCGCCGCGATCATCTGGCCCTCCCCGACCGACTGGACGGCCCCCCGGAAGATCTGGGACTGGTATGCCGCCCCCCGGAGACCCAGCACGACCGCCCCGACGACGAACGCCGAGAGGTCACCGAGCCCGATTGCCGGGAATATGCCGAACCAGAAGAGGAAGAGCAGAACGAGGATGGGGAGGCCCCGGAAGAACCAGACGTAGATCCCGACGGCCCAGCGCACCGGCCGGGAGCCGTACACCTGGCCGAGCGCCATGGGCAGCCCGAGGAGGAGACCGAGACCGAGAGCAACGAGGACCAGGCCGAGGGTAGAGGCAACGCCTGACAGGAGATACGGCAACCACTCGATAAGAACCGGCAGAACGTCCATTTGGCTATCCCTGAATCATTGTGCGGCACTGTTTTCGGGCGGAAGGACAGCGCCGCGTACTCTACGAATGATTCTGACGGAAAGCAAAATAAACGTTGTTAATTCCTCCTCAATTGAGGATGATTCACCGCCGACGGCGATGTGCTCTCTCCTCTTCACGAATGGCCCCGGAACGCCCCGATAGAGAACATAAGCCGGATATCCGGCGCCCCCGGCATCCGACTCATTCCTCCACGCCGTTCCCCCGGACTCCAGCAACACTTAAGTATGTGGGGACGCCGAGGAAGGGGGTATGCCACCTGCACCCGATGTCAGGATCCCTCTCGATGTGCCCCCTGAGGAGCAGGAGAGGTATCGGGAGAACTACCGGACAATCACGCACGGCACCGGGAGGCTGATGCTCTTTGCCGGGGACCAGAAGATCGAGCACCTCAACGACGATTTCTACGGCGAAGGCATCCATCCCGAAGACGCCGACCCGGAGCACCTCTTCCGGATCGCGAGCCGGGCGCGGATTGGGGTCTTTGCGACGCAACTCGGGATGATCGCCCGCTACGGCGGAGATTATCGGGACGTGCCGTACCTGGTCAAACTCAACTCCAAGACCAACCTGGTCAAGACCTCGCAGCGCGACCCGCTCAGTTCGGAGCTCCACCTCGTCCGGCAGGCCGTCGACCTCCGGGACCGGACGGGGCTTGCGATCCTCGGCGTCGGCTACACGGTCTACCTGGGAAGCGAGTACGAGGCGATGATGCTCTACCAGGCTGCCCAGATCGTCAATCATGCGCACGCAAACGGCCTTATCACCGTGCTCTGGATGTATCCCCGGGGCAAGGCGGTCAAGGACGAACGCGACCCGCACCTGGTCGCGGGCGCGGCGGGCGTCGCGGCGACCCTCGGGAGCGACTTCGCGAAGGTGAACCCGCCGAAGTCGGGCGGATCGGTCGACGCTGCGCTGCTCCGTGAGGCGGTGGCGGCCGCAGGCAGGACCGGTGTCGTCTGTGCCGGCGGGTCGCATGCCGATATGCAGGAGTTCCTGCAGCAGCTCCACGACCAGATCCATATCGGCGGCACGGTCGGGAACGCGACAGGCAGGAACATCCACCAGCGGTCGCTTGAGGAGGCGGTCCGGTTCTGCAACGCGATATCGGCGATCACCCTCGACGATGCGAGCGTGGAGGAGGCGAATAAGATCTGCATGGGAGGCAGGTGTTAGGATGACGACGGTCGGCGTCCTCACCGGGGGAGGTGACTGCCCGGGCCTGAACGCGGTGATCCGGGCGGTCGTGCGGACGGGGGCGAAGCACGGGTTCGATACGATCGGGATCCGGGACGGATGGCACGGTCTGGTTGCCGGGAACGTCGAGCCGCTCACCGATTATTCGGTGACCGGGATCCTTCCGAGAGGCGGGACGATCCTCGGGACGTCGCGGACGAACCCCTTCAAGAACGAGGCCGATGTCCAGCGGCTGCGCGACAACATCCGAAAGTTCGGGATCGATGTGATCGTTGCGATCGGCGGCGAGGATACCCTCGGCGTCGCGAGCAAACTCTCGCAGATGGGCATCCCGGTGGTGGGAGTCCCGAAGACCATCGACAACGACGTCGGCGCGACCGACTACACCTTCGGGTTCGATACCGCTGTTCAAATTGTCACGGAGGCGATCGACCGGCTCCACACGACGGCGGAGTCGCATCACCGGATCATGGTGGTGGAGGTGATGGGCCGGCACGCAGGCTGGATCGCGACCGTGGCCGGGATCGCGGGCGGGGCCGACGAGATCCTCATCCCGGAGATCCCGTTCGACCTCGACGAGGTCACCCACCACCTACGGGCGCGCTACGAGCGCGGAAAGAAGTTCAGCATCGTCGTGGTCGCGGAAGGCGCCCAGCCGAAGGAGAGGGAAGGAGCAATCGCCCAGTCCGCCCGGATGGATGAGTTCGGTCACGTGACCCTCGGCGGCGTGGGAAACTACCTGCGTGACGAACTCGAACAACGGCTCGATATGGAGGTGCGGGTGACGGTGCTCGGGCACACCCAGCGCGGGGGATCGCCGACAGCACGCGACCGGGTGCTCGCGACCCGGTTCGGGGTGGCGGCGGCGGACCTCATCAAGGAGAAGGACTTCGGGAAGATGGTCGCGCTCCGGGGCGACGACATCGTCGCGGTCCCGATCGAGGAGGCGGTGGCGAACCTCAAGACGGTGGATATGGACCTCTATAAGATCGCGAGCATATTTTACGGGGGGTGATGGGGGCTCTCCGCAATCGCATTTAGTCCTGGGAATACGGTTTGTGGCGCAGGGATAGCCCTGCACCCGGCGTTGCAGGCAGGGCCGGGGTCTGGATTCGTGAGGCCGAGAAGTAACAACTGGCGGCGATGCAGAAGCCCGGTACAGTGGACCGTGGCAATATCGCCATCGGGGGAACGACGCTCCTGCGGAGCGGAGTTCGAGCACCGTTAGGTGCGAAGTGGGGCTCGCGGGGAGTGCGAGCACAGCGAGCTTGAGCACCGATAGGTGCGAGGTGCGATGTTCCGAAAGGAACGGAGCACGAGAAGGCCGAAGGCCTTTGAGGTGCGAACGGAGTGAGCATGAGAAGACCGAAGGTCTTCGAGGGGGGAGCATCCCCCCTCCCCTGTCCCTATCCCAAGGCAGACGTGTAACCCCCACCCCGCCCGGCCTCCGGCCTCCTCACTCGCACCTGCGGTGCTCAAACTCCTGCTGTTCCAGCAGTCGTCACTCGCAC
>DAOSER010000192.1:0-3800 GCA_035363235.1 Methanoculleus sp.
CCACCCTTCAGGGTGGGGTCTTCCCGCTCCGCCCCCTTCACCCCCGCGAGATAAACTTTTTTGTGTCCCGGCAGCCGCACTGCACAGCCTGCAGCTCCGGCCGGCCGCTCACGAAGCCGCAGGAACAGACTTCAAGGGAACTGCGCACCTCCGGTGCTCCTGCTCCGGCTCGAAGACCCTTAATCATCTCAAACTCCGGCCGTTCCGCCCGCCGATTATCGTCGAAGACCCCGGCTGTACCTGAGGACGCGGTAGACCGCGTAAAACCCGACGAGCACTGCCACTACGTAGCCCAGCGTGGCGAGAACCGAGACGTACCCGGGAACAGGGAGATCCGCTATCCGGAGCACCAGCGACGAACCCACGACGATCGCGGCGACCACCAGCCCGACAATGACCTTGTCGCTTGTCCGGTCGATGACGCCGACGATCTCGTTGAGGTCACGATCTTCAAGCTCGAGCGTGATGGTGCCCTCCGAGAGGGTCTTTAAGGTCTCGTTCACGTTGCCGGGGATGGCGAGCAGGCCTTCGGCGGCGTCAACCAGGGACCGCACCGCGCCCGTCACGTTATCCGGGGAGAGCCGCTGCTGTGCGGCGATCTCCAGCAGGTACGGCCGGATCCTCCGGTCGAAGTTGAACGTCGGGTCGAGCCGGGCGCCGATGTCCATCACCATGACGATCACCTTCATCATCAGCATCAGGGTGGACGGCACCCGGATGTGGTAGCGGCGAAGTGTGTCGGTCAGGCCCCGGATCGCGATCGCGAAGTTCACCCGCTCGAGTTTCATCTCCCGGTAATCGAGCATTACCAGGTAGAGGTCGTCTTTTACGGCATCGAGGTCCGTCGGGCTGATCCGCACACCGAGTTTCCCGAGCGCCGTGATCACCCCGGCCACATCTGTGCGGGTCATGGCGAGGAGGAGATCGACGAAGACCCGCCTTCGCTCCGGGCGGAGGACGCCGACGATGCCGTAGTCAAGAAAGGCGATCTCGCCCCGGTCGGTCACCAGGAGGTTGCCCGGGTGGGGGTCCCCGTGAAAGAACCCGTCGATGAAGATCTGCTGGACGTAAGCGGAAAAGCCGATATCCGCAACCTCTTCGGGGAAGAGGCCGAGGCTCCGGATGGCCTCCACGTCGTCGATCCGCACCCCCTCGATGTAGTCCATCGCGAGCAGGCAGGGGCCAGAGATATTCCAGTAGATGTGCGGAATCTTCACGCACGGGATTCCCTCCAGGTTTCGCTTGAGCCGCTCCGCGTTCATCCCGTCCTGGGTGAAGTCCAGCTCGCGCCGGATCTGGGCCGAAAACTCATCCACCATACCCTGCAGGTTGTATACCCGCAGGTCGGGGAACATCGACTCCGCCCGCACGGCAAGCGACTGCAGGATCAGGAGATCCGTCTCGATCAGGTCGACGATGCCCGGGCGCTGCACCTTGAGGGCGACGACCCGGCCGTCTTTCGTCACGGCCCGGTGCACCTGCGAGAGCGAGGCCGCCGCAACCGGCTCCTCCTCGATGATGACGAAGCAGTCCTCGAGGTTTTTGCAGTAGCGCATGATCACCGGCCGGATATCCTCGAACGGGACCGGGGCAACCCGGTCCTGCAGCCTCTGCAGTTCCTCGATGAGTGGGGGCGGAAGGAGTTCCCGGCGGGTGCTCATAATCTGGCCGAATTTGATGTAGGTGGGCCCCAGTTCCTCGATGGCAAGCCGGATGCGCTCGTATACCGATCGCTTCTCTTCGAGAGGCTTGCGGAATGCCCGCAGCCGTTCGGCCCCGGGAATGACCTCTTCGACAAGGATACCAAAACCGTACTTGACCAGCACGTCTGCGATCTGGCGGTAGCGCTGGAACCGGGTGACCATCGGGGATGAATCAGCACTCCCGGTACTTAAGGGGTTGGTGTCGGATCATCCCCGGGAAAGCCGGCTCCGCGCGAGAGACCGCCAGGGATAGGGGACGGCCAGGAAGAGCGGAACGGCGAGGACGATCGCGAGCGGGATCGTTGCGAAGCCGAGCGTCAGCGTGGTCATATCGGCGATCCACCCGGTGACGGCAACCCCCATCCCACCCACGCCGACCGCGAGCCCGAGCATCAGGCCGGAGACCGTTCCGACGTTCCCCGGGGCAATCTCGTGCGCCATGGCGACGGTGACGGCGAAGGTCGACCAGAGGATGAACCCGAAGATCATCAGCGCAACGAGCGAGAGAACGCCCTCTGTGGTGAGGAAGACGGCGAACGGCGGGATGGCGGTGACAAGCCCGATGATCGTGTACTCTTTGCGGCCGTAGCGGTCGGAGAGCGCGCCGCCGACGACCTGCCCGACGACCCCGGCGATGAGCATGCCCGAGACCAGCAGGTTCGCGGTCACGAGGTCGATGCCCCGCAGGGTGAGGATGGTGGGGAGGTAGGCGACCGAGCCGAATATGGCCCAGGCCCGGAGGCCCGAAGCTGCGACCAGGAGGGCGATCGCCTGGTAGGAGGGGCGGGCGGCCGGGGCAACGGGTTCCGGGACGGAGCGGCGGTCGGGCGGGGGCAGGATCCGCCGGAGCACCGCCGCCATTGCGATGCCGGGGATGGCGAGGGTGATGAGTCCCGGAAGGCCCATGAGGCCGACGGCGACGCCCGCGCAGATGGGGCCGACGGCGTAGCCAAGGTTGCCGCCGATGACGAAGTAGGAGGTGATCCGGCCCCTGACGGAGTCACTGGTCAGGCGGCTGACGGTCCCGAGCGCGCTCGGGTGGAAGAAGGCGTGCCCGAGCGCCGCGACGGCTACGGATGCGAGGACGATGTAGTAGTTGTTGAGGAGACCGATGACGGAGATGAAGATCGCGCTTATGGCCACGCTCGTGCCGACGTGGACGGCAAACCCCCGGGTATCGAAGACCCAGCCGACGAGCGGCTGCACGAACGACGACGTGAGGTTGTAGACCGTGACGATCAGTCCGGCGAGGAAGAACGAGTAACCCTGCTCCGCGATGAGGAGCGGGAGGATTGCAGGGAGAACGGGCGAGTAGAGGTCGGTCACCAGGTGGGCGGCGGAGAGCCCCCAGACTGGTTTTGTATCAACAGTCACGGTTGTCAGATCCGCTTTAAGCGTATAACCTCAACCGTGATATCCACTCGGTCTTTGCGGTGGTGCGCAAACGTCCGCCGCATGGGAAACGCGCACCGGATCACCTCCTCGATCGCCGCCCGGCCTTCCGTATAGGCGGCGACGAACGGGGCCGAGCCCTCGTTGAAGATGCCGTAGATCTCACCCGCGAGTTCGAGCGCCCGATCGATGAACGGCCGGTCGGCGTGGGCCTTCTGCGCCCCGAACGGCGGGTTCATCACGACGGTGTCGCAGGAAAGCGCATCCCAGCCGATGTCGGGGTCGCGGACGTCGGCGACCAGGAACTCGACGGTGACCCCGAGCATCTCCGCGTTCCGCCGGGCGACGGCTATCGCAGCCGTGTCGACGTCTATCCCGGTCACGGTCGATGCCCCGAGGAGCGCCGCGCCGCAGGCGAGGATGCCCGTCCCGCACCCGAGGTCCAGGACCGCTCGTCCCTCGATCGCCCCCTGCATGGCGGCGTGGTGGAGGAGGCGGGCCGCCACCGGCGCCGGGGTCTGGTACTGCTCGAGCCGGGGCGTCGGCCGCTCGAAGCCCGCGAGGCTCTCAAGCCGCATCTCAAGTTGCCGCAGGTTCATGGCGCGAGGTACTCGTCGATAGCGTAGTCGTCCCAGTCCCGGGCCCCGCAGAGGATCTCGAACTCCGGCGGCGTCAGCACCGGGACCGGGAACCGGACCTGGTCGT
>DAOSER010000193.1:0-936 GCA_035363235.1 Methanoculleus sp.
GCTCGTCTCCGGCCTGATGCTCGGCCTCGCGGTCGGCGTCGGCGGGATGGGGGTTGCGGCCACCGGGTGGATCGCCGATATGACCACGCTCACGCTCGGCCTCATGACGATCCCGGTCGCGATCGCTCTTGCCGTCCCGCTCTTCATCGCCGTCCCCTACCCCTGGAAGGCTCTCGCCCGGGGTCGGTCTCCCTCCCGGGGATGAGGGCCCCAACCCCTTAAGTAGAAGGAGGGCTGATGCACCCCCGATGGTCACCCGGCTTCAGCGCTACCGGCAGATGGCGGACGTGCTGGTCAAGTACGGTTTTGGAATCCTCGTCGAGGAGGTTATCCCCGGGGGCAAGCGGCTCAAAGCACTCCGCAGACCACCGGAAGTGGAACTATCGGTCTACGAGCGGATCCGCCTTGCCATCGAGGAGCTGGGGCCCACCTATGTGAAGTTCGGCCAGATCATGAGCACCCGCCGGGAGCTCTTTCCGCCCGAACTCATCGAGGAATTGCAGAAACTCCAGGACCACGTCTCCCCGGTCCCGTTCGTCGAGATCCGGCCGGAGATCATGAGATACTGCCCAAACCTCGAGGAGTGCTTCGATATCATCGAAGCGGAGCCGGTTGCGGCGGCCTCCCTCTCGCAGGTCCATCGTGCGGTGACGAGAGACGGCCGCGTCGTCGCCCTCAAGGTGCAGCGCCCGGGAATCCGGGATCTGATAGAGACCGATCTCCAGATCCTGCAGTCGCTCGTGCCACGGATGGAGTCGGTCTTCCCGGATCTGCGAGTATACAACCTGCGGGGTATGCTCGATGAGTTCTCGGCCCAGATCCGGCGCGAACTGGACTTCACCCAGGACGGGCTGAACGCGGAGCGCCTCAAACGGAACCTGAGCGACGTCCCGTGCGTAACAGTCCCCCGCATCCACTGGCAGATATCCGGCCCCT
>DAOSER010000193.1:957-3730 GCA_035363235.1 Methanoculleus sp.
GGCTCTGGGCCTCTTCCCCGAAGAGGTCGCCGAGCGTGGATTCCATGCCTACGTCCAGCAGATCTTCGTCGACGGGTTCTTTCACGGGGACCCGCACCCGGGGAACCTTCTGGTGACCGACCGGGGCGAGATCATCTTCCTCGACTTCGGCCTCGTCGGCGTCCTCCGCCCGGAGAAGAGGCGCGCCTTCGTCGACCTCCTCCTCGCCATGACCCAGATGGATGTATCCGGGATGATCGCGGCGTTTCGGAGGCTTGATGTCGAGATCAACCCGAAGATCCTCGATGCCCTGAAAGATGACCTCTACGTGGTCCTGCTCGACTACCGGGAGACGAAGATCGAGCAGGTGAACTTTGCGACAACGATCCAGAATCTGACCGACGCCCTCCGCAGGTACCACATCCGGGTGCCGTCCACCCTGATGCTCATGATGAAGGTGATCGTCATGGTGCTGGACATCGGCACCCGGCTCGATCCGTCGTTCAACTTCGAGCAGCAGATCCGGCCCTACCTGACGGAGATCGCTGCACAGCAGCGGCTCTCCTCCGATAACGTGACGGGTGCGGTGCGGTCCCTGGTGAGCGCGACGGAGAACCTGCTTGCCATCCCGGGGAACGTGAACGAGACCTTAAAGACCCTCTCGGAGGGCACCGTCACGATCGAACTCGAGAACCGCGACCTCATCGCGATCGTCGGCGTCATCGACCGGACGAGCGACAAGATCATCATCGGGCTGGTGATCGCTGCAATCGTCGTAGGCTCTTCGCTGATCCTCCGGGTGGCCGATCTCCCGATCCCGGGATACGTCTCGATCCTTGCAACCGTGGGCTACGTCTTTGCGGTTATCCTCGGGTTCTACGCGGTGTATGATGCCATCAGGCACACCCGCGCCCTCCGGAAGTGAGGCCTGAGCGCCGCCGCCCCGGGAGAATCACCCATAATACTTATCCCGGCCGACCCCAAACCCTCACCAGGATTGAGCGTGGTCACGTGGGCTACTTAGAGGAACTCAAACGGATCGGGAGGGACGCAAACCCCTTCTTCACCATGATGGGGATAGAAGTGAACGAGTTCGGCGACGGGCGCGCCCGCCTCACGATGGAGGTCCGGCCGGATATGCTGAACGGTGCCGGATGGCTCCAGGGCGGGGTCTATGTAGCGCTCGCAGACGAGGCGATCGCGCTTGCGCTCTACACGCTCCTTGGTGAGGAGGAGCGGATCGCCACGATTGACGAGCACACCAGTTTCATAAAAGGCGTCAATACCGGGACGCTCGTCGCTACCGGGAAAGTCATCCGGAAAGGGCGCCGGGTGGCGTTTGCGGACGGTGAGGTCCGGAGCGCGGCGGACGATACGCTTCTCACCCGGACATCGACGTCGTATGCGGTCATAAGTTAACGGCAGGACGGCCCAAACACGGTGAAATCCCCCGTTTCACCGGCAGGGATCTTCCGGAGGCGCCCGGAACAATACATTCTCAAGCGAGAGATCACATATATTACGTAGTGATTCCGGACCATCGGAGGGGAACGAGAGTTTGAAGTATATTGTTGTAACCGGCGGCGTCATGAGCGGGCTCGGGAAGGGCATCACCACCGCATCCATCGGTCGCCTCCTGAAAAATCGCGGCTATGAGGTGACGGCGGTCAAGATCGACCCGTACCTGAACATCGACGCCGGCACCATGAACCCCGCCCAGCACGGTGAGGTCTTCGTCCTTGCCGACGGCGGCGAGGTCGATCTCGACCTCGGCAACTACGAGCGGTTCCTGAACATCAGCCTCAAGTCGATCCATAACATCACGACCGGGAAGGTCTACCGGAACGTCATCGAGAAGGAACGGCGCGGGGATTTCCTCGGCGCGACCGTCCAGATCATCCCCCACATCACCGACGAGATCAAGCACTGCATCCGCCGTGCAGCCGAGGAGCCGGTCAACGGCGACAGAAAGGCTGAGGTCTGCATGGTGGAGGTCGGCGGCACGGTCGGTGACATCGAGAGCATGCCGTTCCTCGAAGCGGTCCGGCAGATGCACGGCGAACTCGCGCCGGAGGATATGATCCTGGTCCACGTCACCCTGGTCCCGATGGACACCATGGGCGACTTCAAGACCAAACCCACGCAGCACTCGGTCAAGGCGCTCCGGGAGCTCGGGCTGCAGCCCGACATCATCGTGGTGAGGAGCCGCGAGGTGATCACCCCGCAGACGAAGAGCAAGATATCCACCTTCACCGACGTCCCGGTCAAGGCCGTGGTCTCCGCAAAGGATGTCCCCGACATCTACCAGATCCCGGTGGAACTGGAGAAGGAAGGGATTGCAGAAGGCGTCTGCAACTACCTTGCTCTCGAGAACCGGGAGCCGGATCCCGCGTGGTACCGGCTGGTCTCGCAGGAGTACACGAACCGGGCGACGATCGCCATCGTCAGCAAGTACGGGATCGAGGATGTCTACATCTCCATCAAGGAGTCGCTCAAGCACGCCGGAAGAGCGCTCTCCACCGAGGTGAACATACGCTGGCTGGATGCGGAGACCTTCGACCTGCAGGACCTCGCTGACGTCGACGGCATCCTGGTCCCGGGAGGATTCGGCCAGCGCGGCGTCGAGGGCAAGATCCGGGCGATCCGGTATGCTCGCGAGAACCGGGTTCCCTACCTCGGCCTCTGCCTCGGCTTCCAGCTCTCGGTGATCGAGTATGCGCGCCACGTCCTCGGGATCAACGATGCCACGAGCGAGGAGATGGGGGCGGGAACGCACGTCATAGCCATCCTGCCC
>DAOSER010000194.1:0-3693 GCA_035363235.1 Methanoculleus sp.
CCCTTCTGGTAGGTGAGGCGCCCGACGAAGAGGACGACGGGCGCGAGCGGGTGGATGCCGTAGCGTTTCTTCACCTCGCCCGGGTCGAGCCGGGTATAGTAGGCGTCGGGATCGATCCCGTTCGGGATGACGGTGACCTTCCATTCGGGGGCGTTGTAGAGCCACATGACCTCGGTCTTCGTCGAGTTCGAGACCGTCGTGACCGCCTTTGCGATGTAGCCCCCGTACCATTCCTTACCCGATATCTCCTTGAATTCCCACCAGCCGCCGAAATTCCCTCCGTGCCGCCCGTACTCGGTGGAGTGAAAGGAGAGGACGGTGTTTCGATCGCGAAGGGTGTGCAGCGCCTCCACGAGGTGCCAGTCGTGAAAGTGGAGGATGTCGAACGGCGGGGTGTCATGAGCGCGGAACGCGTCCACGAGCATGTTGCTCATGGTCCTGCAGTACTCGATGACGTTGCCGCCGAACGGCAGGCAGTAGTGGTAGTGGACGTTGTTGATCACCGCATCGTCCCCCTCTCCCCGCGTGAAGAAGTGGACTTCGTGCCCCCTCCGGGCGAGGCGCTCGGCGAGATGGGTCGCCGCCGGCGCAAGGCCGCCCACCTTGAACGTGGAATGGAGCGACTCCCAGCAGAAGAATGCTAGCTTAAGCGTTTCCATAGTTTGCCGATCCTCTTTCGAATCGTCGACTGGAGCTCGTTCCTGTCGGAGACGCCCCGGATCTTTCCCGCCAGTTTCTTATCGCCGATGACCTGGTCGATCCACCGGTAGAAGTCCTCCCGCTCCACGTGATACCGGATGACATCGTCCGGAGCAAACTCGAGCATGTTTGCGAGCTCCTGGAGGCTGTGGGCCGCGTATCCTGCCGGCCTGTCGTACGACGAGAAAAAGAACGCCTTATCGGGGGGGACGCACCGGAGCGAGAGCGCGGCTTTCGGCGACGGTGCGCTGGCTGCGGACCGCACCTCGGCGTGCGAGAGGATCCGCATGAAGGAGGCGAAATAGTCGTAGGTCGCCTGGTGGCTGACGGCGTGGAGCGGCTTTCCGCACGAGGGCGAGCGCATGGCCATCCTGCGGATGTGCTCGGTCTCAAGGAGGCAGCGCCAGACCTCCGGGTCCGCGACCAGGCCTCCGGCCTCCTCGAGCGCCTCGATGGCGGACTGCTGCAGGATGGTCCTCTGCCGGCCGGGCCCGTCGGTCTCCCCGAGGTCCCCGTGCGGGGTGAGCCGGGCGGCGTCTGAAGGGCGTACGGTCTCGATCCCCTCCGCGGAAAGGGCGGAGGGGAGGGCCCGCAGGAACTCGAGGATGCCTGACTCGGGGCCGATGAAATCCCCGAAGATGCGGTAGTCGAGGAAGAGCGTGATGCAGTCGCCGGGTGATACGGAGAGCCACCCTGCATACTGGTCGGCCATGAGCGGCCACTTGTCCCATCCCCGCCACGGGAACCGCACGGCGATGTCGTCGGAGAGGTCGCAGTGGGTGACGAGGACCGGGAGGCCGTGGTAGGTGTAGACGTGGTTCGGGTCCTTCTCAAGAGCAGGCCCCTCGCCCCCCTCGATGATGGCCGCCTCGATCCCGGCCCCGATGAGCGCCTTTGCGGTGGCGGGGGTGATGGCGTAGTCGGTATGCGCAAACGTTGTCGGCGCGACCGAGAAGTGCTCTTTCATCAGGTCCCGGTGCATGAGGACTTCGTCCATGAACTCCGTGAGATCGGTGAACTGCCCGGCGACGCTGTGGTAGTAGGTCTGGGCGAGGAGTTCGGCGTTCCGGTGGGTTGCCGCACGGGAGAGGAGTTCGAGCATCCCCGGGTACCACTCTCTCAGGTGCTCAACCACCGTTCCGGAGATGGCAAAGGCGCACGTGAACCCCCCATCAAGGAGGTCGAGGAGAAGCTCCGTCGTCGGCCGGAAAGAACGGTCGATGACCTCTCCAAGGTCTTCCTTCATGCCCGGGTTAAAGTAACTGTCTTTTGCATTCCTCTTTCCCTTTACCACGTCAGGGTGAAACCCGGGATTGAGATAGCATGGATAGTGAATATCGAATCCCAGGCAGACCTTCGGTGGATTTGAGCCCGCGCCCGTCATCAATGGTAGATGGCGGTTTCCGTATATAAATATCGTCGACCTGGAGTATCTGCCGGCCGTTCACATGGGACCCGGCCACGATGCCCCGGTGATGGGGGTATTGCCTTCGGGGACGATCGAGGCCGCCCCGAACCCCTGCTGCACCGTTCTCCGGATAGCATCAAATGGGATAACCACGTACCGCATAGTGAGGAGCAGCGTGAGCAGCGATGGGTTTCTAATAAGAACGATGCAACGGGAGGAGATCCAAACCGCCGTCGACTGGGCGGAGCAGGAGGGGTGGAACCCGGGGATTCACGACGCGGAGGCCTTCTATGCCGCCGATCCGGAGGGATTCTTCGTCGCGGAACTCGACGGCGAGCCGATAGGCTCGGTCTCGGTCGTCAACTACGACGAGACGTTCGCTTTCGCCGGGCTGTATGTCGTGAAGCCCGAATACCGTGACCGGGGCTACGGGAACAGGCTGTGTGCCGCCGGCTGGAGCCACGCCGGGGACCGGAACATCGGAGCTGACGGTGTCGTTGCGATGCAGGAGAAGTACCGGACGCGGTCAGGGTTCAGGCTTGCTTACCGTAACATCAGGTTCGAGGGCACCGGGGGCGGCAGCGAACCCGAAGGCCCGGTCGACCTTATGGAGGTGCCGTTTGACCGGCTTAGCGCGTACGATGCCCGGCACTTTCCGGCGCCGCGGCCAGCGTTCCTGTCATCCTGGATCCGGCAGGAGGGGACGGTGGGCCGGGCGGTTCTCGCGGACGACGGCGATATCGGGGGATACGGCGTCATCCGGAAGTGCCATAACGGCCATAAGATCGGGCCGCTCTTTGCGGATACGGCGGAAACTGCGGAGAATATCTTCCACGCGCTTGCTGCGCAGGCGGCGGGCGAGCCGGTCTACCTCGATACGCCGGAGCCCAACGCCGCCGCCGTGGCGCTCGCCCGCCGGCACGGGATGTCGCCCGTCTTCGAGACGGCACGGATCTACACGAAGGCGATCCCCGACCTGCCGCTCGGTGAGGTCTTCGGCGTGACGTCGTTCGAACTCGGGTGACGGAGCCAAAAGATTCTAAAGCGACCTCTCCCGATCACTCTCCAGGAAGTGTGGCCGCATGGATTACCTGGAGGAGTTTCCCGTTCTCGTCATCGACGACGAACTGCACTCGGATACCGCTGAAGGCCGGGCTTCGCGGGAGATCGTGAAGGAACTGAAGCGTGAGGACTTCCCTGTCATCGAGGCGCTGACCGCCCGCGACGGAATCCACGCATTCCTCTCACACCCCCACGCAAGCTGCATCGTCATCGACTGGGAACTCACGCCGGAGGCCGCGGACGGCATGCTCACGGCTGCAGATGTCATCACCCTCATCCGGGAGAGGAACCCGAAGGTCCCGATATTCTTAAACACCGAGAAACTGGCGATCTCCGCCATCCCTCTCTCCGTCGTCTCCCGGATAGACGGCTATATCTGGAAGCTCGAGGACACCCCGGGTTTCATCGCCGGCCATATCAAGCGGGCGGCAAAGAATTACCTCGCCGACGTCCTCCCGCCGTTCTTCCGGGGGCTGATGGACTACGTCGAGGAGTACCGCTACTCCTGGCACACGCCGGGGCAC
>DAOSER010000195.1:0-3646 GCA_035363235.1 Methanoculleus sp.
CGGAGAAGCGTCACAATATGCTGTGCATACACCGACCCCTCCGGGTTGACATGCTCCCCTTCCAGCAGCCCAAGAGCGTCGAGCACCGCCGCTCCCCGCTGCGTCTTCAGGCCGCCACGGAGATACGTCAGGGCGTCCTTCACCGCATCGCCGCGGTCGCTGCCCCGGATCGTCTGGGAAAACCGTGGATAGTCAGGCGCCAGATCCTCGAAATGCGGGGCAAGACAATACGCGGCGATACCATTGATCGTCGCCGCCACATCGCCGCCCGTCGAGACCGCTCCTTCCTTTGCCCATTCGAGCAGGTTCTTCTCGACGCCACCGTAGGCGACCCGATAGGCCGTCATCATATTGTCCCGCATCCACCGCAGGATGACGGCAAGGTGCTCGTCCCCCTTCTTTTCGTATACCCCGCGGTTTGTCGCCGACGCGGTGCTCGCCATCTCACGCGCCCCCGCATACCGTTTCAGCGCCGTGTAGAAGTCGTCGTCCCACTTCGCCAGTTTCAGGAAGACCTCGTCCGGCCGGTGCTCGTCGTCGTACTCCGGTGGCTCAAACGGCTGGATGAAATAGATGTAGAAGTCTCGCGGCGGCTGCGCCGTCGACCGCTCGTTCGGCGCGCCGAAGAAGAGGTACCCCGGCCGTCCCGCCTTCCTGTCCGCCCAGATGATCTCGTGCTCCCAGATCCGGTAACCACTCACGTAGGTGGCATCAGGGGTCTTCATCACCCGGGCCAGAGCGTCGAAATAATAGTGGTCCAGTCTCCACTCGTTCAGGGTCGCCGCCCTCTCCTCGATCTTGGCGTCATAATCGATGTCCTTCCTGACATCGAGATAGTACATGTCGTTCTCCGGGTTGTGGGAGATGAACTGCCCGCTCACCGTCCTGGTGATCTCGCGTAGCACCGTCTCGATGGTCGTGAGCAGGAACTCCGAATCAGGTTCAGGGAGATCCAGATAGAGGCAGAGATCATCTCTGAGATCCTCGGGTTTCAGACCGATCGGAGAACTTACATCCCCCGTCGTCAGGCGGTGAACACAGAGGGCGTGGATGATCCTGACCGCCGCATCGAGGTACTGTTTCTTCTCAAACGAGCGTTCCAGAATACTCTGGAGGATATGGCCTTTTTCAAGGATAGCCCTGATATCCTGGTCTGTCCGAACCGACATATCCTCAGAGAGGGTATCCCAGTACCCGTCGAAGGAGAGGATGCCCGGGCGATCGGCAGGCACCTCGACATCGATCAGGCGTTTCACGTCGCGGCTGACGGACTTGAGCACCTCCCGCTTCTCCACCATATACAGCCTCTCAAAGATCTCCAGGTACCGGGGGTGCACCGGGAAGAGCGCCACGTACTCATCGAGACGCTCGTTCATATCCCCATAGAGCGGTGTGAACCGTTCCAGGTGAGCACGGATCTTTGCCTCCTGTTCAGGCGTCTTCTTAAGAAGGCGCTCCGAGACGACGTAGGCGATGTCCTCGCCGTAGATCCTGACCGACTCAAACCGCTTCTGCACACGCCGCATCGAGGCGGCCACAGACTCAAACCTCGGGTTGTCGAAGAGAGCCTCCTGGACACCGGCCATGAACCGGAACCGGCTCAGGCTGCACGACTCCCCGATCTCGCGCATGAAGTTAAGGTCCAGCACCAGATCGGCATCCTTGCGCGACCGGAGATAATCGAGGAGTTCGTCGACGACAAGGAGCAGCCCCTTATCGGGATACTTCTCCTCGAAGGCCTGCATCATCGCGATGAACGCATCCTTGTGGTTGGCGATCTGGTCGTCGGGAGGGAAGGTGTAGGAGACGCCCAGTTTTTTGAGGTTCCTCTGGAGCTCCCCGCAGACGATATCTCGAAGCGACTGCCTGACCGCACCGATCTCTGTCCTGATAACCACGAACCGACCGGCGACACTCTGTGAGGCCTCCCGGATCGTATCGTTCCTGACACTGGCCGCGAGATCGGCGTGTTCGGCAATCGCGCTGAACACAGACATCAGGTGCGATTTGCCGGTACCGTAGTTGCCGACAACGAGGAGCCCTTTCTTGTCGAGAGCGGTATTGAGTTCAAGGATCGGGATCAGCTCGGCGGTGATCTTCTCGGCCATACCGTCTGAGATAACATAGGTCCGGACAAGCCGCTCGGCCTCACGCCTATCGTCGGCCTCCCGCAGTTGCACAACATCTTCGATAGGATCAAACTGAACAAGTTCACCATATTTCATAGGGCATTTGCCTCGCTGATGGGGAGAAGGATGACGCCCTGGACGTCGGTGTGTGAGTATGCCCGGTATTCATCGTGGCCCGGCACCGCATAGGAGAGGGTTGAACCGTCGTAGGACCCATCCCACGCGGCAACGACCGTCTTTCTGCGAGCAGCCTGCTTGAGAAGACGAAGGGGGTCGAGAGAGAGTTCAGGGGCAAACAGGAGTTCGATATTGTCGCACAGGACGACATCTCCCTCTGCGCTCTCGACCGCATCCCGAAACTCATGTTGAACGGCGTCTGACCGTTCTGCAGGTGAATATTCGATCATTCGTCGGCTCACCAGAGAACCGATATTGAGATAGGAGTAACCATGCCGACCCGCCCATTTTCTCAGTAATGCCGTCTTACCGGTTCCTGATCGACCTACAACAATACTCAGGCCGATCTTTTTCTCATTGGGAACGGAAGAAAGCCCAGATGACATAGGAGATGATAAGGTAATCCTGTTAATAAACCATCGTAGTTGAAGAGTCAAAATCTCCGATCTATCTTTAAATGGCCCTAAATTCAAAAAGAAAGTTTTTTTAATCAAACTTACCGCAACCCCCACCGAACGCGAGCAAACATAATGTGGCCCCATGCCACCCGGGTGATCGATCCTTTAATCCCAAAACTGCCGGCATTTGTTTACAGGATTCTGGGAAACGGAGCGCGTATCCTCCTCATAACTGGAAGATGACCGGTCTGCATCATGGAGCATTCGTGCCGGGGGTTCTCCCGGATCCTGTAGGCCCTGAGGGAACATTCATGCGCGGCCCTGCGGTCCAGATCCTCTACAGGGAGAATCCAGAAACCGGATAGGGTTCGTGGTTAGAGAAGAGAAATGCATGAACCCCGGCAACCCGGGGTGAACGTATCAGTGCGGCCGACCCGTTGCCTTCTCCCTCACGAGATCGCAACCTCCGGAAGTTCCTCCGCCTCCGGCAGCCCGGCCACGTCTCGGGAAAGCCTGATGTGTCGAGAGTATGCCCTGCAAGATAACGGACATTTATCGGACATATCGGACACCTTCTGTTTTTGGGGTGTCCGACATCTGACGCGGAGGGGGTTCTCTGTTTCGTCGAGGAGTGAAACACCACAAGAACCCCGCAGCCTCGCGGTGCCCATGCTCCCCGCCCTGCAGCCAGTCGCATGCCGGTAGTCGCTAATCGCACCTAACGGCGCTCAAACTTCTTCCCTGCTGGGGAAGTCGTTACTCGAAACACCTCGCATCTTCTCGAACCCCGGTTCTACGAACCGTCGTTCACCGCACCCCCGCCCTCGCGTTCCCCTCCCGCACCAGCCGGGCGTAACACCCTTCACAGAGGCTCGTCTGCGCCTCCTGCGAGCGGTAGACCGCTTTTCCCGTATCGCAGAGATCGCACCGGCCGAGCTCGAC
>DAOSER010000196.1:0-3622 GCA_035363235.1 Methanoculleus sp.
GGGTCTTCCAGGGGGCGCTCTCCTACCTCCTCCAGGACGACGACGGCCAGGCGCTCGAGACGCACTCCGTCGCCGCGGGCCTCGACCACCCCTCCGTCGGGCCGGAGCACGCCATGCTGAAGGATTCCGGGCGGGTCCGCTACGAGGCGGTCACCGACGCCGAGGCGCTCCACGCCTTCCGCCTTCTCTCCCGCTCCGAGGGGATCATCCCGGCGCTCGAGTCCGCCCACGCGGTCGCCTACGCTCTCCGGGCGGCGGACGATCTCGACCGGGACGACATTCTCGTCGTCAACCTCTCGGGGAGGGGGGACAAGGACGTCGCCGACGTCGCGAACCTTCACGGGGGCGTTGCATGAGCCGGATCGAGGCGCTCTTTGCCCGAAAGAACCCGGTCTTCATCGGGTTCACCGTCGCGGGAGACCCCGGGATCGAGGCGTCGTTTGGTGTGGCGACGACGATGATCGACGCGGGCGCCGACATCCTCGAGATCGCGATCCCCTACTCCGACCCGGTGGCGGACGGTCCCGTGATCGAGCGGGCGCACGTCCGCGCCCTCCGGGCAGGGACGACCGCGGACGACGTCTTCGCCCTCGTCCGGCGGGTCAGGGAGCACGCGCCGGCGACGCCCCTCGTCCTCTTCACCTACTATAACATCATCCACCGCCGGGGACCCGACCGGTTCTTTTCGAATGCCGCGGCCTCCGGCGCGGATGGCGTCCTCATCGTCGATCTCCCCGTCGAGGAGTCGGACGAGGTCGGGCCGGCAGCCCTCAGGCACGGCGTCGACCGGATCGCCCTCATCGCCCCGACGACCTCGTCGGAACGGCAGCATGCGATCCTGAGGGAGGCCTCCGGTTTCGTCTACCTGATTTCGCTCGAGGGGGTGACCGGCGAGCGCGACCACCTCCCCACCGGCCTCGCCGGGATCGTCGGGGCGGTGCGGGAGAAGACCGGTCTTCCCCTCGCCGTCGGGTTCGGGGTCTCGCGCCCGGAGCACGTCCGGACCGTCGTCGCCGCCGGCGCGAACGGCGTCATCGTGGGGAGTGCGCTTGTCCGGCTGATCGAGGAGCACGCAGGCGACGAGGCCGGGATGCAGGATGCCCTCCGGACGGCTGTCGCCGGACTCCGGGAGGGTCTCGCCCCCGACCCCGAACCTGATATGCCCCGGCGCGAAAGGGTAGAAGAATGAGACGGATCGGATTCCTGGTCAACCCCATCGCCGGGATGGGCGGCGCCGTGGGGCTCGCGGGGACGGACGGGCAGGTGGGCGAAGCCCTCCGCCGGGGTGCGGTTCCGCGATCTGCCGATCGGGCGGTGGAGGCTCTCTCCGCCCTCCGGGGTCAGGATATCGAGTGGTATACCTGCTCGGCGCCGATGGGGGAAGACGTCCTTGCTGCGGCCGGGATCGATCGCTACACCCCCCTCTACCGTCCGGCCGTCCCGACGGGTGCCGCCGACACAAAGGCCGCGTGCCGGGCGTTCCTTGCGGCCGGGGTCGACCTCATCGTCTTCTGCGGCGGGGACGGGACGGCCCGGGACGTCTTTGACGCCGTGGGCCGGTCGGTCCCCATCCTCGGCATCCCGGCCGGGGTGAAGATGTACTCGGCAGTCTTTGCGGTCAATCCCCCGGCGGCGGCCGACCTCATCCGCCGGGTGGGTGAGATCCCCTGCCGGGACTCCGAGGTGATGGATGTCGATGAGGAGGCTTACCGATCCGGCCGTCTCGCCGCCCGGCTCTACGGGTATGCCTGCGTGCCCTTCATTCCTGAGCGGACGCAAGGCGGAAAGCAGGTCTTTGAGCAGCAGGACGAGGAGCGGGCGAAGAACGATATCGCGGCGTTTATCGCTGAGATCATGCTCCCGGATACCCTCTATGTCGTCGGCGCCGGGAGCACGACGGCCCGGATCATGGAGCGGCTCGGGCTTGCCCCGACGCTGCTCGGGGTCGACGCCGTCAGGAACGGTGAGGTTCTCGCCCGCGATGCCGACGAGCGGACGCTGCTCGCCCTCCTCGACGAATACCCGCGGGCAAAGATCATCGTGAGCCCCATCGGCGCCCAGGGTTTCGTCCTCGGCCGGGGGAATCAGCAGATCAGCCCCGCGGTGATCCGGCGGGTGGGGTTATCGAGCCTGATCGTGGTCGCGACCCCGGGAAAACTCGCAGCCACACCCGTCCTCTACGTGGACACCGGGGATCCGGCGCTCGACCGGGAGCTGGGTGACTCCCTGCAGGTCGTCTCCGGCTACCGGATGGCGCAGCGAAAGCGGGTCGTCCACCCCGACTGACACCGGTTCGGACTTTTCCCGGGCGGAGTACTGCTCGGCAAGTTTCCTGAGGTCACGCACTTTGGCGTTGGCTGCCTCGATGATGGAGAGGACCTCGAGGTAGCGGCTGTTCCCGAAGTCCCCCTCCTTCTTGAGACTGACGAGCTGCTTGCGGTAGTGCTCGTTGATGGCACGCTGGAGTATGATGTCGCGGGCACGGAGTTCCGCGACGGTCGTATCCCGGATCTCGGGAAAGAGGAGGCCGAGCCCGACGATGTTATCGTCGAGGATCCGGTAGACGCTCTCTGTCTTCTGTACAAAGGCGGTGCGGGCTTCGTCTCCGTTCCAGGCTGCTCTCCGGAAGAACCCTCCGAGATCCGCTCCGAGATACCCGAGCCGCCCGATCTCGTTTGACATCCGCACCAGAAAGACCACCTCGTTCGCTTCACGATCGGAGAGCTGCCTCCCGGAGATCGTCCGGAGGGCCTGCTCGATCCTTCGATCAAGGTGACTGTTCAGGCTCTTGAGCCGCTCGACCATCTGGTAGTCTGCCTCTTTCGACGTGGCGAGGTAGGTCGTTGCCGCCCGGAAGAGGGCGAGCGTGACCTCGTGGGCGTGGTTGAGCTCCTTCTTGATCAACTCGAACCCGAGATGCGTATCGTCGGGGATGCCGTCCTCGAGGTGGCGCGTCCGCATCAGGATCTCGGGTTCGTTCCCGGGCACCAGCTGTTCGACGACCTGCCCGAACCGCCCGATGAAGAGGAGGAAGATCGTCGCCGTGATCAGGTTGAAGAGGAGGTGGGCGTTTGCCACCAACTGAGCCTCGGTCCCGCCGATCGTCGTCACGAGCGTGGTGAACGGCACGAGGAAGGGCAGGATCAGGAGCACGCCCCCGAGATTGAAGACGAAGTGGGCCGCCGCCGCCCTCCGGGAGTGGAGGTTCATCCGGGCCGAGGCTATCAGGGTCGTCGTGGTCGAACCGATGTTTGCGCCGAGCAGGATCGGGATAGCCTGCGGGAGGGTGAGGAGCCCCTGCTGGGCGAGGACGACGACGAGGCCGGTCGTCACGGTGCTCGACTGGACCATGGTGGTGAAGAGAAACCCGATCAGGACGGCGAGCGGGAGCGCCGAGTACTCAGTGACGAGCCCGATGATCTCGGGGTCGTTCTGGAACGGTACGAGCGCTGTCGAGATGAGATTCAGGCTGAAGAAGACCAGGCCGAAGTAGAAGAGGGGTTTTCCAAGGAACTTGTAGCGCCGCCCGAAGATCCCGACGAGGAACCCGACGGGGATCAGCACCTGCCCGAACGCCGTCATCTTGAAGGCGACGAGCTGGGCGGTGATGGTCGTCCCGACG
>DAOSER010000197.1:0-3566 GCA_035363235.1 Methanoculleus sp.
CCTCGTTGAGGTGCCGGACGGTGTTGTGCTCCTCGGCGCGGAAGATGGGGCCGATCTCAAAGACCGCCTCGAACCCGGCCGCCATCATCATCTGCTTGTAGAGCTGCGGGCTCTGGTTCATGAACGCCTCTTTCTCGAAGTAGGCGATCGGGAAGAGTTCGGTGCCGCCCTCGGTCGCCGCCGCGACGATCTTTGGGGTGGTGATGTTGATGCAGCCCCGGGAGGCGAGGAAGGAGGTCGCGGCGCAGGTCACCGCCGAGCGGATGACAAAGATGGAGCGGACACGTGGTTTTCTCGCATCCAGGAACCGGGAATCGAGCCGGGTGTCCAGCTCGGCAGGAACCTTCTCGGCGACGTCGAGCGGGAGCGGGCTCTCTGCGGTGCTGATGATCTCGAGCACTTCAGGGACGATCTCCCGCCCGCCCGGTGCCTTCTCGATTGCCTTTACCCTGCCCTGGACCCTGACCACGGACTCTCTTGAGACGCTCCGGGCGACCTCAAGGATCTCTGCCGGGACCTTCTTCTTCGGGATGGTCACCTGGATGATGCCGGTCCGGTCGCGGATGAGGAAAAACGAGAGTCCTCCGAGATCGCGGACCTCATGCACCCAGCCGATAATCTCAGCAGATTCAGTTTCCGGGGTTACGGCCCGTATTGGTAGACGCATGTGAAAAACCTGGGTACAGTGTGGGCCCCGGGAGGTATTTTGTTTTGCGCTCCAGCCCGGGAGAGCGCTTCGGCAAGCCGGCCGGGAATGGCCGGTCCCGGACAGCCGCGGGAAAAGGAACGGCCGCCCGGGAGGTGCAGGTCTTAGAGGAAGACCGCTGCGGCGATGACCGTGGTCCAGCGGCCGTCCATAACCCCTTCCGCCGCCTGGCAGGTATGTGTCGTGCTGATGATCCGGCCGCTCGCCTTGTAGATCTGTTCCCGCTCCTGCCACGCCCTATCGGGGTCGAACTCGATCCCGAGCGTCGTCGCAAGCATGGTCGCCGCAAGGTCCTCGGCATATTCACCCGAGACCTCTGCAGTCTCCCCGAAGGCGTGGTGCTCGGAGAGGTAGCCGTAGGCGTTGCTCTCCTTGGGCATCGCGTGGCCGATGGCGGCGGATGCAAGCCTGCTCGGTTCGTTGGTCTCGTTCCGGGCCATAACGACGTAGACGATGCTGCCCGGCGAGAGCTCCTTTAAGCCCTCCTCTTTCGAGACCAGCTGGCAGTTCGGGGGGAAGATACTCGATACGTAGACCAGGTTGTACTTCTCGATGCCCGCCTGCCTGAGAGCCAGTTCAAACGATGCCAGTTTGTCTTTGTGGATACCCACACCTTTCGTAAAGAAACACTTGGTCGGAACGAACATTAGGGATCTTCTTATCATTTGAGTTTTTTAAAATTTTCGGTAATAACAGTCACAAATTAAAAATGGAGCATAGTATTTGGCGCCTTCGTTGTTTTGGCTAGGCAATATGTGCTTTTTTTAAAAATGACCGAAATTCACGGACATTGCCCGGCGGGAAGGAAGGGCCGCGGCCGAGCCCGGGCCCGCTGTTCCCCCCTGCAGAACGGCCTTAGCGAAAAATCGTTATCCTACTGGCCGATTCGAGAAAATGCCCACGAACCTGCAGGAGGAAGGGGGGAGCGCACACCGGACAGGATCGCCCCGTGCTCGGATCGCTCCCCGCCGGGTTGCAGTACCCCCGCTTGAGAGTGACTCCGCGAGTCGCGCCACCCGGGCATCCCCAAAGGAACGCTTATATGCGATGGTGCAGCACCCGGTCCAACGGGGAGTGTGCCGTCGACCCGTCACGGCACCCGGATTCCCCACACGCGCCCCGCAATGGGAGGTGACGAGATGGAACAGGAAGAGAAACCTGCGGCAGTTGTGGACTGCATCGGGCTCTACTGCCCCATGCCGATCGCGATGACCAAAGAGGCGATCGACAAACTCGACGTCGGAGAGGTGCTTCTGGTCGAGGCGGACGACCCCGCCGCGGAGGAAGATATCCGGCGCTGGGCAAACAGGATGGGGCACGAGATCGTGAAATTCGAGAAGGACTACGGGGCCATGAGATTCTCCATCAGGAAGATGAAGTGAGGTGAGAGAGATGATGTATGCGGATAAAACAGTAAACTGCGTCGGCATCTGCCAATCGCCCATGCTCTCAATCGAGACGGAGATGAAGACGCTGGATCAGGGACAGATCCTGCAGGTCACAACCGACAAGCCCGACCTTGTCAAGTCGGTCCGGGCCTGGGCCGGCGAGAACGGGCACGTGATCGAGGAGGAACTCGTCGCTTCGGGCGTGACGACCCTCATCATGCGCAAGGGAGCGGCGGCAACGGCAGAGGCAAAGTGATCGGATGGACGCCGGAGGCTACGTGGATGCCCGGGGAGCCTGCCGCCAGGCGCCCGTCATCCTGCGCAGGGAGGGGATGGACCGGCTCTCAAGCGGCGGAACCCTGACGGCCGGAGAGGCGGCCACGTTCCCGGTCCGAAAAAGAGGCTGATGTGTATGGCACGGATACTCTATATCCAGACCAGCGGCACCGACACTCCCGAGAGGCTGTATGCGCCGTTCGTCCTCGCGATGACGGCGCGCAGCATGGACATGGACGCCGACATCTACTTCATGATCAAGGGAGTGACGGTCGTCAAGAAGGGTGCGGCTGAGGGGATCAAGGTCGGGAACTTCCCGAAACTCTCCGAGATTATGCATCAGGCGATCTCTGCAGGGGCTACAATCTACATCTGCGAGCAGAGCACCCAGCTCCTCGGCCTTGAACGGGGTGATTTCATCGAGGAGGGAAAGGTCGTGGGCGCACTCACCTTAAACGATCTCGCGGTCGATGCCGACGCGATCATCACGTTTTAGGAGGTGCAGGGAATGGAAGGGCGGATCTACCTCGACCATGCGGCGGCAATGCCGGTTCGCCCGGAGGTCCTTTCGTTCGGGATGAAGTTATCGGACGGCTTCGCCGGCAACCCCTCCACACTCTACCGCGAGGGGCTTTTGGCGCAGGAAACCCTTGCCACGGCACGCGAGAAGGTAGCGGCGCTTGTCGGCGCGAGCGCCCCGGACTCGATCATCTTCACCGGCGGGGCAACCGAGGCGAACAACATCGCCGTCCGGGGGACCGCGCTCCGGAACCGGAAACGAGGAAAGAGCGTCGTCGTGAGCGCCATCGAGCATATATCCGTGCTTAACCCGGCTAAAGATCTCCAGAAGAGCGGGTTTTCCCTCACGCCGGCTCCGGTCGACCGCTACGGCACAATCGATCTCGACGCCCTCGGTGCGGCGGTCACGCCGGAGACCATCGTCACGTCGGTCCATTACGCGAACAACGAGATAGGGACGGTTCAGCCGATCCGGGATGTGGTGGCAATCGTCCACGACCGGGGCGGACTCCTCCACGTGGACGCTACCGACGCCGCGGGAAGGATACCGATCGACGTGGAGCGCGACGGCATCGACCTTCTCACCCTCTCCGGCAACCAGCTTGGCGGGCCGCAGGGAGTGGGGGCGCTCTACATCCGCCCGGGGGTCCGGGTCCAGCCGGTCCTCGTCGGGGGCG
>DAOSER010000198.1:0-3554 GCA_035363235.1 Methanoculleus sp.
AGATGAAGCGCGATGGGCTGATCCTGGAGTTCTTCAAGGTGCTGCAGCAGGCGAAAGACAGCCGCGGCGCTCTTTTAGAGCGCTACGGGCGTGCGATGGAGATGATCGCCCTCGCGGAGACCGTCGAGGGTGCTATCGGGGTGAAGGCCGCCGCCTTCTCGACAGCGGATGTCCCCGCGATCTCCCTCTCGAGCAAGAACATCATGGGTGTCGTCGTCCCGGAGATCGAGGCGTCTTCGGTACGGAAGAGCATCCTCGACCGTGGTTACGGGATGCTCGGCACGTCCTCCGTCATCGATGAGACCGCGGAGGCGTTCGAGGATCTGGTCGAGGCCATCATCGAGGCCGCTGAGATCGAGACGACCATGAAACGGCTCCTCGATGAGATCGAGAGCACCAAGCGGCGCGTGAACGCGCTCGAGTTCAAGGTGATCCCGGAGCTCTCCGAGGCCAGAGACTTTATCAAGATGCGGCTCGATGAGATGGAACGTGAGGAGCTCTTCCGCCTGAAAAAGATTAAGGCACGGAGCGCCTGATCAAGGGAACAGGTGATACCCGGTGGAGATCGGTACGCTCGCTGATACTGGGAAGTTGACGGGAACGGTGATGTTGCGGGTGGATTTCAACTCGCCCATCGATCCCTCCTCAAACCATATCCTGGACGATAAACGGTTCCGGGAACATCTGCCGACGGTGCAGGCACTCGAGGATGCGCGGCTCGTCATTCTTACGCACCAGAGCAGACCCGGCAAAAAGGATTTCACGACGCTTGAGGCACATGCGGCGAAACTGGAGCGGCTGCTCGGCCGTCCGGTGACGTACGTCGAGGATATTTTCGGGCGGTGCGCCCGGGATGCAATCCGGAGTGCGAGGCGTGGGGATGTCCTGATGCTTGAGAACCTCCGGTTTGCCGCCGAGGAGAACCTGACCTTAAAGCCCGAGGAGGCGAAGAAGACTCTCCTCGTCCGGAGGCTCGCCACGATGGCCGATGTGTACGTCAACGACGCGTTCGGCACGGCGCACCGGTCGCAGCCGTCGATCGTGGGGCTGCCGCTCGCGCTCCCCTCGGTGGCCGGCCTCCTGATGGAGAAAGAAGTCGCTAACCTCTCCCGGGTCTTTTCCAGCGCCCCGCGTCCTGTTACCTTCGTCCTCGGTGGGACGAAGGTGGATGACTCGATCGCGGTCGCACAGAACGTCCTCGCGCGAGGAACAGCCGACCGCGTGATCGTCGTCGGTGTGGTGGGAAATGTCTTCCTGCTTGCGGCGGGCCACGATATCGGGCGGCCGTCGGCCCGGCTGATCGACGACCTCGGCTACAGGGGCGAGGTCGATAAGGCGAAATCCCTCCTGGAGTCCTATGGTGACCGGCTCTCTCTGCCGCACTCGGTCGCCGTCCGCGAAGATGGCGAGCGGGTCGAGTATCCGGTGGATGCCGTCCCAAAGGACGCCCAGGTGCTTGACATCGGGAGCGATTCGATCGGCCTCCTCTCGCAGGAGATATCAAGGTCCGGGACGGTCGTGGTGAACGGGCCAGCCGGGCTCTTTGAAGAGGAGCCGTTCGCCGTCGGCACCTTCGACCTCCTGAAGGCAGCCTCTACCGTGGAGTTCTCGGTGGTGGGCGGCGGGCACTCCGGTGCGGCTATCGAGCGGCTCGGTATCGAGGATCGGTTCACCCACATCTCCACCGGTGGTGGGGCGGCGATCGAGTTTCTGACCGGGAAGAAGATGCCCGCCATCGAAGCGCTGGAGATGTCGCGGAAGATCTTCGGGTGAGAGGTGCGGCACCCGTATCTCTTCTCCGGCTTTTCCGTTTCCTGCAGCCGCTTATCTTCCCTTCGCGTCTTTGTGTGAGTTGCGACTGCCGGAACGGCAGGAGCATGAGCACCGCAGGTGTGAGTTGCGACTGCCGGAACGGCAGGAGCATGAGCACCGCAGGTGTGAGTTGCGACTGCCGGAACGGCAGGAGCATGAGCACCGCCAGGTGCGAGTTGCGACTTCCCTGCAAGGGAAGGAGCTCGAGCACCGCAGGTGCGAGTTGCGACGCGTGCCCCGCCAGGGTGCGATAGACGGGACGTCCGGAGCATGAGCACCGTTAGATATAACATCATTGCCCTGGCTGCTTGCGATCCGGGTGATGAGAAAAATGAGGTGGGGTTTGGCCTTTATGGAATGAGGTGGGGAGCCACACCCGAAGATTTCATGGCCCGGTGTAACTGTGGTCGCTGAACACTGGTGCAGGAGCGTCGTATGTCCTGACCCGCTCCTGACCGAACCCTGTGTCTCTGGTAAGGTGTTAGGCGTTGTAGGGTGTGGTGATTGCTGACTGGAATTGAGTAAACTGGTGGTTGCTGGGTGTGGTCTTCCCCGATCCAATATTTATGGTGCTCATTATATAATATTTTCCAATAAATATTTTGGTTAATATATTGGTCAAAATACTAAACTATGTTCTAAAAAGCTCTGTTTAATCAGAAGAATGGTTTTAATCCTGGTAAATTTTGACCACTATGGTTATATGTGGTGCCGATTGTCAGATGGCGTATCTGGAGAGTCACGGTAGCCGCGCCCTCCGGGCTGCCGTTCACACCAGTCTGCCGGGGTCATTTGCGGAGGAGAGCAACGCGGGAACCGACCGGGATGCCGATATCAGCGCCGATCGGGCCGCATTTCACCGACATCAGGTAGGCGACGGGGGGGAGGTCGCGGTCGTCCGAGAGCGACTCATAGTTGGCCATGCCCTTCGCGATGACGAGCGTTGCACGGTCAAGGGCATCGGCAAGGGGAGGCGGAGCGAGCTCCCGGTTGAGGCCGAGCTCGGCGATACCGTCCGTCGTGCCGGTGAGCAGGTCGACCCTGCGGTCGAGCCCGAGCGCTACGGCATCCTCTATCGTCGCATCGTTTAAGATCGGCGCGCCCCGGACAGCGAACGTGACATGCGATCCGCTCTTCTTGAGATGTTCGGCGAGAAGGGTGTCAAAGACGATCTCCCCGCAGTTGTCGGCGAGGTAGACCACCCGGGAGGTGAGCGGCTTTATCGTTTCGGTGTCGTCGACGGTCAGCCCCGCTGCAAACTCCCGGCGGAAGAACTCGACGAAGTTATCGGTGACGGTATGCGCCTTCGAACCGTAGTCCAGTGTGTTGCCGATGACCGATGCCAGCACCAGGTCATGGAACGTCATAAGATCGCCGCGCACCTTTCGACAGACCGCCATTGCGTCCTCGTTGTTGGCTCTCTTCAAGGCATGGTAAGGGTCGGTATTGCCGATCATGCGGTAGGCAAGGCGGTGCACCCGGCTCGCAATAACCGGTGCGGGCACCGGGTCCGCAGAGATGCGCCGGAGCTGGTCCCGGCACGCATCAACGATCTCTTGAATGCGTTGTGGATCGTCGATGCAGAGCCTGCTCTCATACTCAACGCGGGAGATCAGGCAGTCCATGCAGCCCGAATAAAACCTCATGTTGTTGATAGTTGGTTACATTGAACGAAAAAAATAGTGCAATGGGGCCACTGCGATTTGAACGCAGGTCAGAAGACCCCCAGTCTCCTAGGATGG
>DAOSER010000199.1:0-3530 GCA_035363235.1 Methanoculleus sp.
GTAGGCGGTGAGGGCGAGGTAGCCGCAGCCGAGGGCGACCGCGAGGCCGAGGAGGGGGAGGAGGACGGTGCCCGAGGCAGCGACGATCCCGGCAAAGATGGCTATCCCGACGGCGAAGACCCCGTAGCCCCGCCGATCTTCGAGAAACGCGCCAAGCACGACCGCCTGGAGGAGGAGCGCAACGAGGAGATCGGTCGCGGCGACGACCAGCACCTCGCCGGCAGAAAGCAGGAGGAACTTTCGATCGAACGCCATCAGAGCACCTCCACGGCGTCGACCCCGGGGATCGTCCCGGCCGGAGCCTTCAGGACGACCTGCATCCCCCGTATCTTCGCCTCGTTGACCACCTGCACAAGGTGGCTCGCGTCGCCCGCGGAGAGGAGGGAGTAGATCTGGATCTCCCGGGCGTCCGCCCGGTCGAGCGCCCTCCTCACCGCCGCCGCGAACGGTGCGGGGCTCTCTTTTGTAAACGCGGCGAGGATGCCGCCGAGCCGCTTGCGGTACACTTCCTCCGCGCCCCCCCCGTTTCGGGGCATCCTGGCCCTGGCCGCGAGGACGGCGGGCCCCGGCGCCCGGTAGAGGGAGACCCGGGGTTCGAGCGGTGCAAGCCCGCCGAGGGCGGAGAGCACGTCACGGATATCCTGCGTCCGGGGGAGGAACCGGACGATCTCGCCGCCGGCAACGACGAGGAGCGAGCAGCCGTCGCGGGAGGCGATCGCCGCCTCGACCGCACCGTAGACGGCCATCGAGAACCGGGAGTTGGTCTCCGGATCCCCTGCCCGGGCGGGGAGGTCGACGGCGATGAGGGGGGCTCCCCCCTCGAGCCCGGTCAGCTGCCGGACGTAGTAGGCGTCGCGCCGGGCGGTGACCTTCCAGTCGATCTGGTCGGGGTTGTCGCCCGTCTGGTAGGGCCGGAACCCGCGTACGCTCTGCCCGGCAAACGCGGCCTGCCGGTTCACCTCGGTCTCTCCGCCAGTGGCTCCCGTCCCCCTGCCGTCGCCGCTGGTTCCCGCGGGGAAGACCCGGAGGTGCGGGGCATCGTGCCGGCGGCAGACTATCTTGCGGGAGAAGAAGGCGTCCTGCGCCTCAAGGGCGACCCCCGTAAACACCGTCTCCCCCGGGGCCATCAGCCGGATGGTGTAGGTCGCGGTCTCGCCCGGCAGAACGGACGGGGCGTCGCCGACCGCGACCGCCGGCGGGAGGTCGTGTGCCTGGATTGCCATCCCCGCCGGGACGGTGCAGTCGACGCGGACCCGGACGGTCACGGCGGTCCCCTGCCGGAGGATCGTCCGGTCGAGATCGCGGTCGACCGTGAGCGAGGTTACTATGGCCGCGAGATCGCGCTCGAACCGCCAGGACCGCCAGAGGAGGAAGACGGCGAGGGAGCCGGCGGCGAGAGCCGCGGCCGGGTTCGTGAGCGGGAGGGCGACGACGGTGAGGGCGAGGGCGAGGGCGGCTATGCCGCTGGCCGTCCGGGTCGGCCGGATCATCTCTAGGACACCTCGACCGTATCCAGGATCTCGGCGATGACCGCGTCCGCCGTGACCCCGGTGATCGCCGCCTCCCGGGTGAGGAGGATACGGTGGCGGAACGCCGGGAGGGCGAGAGCGCGAACGTCGTCGGGGATGACGTAGGAGCGGCGGTTCAGGGCCGCCCGGACTCTCGAGCCCCGGATGAGGGCGATCGAGGCACGGGAACTCGCGCCGAGCCGGATGTCGCCGTGCGACCGCGTGGCAAGAACGAGATCGCGCATGTAGCCGAGGACCGACTCGTCGACCCGGACCATCTGGGCTGTCCCGGTCATGGCCGCGATCTCGGTCTTGCTGAGGACGGGGGCGACCTGGTAGATCCTCGTGTCCAGTTCCCCGGCGCGCTCCCGGCGGAGGACCTCGAGTTCGTTCTCCGCGTCGAGGTGGGTGAGGACGGAGCTGAACATGAACCGGTCGCACTGGGCCTCGATGAGCGGGAAGGTTCCTTCGGCCTCGTGGGGGTTCTGGGTGGCGATGGTGAAGTAGGGGTCGGCGAGCGGGTGGGTCGTCCCGTCGATCGTCGCCTGGCGTTCGCTCATCGCCTCGAGGAGGGCGGCCTGGGTTCTCGGCGTCAGGCGGTTGATCTCGTCGACCATCAGGAAGTTCGTGAAGACCGGGCCTTTCTGGAGGAAGAACTCGCCCCGGTTCCTGTCGTAGATCCGGACGCCGATGATGTCGGCGGGCTGGATGTCCACCGCCCCCTGAACCCGCCGGAAGTCGTAGTCGACGAGGTGGGCGATGATCTTGCAGATGGTGGTCTTTGCCGTTCCGGGAACGCCCTCGATGAGGAGGTGGCCGCCGCTGATCATGCTGATGAAGATCTCCTCGATGAGGCCGCGGTTCCCGACGATCACCTGCCGGATGGTCATCTGTATCGTCTCGTAGGTGTTTGCAATCGCTTCGATGCGCTCGGTCAGGTTGTTATCAATCATTCTCTCTCCTCCCGAACCGGTAGGCTGCTGGCAGGACGGCCAGGGCGGCTATGGCGGCCACGGCCGGTGGTCTCTCTTCTATCCAGAGTATGGTGTTGACGATCGGGTTAGCGGTGCCGGTTCTGCTGTGGGCGGCGTCGATCAGGATCGGCCCGAGGTTCTCGATGAATGTGGGGTTCTCGGCGAGCATGGCGTTGACGAAGAGGCTCGGGTCGCCGAGGACGGTCAGGTTGCCTTCGCGGGCGGCGACCGCCCGGCGCGCGAAGGTCTCGTCGCCGCTGACGCGCCCGTCGCCGTCGGCATCGTTCCAGGTGAGGATCGAGGTCTCGATGAGGGGTTCGCCGCCCTCGACCGCTGCGGGGCGGTTCACGAGGACGGTCTCTACACCGGCAAAGGGACTTGCGTTGCCGACGACGTATCCGGTGATAAGCCCGGGCTCGGCGTGGTCACGCTCGAGGCTCGCGAGGTTCTCCGGCCGGACTCGCATCGTGCTCCCGAGGTCGGCGAGGAGCCGGTTGGCGCTGCCGTCCTCGTCGGCGATGAGGAGGCGGCCTCCGGATTCGAGGAACGTCCGGAGGTAGCCGGCCTCTTCGGGGCTGAAGGGCCGGTCGGGTGCGAGGATGAGGAGGGTCGCGCCGGGAGGAAGGGTTGCCAGATCGCGGATCTCTTCTGCGGCGAGCGCCGAGGTGCCGTTCCAGCCGATGTTGCAGCGGCTGTACTCCTCGGTGGTGGTGGTGGCGTGGACGAAGAGCGCACCGCCGGCGAGGAGGAGGATGAGGAGAGCCGCCCAGGCCTCACGCTGCATCTTCGTCACCTCCCCGGGCTTCGGCTTCCATCGCACGGAGTTCCTCCTCCGTCGGGGTCTCGCCGGCGTACCGGATCCTCTCGTAGCGCTCGAAGAACCCGGCGTGGTCGGGGGCGATGCGGGCGCAGTCCCTCGGGGTCTTCGTCCCGGGGATGCCGAGCCGGGCACGGAGTCTCCGGAAGAGGACGGTCGCGGCCTCGCGCGGAGGGAGGCCCGCGGCGGTCACCTCTGGTTCGGTCTCGATGATCTCCGGCTCCGCTGGGG
>DAOSER010000200.1:0-3506 GCA_035363235.1 Methanoculleus sp.
GAGGGCGTCGACGTCATCCTGATGATCGCGGGTTCCAGCAACACCGGGATCGTCGACGCCGTCCGGGAGGCCGGCGGCGTCTTCCTCATCGGGGAGGACACCGACCAGTCCTACCTCGCCCCGAACCTGGTGGCCGCCTCGGTGGTGAAGAATATCGACGCGGTCGTCTACCGCGCGGTGGAGGACGAGGTCACGGGCCGGTTCCGGGCCGGGCAGGAGGTCTGGACGCTTGAGGACGGCGGTACCGGGCTCTTCGTCTCCCCGCGGTTCAGCCGGCACGCGGGGCTCGCCGCAGAGTGGCATGACCGGGCGGTCGCCGCGGAGAGGGAGTATTTGAAACCGGCGGCCAGGGATGGCCCGGATCCGCCGATCTGATATCTTCGCACGTCGATACCTCTCTACTGCGCCGCGTGCGCACGGGTGATCGAAACGACCTGGCAGGATTTCGCCATAACCGGCATCACGGTGCTCTTCGCGGTCATGCTTCTGCCGCAGCTCCGCGACGTGGTGACCCGCGGCGCCGTCATGAACTTCTTCACGGCACTTACGACGAGCCTCCTCAGTTACCTCATGGCCCTGGTCTTTGCGACCCTCGGCCTCTGGATATCGGTCTTCGGCCAGGGCCTCGCGGCGACCGTCTGGATGTTGCTCGCCTGCTTCTCGCTCAAAAACGTCCGCGACCATGCGTTCCCGGGGGAGACGCTTCTCTCCGTCGCCCTGGAGATCGGGACGGTCTGGCTCCAGGGGGTTGCCTTCACCGTCACGGGGGGCGTGAAGGAGTTCTTCTCGCGGAAGAACCGGGGCTGACGGCAGGTATAAATCAGGCCGGGATGATGAGCGGGTATGGACTTCAAAGAGTGTGTAGAGCAGCGCTACGCGACGAAGCGGTTTGACGGCCGACCGATCCCCGATGCTGCCGTCAGGGAACTCCTGGAACTGGTCCGCCTGGCCCCCTCGGCGCTCAACCTCCAGCCCTGGCGGATCAGGGTGGTCTCGGACCCGGCCCGGAAGGAGGCCCTGAAGCCGGCGGCCTTCGGCCAGGAGCAGATCACGACCTGCTCGCATCTCCTGGTATTCTGCGCAGACCCCGATTATGACGGGCTGATCCGGCGGCTCGACGCCCTTCTGAAGGAGAACGGTGTCCCCGAAGAGACGCGCAGCGCCATCGTGGAGATGGCCGCCCGGTTTGCCGATGCAATGACGCCCGAGCAGCGGCTCGCCTGGTCGCAGGCCCAGACGTATCTCGCCCTGTCCAACGCCCTGCACGGGGCGAAGTCGCTCGGGTTCGATTCGTGCCCGATGACCGGGTTCGACCCCGCGGCGTTCAGCCGGCTCCTGGCGATCCCCGACCCCCTCGTGCCGGTCATCCTCTGCCCGATCGGCTACGCCGCGGACAGCCCGGGGCCGAAGATCCGGTTGCCGCTCGAGGAGATCCTGGTCTGAGGCGGGGGATCTTCCGAGCCGGCCCCGTTACGCGGGTATGTGCCGGTTGAGCCCCTGTTTCCACCTGAAGCCGGATGGTGTGGCCGGTGCCGCGGTTTGGATTCACACCTGCAGCTGCCGGCATCCGCCGATGCGAAAGAGATAATGCTCTCCGGATGGTAAACCATCATAGAGAAGCCCGATGCACCCTCTCATCTGTGAGAAGATTCCCGATATTGCCCGCGTCGCTCGACGCCGCCGTGTAAGGAGACTTGGGATCTTCGGCTCGGCGACGGGCGACCGGTTCGACCCTGCAGCAAGCGACATCGATTTTGTCGTCGAGTTCGAACCGATGACTCCAGCGGAGCATGCAGAGGCTTACTTTGGTCTCGCAGAAGACCTGGCCCGGCTTTTTTGCCGCAAGATCGATCTCGTCGAGCGATCGGCGATCAGAAACCCGATCTTCCGTGAGTCCGTGGAAGGAACCTGCAAAGATGTCTATGCCGTCGCGTGAAGCACAGAAGTATCTCTACGATATTGCCGGGGCCGCCGACTATATCGCGCAGTTCACCGCCGGAAGATCCTTTGAGGAGTATCGTACCGATCCCATGCTGAGGTCTGCTGTCGAGCGGCAGTTCGAGATCATCGGCGAAGCATTGAACCAGCTCCTCCGGCGGGAGCCTGGCCTCGGTGAGAGGATCTCCGATGCATCTCTGATCATTGCGTTCAGGAATCGACTGATTCACGGGTATGCGAGCGTATCCGATGAGGTTGTCTGGGGTGTCGTCGAGAGGTACCTGCCGGTTCTTTCGAGCGAAGTGCGGGATCTCCTGGCAGGGGATGAGTAGGAACGGCGTCACAGGACCCCGGGCAGTCCCTGCCCCAACCATGATAGGATCGACCGTCTCCTCTTGGATCCCGGCAGTTCGACCTCTCCGGCCGCTGGGAACACTGCTTTTTCCTGATTCTTCCCGGCACCCGGTGCAGTCCTCTCGATACACCCTCTTCTCCGGGACCGCCCCCTGCCCCGGGGATCTGCCACGTCCCCTTCGTAGCGGGGGATGACGTGGACATGGAGGTGCATCACCGTCTGGCCGACGTTGACGCCGACGTTGTAGCCGTCGAGGACAATCGGCTGGTGATCTATGTCCTCAAGATCGGGCACTGGAGGAATGTTTACCGAAAATACTGATAACCGGTCTTGACCATTGGGCAAGAACCTGGCGGCTTCTATCGCGCGAACAGTGCGGGATTAAAACTGGAAAACCAGGAAAGTTGCATCGAACTGACTAAAGTGACGAGGAAGAAGATCTAATATATTCTTTCATGCCTGCATGTCGGTCTGCTTTTATGAATCCTACGAGGCGATCTACTCTTTCAACATCTCTTCCCGATAAGGTTCGTACCAGACGGAGACAGCCTTCTTTGCCGATTCGTATCCGCCGTCCAGGTACATCGCCCCGATGATCGCTTCAAGCGTCTCGGCAATGACGTTGGGCTCTTCGTTATGCTTCTGCACTCTAGCCCCTTCCCCGACAAGGATTTCGTTCTGCAGGCCAAACCCCCTCCCCAGTTCGGCAAGAAACGGGCGACTTTCAATGGTGCTTTTCATGATGGTGATCTCGCCTTTTGTCTCATACCCCGAACGCATGAGGAGGTCGCACAAAATTGTCTTCAGCACTGCATCGCCCAGCGTTCGGAGAGCGTCCTGATCCTTGCACACTTTCTGCTTCTGCCTCTCTTCATTCGCACGGGAACGATGGAGCAGGGCACGTTGGAGGAGATCCGTATTTTTGAACTGGTAGTTGATCTTCGCTTCGAGAGAGTCTTCCATATGAGCGGTATGGCGATGGGTGAATAGATATATGCATCTATTTTAAACAGAGGGCTTATCCAGTTCTTGAATAGAATAATCTCATTCTACAGGCTTTCAAATGCTGCTAATTCTCGCCAGGCTCGCTTATGAACACATTTGGGCTCCCGCTCCTCTTCCTCCTGCAAATAGCCCCACGAGAAACCTTGCACTATGTTTTTAAGCACCGGGGTCCAGTAGCGTCTCGTATTCCGGTGAGCGAGCCATGGGG
>DAOSER010000201.1:0-3502 GCA_035363235.1 Methanoculleus sp.
CGGGCGCATCGTGGGCCCGGAGTTTGTCGGGCGAGTAGCCGCCCGGTATGAAGAGCGCGTCGAAGTCGTCCGGCGATACGTCCGATGCGGCCAGATCGATCTTGACCGGCGTCTGATCCTTCTTCCCGTGCACGGTCTCCCCCGCGGAGAGGCCGACGTGGACGAGTTCGTGGCCGGCCTCCCTGAACGACTCTGCAGGCTTGGTATACTCGACATCCTCGAACATATCCGTGATCAGGACTGCAATTCTGCTCATCGTCATTCCTCCCCGGGCCGGTCTCCCGGCCCGATCCGACCCTGATCGTTCGGCCGGGAGATATAATGGTATCGGGGCCCCAAATCGCAGGCGTCCAGGTGTCCGCCCGGCCGTCCCGGCCGCTGCTGCAACTTTCTCCCGGGTATAGGAGCGATCTCTATACCTTTTTATAGCCCTGAGCAGAACCGGGAACATATGCCCGCGTCGACAGGAGAGCCCGGCAGAGGCGCCGCTTGTGGGAGGAATGCCTCTGGCTGACTGGTACACCCTCTCCGCAGAGGAGGTCCGGCGGGAGCTCGGCACCGGTCCGTCCGGGTTAACTCCGGGAGATGCGGCGGAGCGGCTGCAGCGCTACGGGAAGAACGTTCTCCGCGAGGAGGGTCGGGAGACCCGTCTCCAGGTCTTCCTCCGGCAGTTCAAGAGCGTTCTCATCGTCATCCTGGTCATTGCGGCAGGGGTCTCGTTCCTGGTCGGCGAGGCCGTCGACGCCGCCGCCATCCTCATCATCGTCGTCTTGAACGCCCTTCTCGGGTTCTCGCAGGAGTGGCAGGCCGGTGAAGCCATCGAGGCGCTCAAGAAGTTGCTCGTCCAGCGTGCCGTGGTCGTCCGCGACGGAGAGCAGCAGGAGATCGATGCCTCAGATCTCGTCCCGGGGGACCTGGTTGTCCTCGAGATGGGAGAACGGGTGCCCGCCGATATCTTCCTCATCGAGGCGACCTCGCTCGAGGTGGACGAGGCGCCGCTGACCGGCGAGTCGTCGCCCGTCGATAAGGCGCCGGAAACGCTTCCTGCCGGGACCGCTCTTGCCGAGCGGAGCAACATGACTTTTGCAGGCACTACGGTGGTCAACGGGCGGGGACGGGGTATCGTGATCGCCACAGGGATGAACACCGAGTTCGGCATGATCGCCGGACTCTCCCAGCAGGTCGAGGACAAGACGACGCCCCTCTCCCGCCAGATGGACCGCCTCGGCCGCGACCTCGGGTTGATCGCCATCGGTATAGTTGTGCTCGTCATCGTCATCGGTCTCCTGCAGCAGCGGGGGTTCCTGGAGATGTTCTTAACCGGTGTCTCGCTCGCGGTGGCGGTGATCCCGGAGGGCCTCCCGGCGGTCGTGACGCTCACGCTCGCCCTCGGCATCAAGAACATGATGCGGAGGAACTGCCTGATCCGCAACCTCCCGGCGTCGGAGACCCTCGGTGCGGTCTCGGTGATCTGCACCGACAAGACCGGGACGCTCACCCGGAACGAGATGGCGGTCGTCAGGGTGAGGACTCCCGATGCCGAGGTCGAGGTCACCGGGACCGGGTATCTCCCGATGGGCGAGTTCCTCCGTGAGGGCAGCCCTGTTGACCCTCTCGCGGACCCGGGGCTCCGGCAGTTCCTCTACACCGTCCTCCTCTGCAACCATGCGACCCTCGTTCTCGAGGAGGGGGGGTGGCGGATCTTCGGCACGCCGACCGAGGGTGCGCTCGTAGTCGCAGCGGAGAAGGCCGGCCTCTCCCGCGAGGATGCACCGGAGGCGGAAAAAGAGTTCTCGTTCAACTCTACCCGGAAGCGGATGACGATCGTCTACCCCGAGGGGAAGGGGTACGTCGCCCACGTGAAGGGAGCGCCGGAAGTCCTCCTTGCCCGCTCGTCGCGGCTGCTCAGGGGAGGCTCGGTCGTGCCGCTCACCGACGACCTCCGTGACGCGCTCCTCACGGAGGTCGCCAGGTACGCGTCGCAGGGGCTCCGGGTGCTCGGTGCGGCATACCGCCCGCTCCCGGAGGGTCTCGAGTGGACCGAGGACGCGGTGGAGACAGACCTGATCTTTCTTGGATTTGCCGGGATCGTCGATCCTCCACGGCCCGAGGCGGCGGAGGCGATCCGGCTCTGCCGGAGCGCCGGGATCGATGTCATCATGATCACGGGCGACAACCCGCTGACCGCCTACACCATCGCCCGGGATCTCGGTCTCTCGAGCGAGGGGGCGTTAACCGGGGCCGATCTCGAGGCGCTCGCCGACGATGATCTCGAGAGACGTCTCCGGACGACGAAAGTCCTCTCCCGGGTCACGGCGGAGCACAAACTCCGGGTGATCGATATACTCTCCCGCGACCGCGAAGTCATCGCCATGACCGGCGACGGCGTCAACGACGCGCCGGCATTGAAGAAGGCGAGCATCGGTATCGCCATGGGCATCAAGGGGACGGACGTTGCGAAGGAGTCAAGCGACATGGTGCTCGTGGACGACAACTTCGCAAGCATCGTCGCCGGCGTCGAGGAGGGGAGGCGGGAGTATGACAACATCTCCAGGTTCACCCGCTACCTCCTCTCCTCGAACGTCGGAGAACTCGTTGCGATCGTCGGCGGGCTCCTCTTCGGCCTGCCGCTGATCCTCATCCCCATCCAGATCCTCTGGATCAACCTGGTCACCGACGGCCTCACCGCCATCGCGCTCGGGTTCGAGCCCGCCGAGCGGGACGTCATGCGGAGGCTGCCGCGGGACCCCGGGGAGTCCATCCTCACCCGGAACGCCTACCTCGTTGTCCTCATCCTCGGGTTGTGGCTCGGCCTCCTGACAATCTACGTCTTCCTGGGGCTCTACGAGGTTGACCTCGACCGGGCGCGGACGATGGCGTTTACCGGCCTCATCGTCTTCGAGCTCTACAACGTGCTGAACTTCCGGTCGTTTCGGTTCCCGCTCCACCGTATCGGGTTCTTCTCGAATACTGCCCTCCTCCTCGCAATCCTCGGAAGCCTCGCCCTCCAGGCACTGGTAGTCTACGTCCCGATCTTCAACACCTTCCTCGGGACAGCGCCCCTGACCCTCGCCGACTGGGGGCTGCTTGCTCTCCTCGGGCTGCCGGTGCTGATCGCAGGGGAAGTCTACAAGGTCATCCGGCTGCGGGTCGGGAGGGGGTCCGAAACACCTGCCGTACCGGCCTGAACCCTTCTGCCGGAGCCCTGCCGATATCCGGAGGCTGCAGTGCCGGAACGGCGGGTTTTGCTCCAGTAGAGGATGTGCCGATCGGCATGATTATAGGAAGACCATGCCTACCTGAATTCTACAATTTGTCCTTTCCGGAGAGTTCTATGTCTATCTTTCAACCTCTCGTACCATGCCCTGCCGCATCGAGCCTCTACCATCGCCGGGGTGGCGGAGCGTGATCGTCGGCCCGGAACTGATCGCCGTTGCGGTCTTCCTCTTCACCTACGCGCTCATCATCGACGAGCGGATCCACCGTGCGGTGGTGGCGATGC
>DAOSER010000202.1:0-1737 GCA_035363235.1 Methanoculleus sp.
GTCGGAGAGCATGGTCCCGAACATGAACGTCGGCGACCTGGTGCTCGTCGTCGACGAGGACCGGTTCGGCCCCTTGACGACCTGGGCCGAGGGGCAGCATGCCGGGCATTCATCCTTCGGGAACTACGGCGACGTGATCGTCTACCGGCCGAACGGTGCCGATTCCGTCCACCCGATCATCCACCGGGCGATGACCTACGTCGATACCGCCGCCGTGGAAGAGTCGGGGCTCGGGGCCTATTACGATGACCCGCATGGCGGCTACATCACCAAAGGCGACAACAACCCCTACACCGACCAGCCGAACCTCCGGATCTCCGGCATTGGGGTGATCGAGCCGGTGAAGAAGGAGTGGATCGTGGGGAAAGCCCTCGTCGCGGTGCCGCTCATCGGCTACCTGCCTCTGCACCTCGTGGAGTTCGCCGTCGTCGTCATCCTTATCATCCTCATCCACGACTTCGTCCTTGCGCGGCGCAAAAAGGAAAAGGGATAATTCCGGAACTACAAGAGAGCTGCTACCATGCCGTACTCGCTGCATACCCTGCTCGACGATACACTCGCCGGCCACCGGCTCACGGAGGAGGAGGCCGTCCGTCTCCTCTCGACGCGCGACCGGGGCGTCTGGGAGATCGCTGCCGCCGCGGACGAACTCCGGGAACGTAAAGTCGGCGACACCGTCACCTACGTCCGCAACCAGAACATCCATGTCACCAATATCTGCAAGAATCTCTGCGCGTTCTGCGGGTTCGGGCGGCGAGCAGACGACCCGGAGGCATTCTGCGACGATATCGATGCGATCCGGGAGAAGGCCCGGACGGCGATGGCGCGGAGGGTCACCGAGATATGCCTGCTCTCCGGTGTCCATCCGGAATACACGCTGGAATCTTATATCGACCTCATCTCCTGCGTGCGGGAGGCGGCGCCCGGCGTGGACATCCACACCGCAAGTCCGGATGAGATCGCCTGGGCGGCGAAACAGAGCGATCTCTCGACGGTAGAAGCGATCGAGCGCCTGCGTGATGCAGGCCTCGGCACCCTGCAGGGGACGGCGGCCGAGATCCTGGTCGACGACGTCCGGCGGGTGATCTGCCCGGCCAAGTGCGACACGGCGACCTGGGTCCGGATCATCAAAGAGGCCCATAATCAGGGCATCCGCTCGACGGCGACGATCATGTACGGCTCATGCGAGAGCGAGGCAGACCGCGCCCGGCACCTCGTGATCCTCCGGGAGATCCAGGACGAGACCGGCGGGTTCACCGAACTGGTCCCGCTCTCCTTCCTCCACGAGAATACGCCTCTCTACCAGAAGGGTCTCGCGCCCGCGGGCGCCACCGGCCGGGAAGATCTCCTGCTCTTTGCGGTCGCGCGTCTCTTCCTGGACAACTTCGATCACATCCAGATCTCCTGGGGCAAGGTCGGGACGAAGATGGCGCAGCTCGGACTTCTTGCGGGCGGCGACGACCTCGGCGGGACGATGTTCTGCGACGACGTCAGCACGGATGCCGGCGGCGAGGGCGCCGACTACCTGGACCCGGGCGAGATGCAGCGGGTCGCCGAGGATCTCGGCCGAACGCTCCGCCAGCGGACAACGACCTACGAAATCGTGTGAGTCCGGTCGAAGGCCGGTCGAAGACCGGTTTGCACCGGCTGAGGTGTAAGGCCGGTCGAAGACCGGTTTACATCGGCTGAGGTGTAAGGCCGGTCGAAGACCGGTTTACATCGGCTGAGGTGTAAGGC
>DAOSER010000202.1:1837-3490 GCA_035363235.1 Methanoculleus sp.
CGGTCGAAGACCGGTTTGCACCGGCTGAGGTGCAAAGCCGATTCACATCCTGTTTAAGGCCTCCCTCCCCGGCATCCCGATCTCGATGCGGCGCTGTACCGCCGGGAGATTTGTCGCCTTCACCTCGGCATCCATCAAGTCGTCGAGGGTATCCAGGGTCGATTCTTCCGAGACGCCGACGATCGCCGCGGGGACCCCGACGTTTGCCAGTGCCTCGATATCGAAGCCGTCCGTCCCGATCATCCCCTCGTCGGTCACCCAGGTCATCAGGCTGGTGTTCCCGACCGGGATGACGTAGCCGTATGCGTCCTTGTAGCTGAGCCTTGTGCGCTGGTGGCACAGGATCTGTTGAGCCATGGCCGCCGGAGTACTCCCCGGAACTGATAAGTGTATGCACCACCGTCGAAAGCACCCGAAGGTTCTTCTCCTGACCGCGCCAGATCAACGTATCGCATCGGGAGGAATGAGGTGCGTGACGCTGCGACTGCGACAGGTGCTTAAAGATGTGTTTGCCGGTCATCGGCTCACGGAGGAGGAGGCAATTTGTCTCATGAAAACGCGCGACCGGGGCGTCTGGGAGATCGCTGCCGCCGCGGACGATCTCCGGGAACAGAAAGTCGGCGACATCGTCACTTACGTCCGCAACCAGAACATCAACGTCACCAACCTCTGCGTGAATGCCTGCGGGTTCTGCGGGTTTTCCCGAAAACCAGGGGACCCCGATATTTTCTTCCATGATGAGGCAATGGTGCGGGTGAAGGCACGGCAGGCGCATGAGCGCAACGTGACCGAGGTCTGCACGGTGAGCGGCCTCCACCCTGAATTCGACGCGCAATCTTACACTGATGTCTATTCCTGGATACGGGACGAGGCCCCCGGGGTCCATATCCACGCGAGCAACCCGATGGAGGTGGCCTATGCCGCAAGAAAGAGCGGCATCTCCACCCGGGAAGTGCTGGAGATGATGAAGAGCGCGGGTCTTTCCACCCTCTGCGGGACGGCGGCCGAGATCCTGGTCGACGAGGTCCGCGCGGTGATATGCCCGGACAAGATCGACACCGCAACCTGGGCCCGGATTATCAGGGAAGCGCACAGCCTCGGTATCCGGTCGACAGCGACGATCATGTACGGCCACTGCGAGAGCGAGGCGGATCGCGCGCGGCATCTTGCGGTTCTCCGGGACATCCAGGACGAGACCGGAGGGTTCACCGAGTTCGTCCCGCTCTCGTTCGTCCACAAAAACACTCCCCTCTATCGCGCGGGGCAGGCCCGGCCCGGGGCGACCGGCAGGGAGGATCTCCTGCTCTTTGCGGTCGCACGCCTCTTCCTGGACAACTTTGACCACATCCAGGCCTCCTGGGTGAAGCTGGGGACGAAGATGGCAGGGATGGCGCTCCTCTCCGGCGCGGACGATCTCGGGGGAACACTCTTTGAGGAGAGCATCTCCCGGGAGGCTGGTGCCCGGGACACCGAGTACCTGGACCCTGCCGACATGCAACGGATAGCCACGGACCTCGGGCGGACGCTTCGGCAGCGGACAACGATTTATGATCTTCTTCCGGGCTGATCCCCGGGAGGACCGGATCGATTCGCCGGGTCTCTCTAGTGCCCGTTGTCTCCTAATTCTCTAAGATCATCGGGTAGAGCCGCTTG
>DAOSER010000203.1:0-3488 GCA_035363235.1 Methanoculleus sp.
CCTACCTATACCATCAAGTAATCCGAATGGATAGGTCTAATTAATCAGTAATTTGAGAGTGCTATTAATAGGTTTCGAAATGATCGCTACGTGTGAGGAGTACAATCCGAATTCAGGCGTTTATTACCGCCATGAGTTAATTGCCATAGTTAAACATGAAGAATCGATAAACGCTGCATTTACCTCTGCTTTCAAGACCACGCGGAATATATGCGATTTCAAGAGGTTATTTTTGCGAGCATGTGAGAACGGGCGCGCAGATTATCCATTCTCTGCCTATATCTGTTCCAGGGCAATGGACGCCGGGTAAAATCACCGCAGACGCCTGCGCGGCAGGGTATGTTTTGAGAACTGATTTAAAATCAGGAGGGGTGACGATTTTTGGAAAAAAGAACCTATTTGCTTCAGTTTACGGATCAGCCCAGTCCGGATCGCGCTCTCTTCGAACGCCCTCAAGGGTGCTGTAACGCCCTCCCTTGACCGGGGGTGCGCTCCGTCTCTCCAGGTGAACCCTTCTCGATGGCCGCCACCGGGTGCGGCAAATACGAAGAGGTCTGCCCCGCCTGCTTAAGAGACGATCACCGCCCCTTCGCGGGACGGGTGTCTCCGATTATGCCCGGTTGCAAGCCGCCGCCCGGTGCCATGCACCCGGCGGGAGTTATAACGGGCCTCTGGCAATGGTGGATGTGGCTCGGCCTGCTGGAACCCCTCTCTCTAGACATCCCGTGTTATAGGGGTATTGTCGGGCTTCTGGTGGCAACCGGTACCCGGACACCGGCGGGAGGCCATCAGGGGAGTCCGGGAGCGATGCCGGTGATGAAGGCACACCGGGACGTCCGGCTGACGCGCACATCTTCTTTCCATATACTACCACACGAAGCTAATCAAATCACATAAATGTCAAACAAACATATTTCATATATTCCATGCAGATCGAGGAAACCGTCACTCCTTACAGGAGAATCATACTTATCGCCATCGTCGTCGGGCTCATTGCTGGCTTCGGCGCTCTGTTCTTTTTCGAAGGATTGAAACAGGGAACAGCGTTTTTTATGGAAGGGATCGTCGGGTTCCACCTCCCGAAGGAAGGGCAGAACCTCCAGGATATCGCTCAATGGGCTCCTCCCGATCACCTCTGGATGATCCTCCCCGTCATCTGTTTCGGAGGACTCCTCTCCGGTCTTCTGGTCTACACCCTTGCCCCGGAGGCGGAAGGCCACGGGACCGATGCAGCAATAAGGGCGTTCCACGGAGGGAAAAAAGTACGCTGGCGCGTCCCTCTCGTCAAAGCAGTCACTGCCATCCTGACCATCTCGACGGGAGGAAGCGCCGGACGTGAAGGGCCGACTGCACAGATGTCGGCCGGTTTCGGTTCGATCGCCGCCGATCTTTTAGGCCTCTCCGCCCGTGAGCGGAGGCTTGCTATCGCCACCGGTGTCGGCGCCGGAATCGGCACGATCTTCACGGCGCCCCTGGGAGGGGCGATCCTCGCTGCGGAGATCCTCTACAAACAGGATTTCGAGACCGAAGCGATCGTTCCCGCGTTTCTGGCTTCGGTCATCGGGTATGCCATCTTCGGCCTGGTTGAAGGCTTTGAACCGGTCTTCGGCCCCGGGATGACCTCCTGGAACGTCTCCCAGATCCCGTTTTTCATCCTTCTCGGCATGGTCTCGACTGCAGTCGGCCTGATCTACATAACCACGTTTTACGGGACGAACAGGGTTTTTAAAAAGGTATTCAGCCGCCTGAAGATCCCGAATCACTTCAAACCCCTCGCCGGGGCATTTCTCACCGGTACGCTCGTTCTTACTCTTGCGGCTCTCTCTCCCGAAGCGGCAATCGTCGGGCTCGCCAGCCTTGGAACCGGATACGGTTTCACGCAACTCTCACTGTACAACATGCTCCCGATCGGGGTGTTGCTGTTTCTCCCGTTTGCGAAGATCCTGACGACGTCGCTCACCATCGGCTCCGGGGGGAGCGGCGGTGTCTTCGCGCCGGGACTGGTGATCGGCGGGGCGACGGGAGGCGCCTTCGGATCGCTGCTGCACCTCGTCTTCCCCGGGATCGTGCCCATCGAATCGGTGCCGGTCTTCGTCGTCGTCGGGATGATCGCTCTCTTCGGCGCAATCTCCCACGCACCGATCGGGGTCATGATCATGGTCGTGGAGATGACCGGCAACTTCTCCCTGCTCGTGCCGGCGATGGGTGCCGTCTCGGTGGCGGTCCTCCTCATCGGTCAGTCCACCATCTTCCGTGAGCAGGTGCTGAACCGGTCCCGGTCGGCCGCTCACCGGGATGAGTATATGGTCGAAATTCTCCAGGATATTCACGTGGGCGACGTTATGGTCCCCCGGGAACGGATCGTCGCCGTATCGCCAGATGACACCACCGGGAGGGTGCTCCACCTGATCGACGAGACACTGCATACCGGGTTTCCGGTGCTCGATGGGGAAGGGGAGCTCGTCGGCATCATCGCCCTCGATGATGTCAGAGATCACCGGATTAACGGCGAACACGACGTACCGGTGGAGGATGCCATGAGTTCGAGGGTGTTCACCGTGCATCATTCCTGCACGCTGCGCGAGGCTCTGGACCTGATGGCAGAACACGATATCCATCACCTGCCCGTCGTCCCGGCAGAAGACCCGCGGACACTCTCGGGTTTTGTCACTCGAACGGACGTCATGAAGGCGTACGTCAGGAAAGCGTCGCAATCCGGGGGAAAACACCATTCTTTGGGGAACAGTACCCTGATAGAACCGCGTACGGTGTCGGAAAGCAGTCCCGACGGGAAAAAAGGGTCGATGGTGGAGGGTTGAACCCCGGTCAGCGGAAGATATCGAAGATCTGGTCGCTCCCCGTCGCCTCGAGGCGTTTTCTCTCCGCCGTCTCCTCGACAAGCGCGAGCACCGGCGGGGTCATGTCCTCGCCCGGGTGGAACCCGAAGAGCCTCTCGAGATCGGTCTGGATGGCATGGAGGAAGACCGAGTTCGAGATCTCGACGGGGCAGAGTTCTTCGCACTGGCCGCAGTTGACGCAGGAGTCGGAGATGTGCGCGAACCGGATGAGGTGGAACATGAACGGCGGCGGGATCACGCCGGGCTCGACCAGGTAGTCCTTCTTCGTGCTGCAATCGACGCAGTAGCAGATCGGGCAGTTCTCGATGCAGGAGTAGCACTTGATGCACCGGCTCGTCTGCTCGCGGATCTTGTTCAGGCGCTCTGTTCCCTCGCCGAGCGCTCCGAAGTAGCGCTCCCGCCATTTATCGCCGAGTTTCAGCATCGCGCCCTCGACCTTGCCGCGGATCTCGACACCCTTGGGGTTCGCGGGCTCGGTGGCGACCGCCCCGGCCTGCAGAGCGGCGTTGAGGAGGTTTGCGCCCTTCTCGGAGCAGACCTCGACGAAGGTGGCGTTCCCGGCTTTTTCCCCGATAACGCCCCAGTTGCCGCAGGCGAGGTCCGCCTGGCGCGGGATCTTGATCTTGCACC
>DAOSER010000204.1:0-3464 GCA_035363235.1 Methanoculleus sp.
TTGAACGTGCAGGGAAGGACCCGGTGACCATCCCCCTCGGCAACCTCACCTACCGCTCCTCGAACCGTTACTGGGTGGACCAGACCTGGACCTACCAGATGGGCGCGGTCTTCCTCTCCCAGGAGGGGGGGGCGACGGTGCGGGTCGGGCCGTCGATTGCGGTGGCGAAGAGAGAGGACGACAATATCACCCTCACCGTAGCACCGATCAGCCTCGAGGGCTCGGACATGATCGCGGGGTCGGGGCCGGTGCGGATCGAGACCCGGATGCGATGGGGCAATTCGTCTTCCGTTGACGGGGCCTATGACCGGGTGAACCTGACCATCGAGGCCGACAACGAGATGGCAGCCGGAGCCTGGGAGAGGGCTTTTGGGGAGGTCAGGCAGAGAGCGAAGGATGAGAATGTCACCTCGCTGCCCACGCCCGAGTTGTTTGACGGGAACAAGAGTGTCAGGCTCACCATCCAGCCGGGGACGGATAAGAAGGTGCTCCTCACCGTGCACCCGGCGAACTACACGGTGACGATCCACAACGCGGCGTCCCTGGTGGAGTGAGCGATATGAGGCAACATCCCGGTGAAGAAGGCGTCTCCGAGGTTGTCGGGGTCATGCTCCTGGTCGGCGTGACCGTCCTCGCGGTGGCGATCGTGGCGGCAGTCTTCCTCTCCGGCCCCCAGCCGGGCGAGATCCCCCATGCGACCATCGTCGCGGGGAACAAGAGCGGCAGCCTCGTCCTCGCCCACGAGGGAGGCGACCCCCTCAGGGAGGGGGAGTACCGGATCTACGTCGATACCGGGAGTGGACTTATGGATGGGACCCGTAACTTTACCGAACCTGAAGGCGGCATCTGGTCGATCGGGGGGACCCTCGCCTATAACGGCACAGAGAAACTGAAGAGAGTGGTCGTGACCGCGATCTCGGGGGGCAGCGAGACGATCCTTGCAGAACCGGAGTTCGTGGGAAGGGGAGAGGGGGCGGCGGGGTTCTCCCCGGATCCGGTGGAGCCGGGGGTGACGGTGACGCCTGGGCCGGGGACATCACCTTCATCCCCTGTTATCATCACCAATCCGTCAATACAGAACCCGATAGACTGGAATAATGAAAGCTTCTACAACGCAACAGTAGATAAAAATGCTACGAGAGTTGACCTCATCATATACAAATTCAATATAGCCGGTGAGAGTAACAAAGTGTGCGTATATAATATGGAAAATACAACACCCGAAACCTATTATCAGGAACTCAAGATCGTTGGCAAGATCGCCCAAAAAGGAGACGATGTAGCGATAACCACGATCGCCTATAACGGCTCTAAGGCCATTGGATACGATACTCTCATTGTAAAGATCACTAATTAGGACACTCTATGAACACCCTGAACGACACCGCCGTCTCCGACCTCATCGCCGTGATGGCCCTCATCGCCGTCTTCGTGACAGCGGCGGCGATCGCCGGGGTGGCGCTCCTCTCCTACCCGCCCGGCGACGCGGCGCCCGCGATGATCGCCCGCAGCGTGACTGATGAGAGTGGGAGCACCTACATCTACCACGACGGCGGCGACCCTCTCGAACGGGGGCACTTCGCGATCCTCGTCGACGGTGTCGACCGGACGGAGAACTTCAGCCTCGTCGATGCTTCCACGGAGGATCCATCCCCCAATACTGACTGGACGTCGTGGAAGACCGGGCAGGCCCTCATCCTCGTCCCCAATGCTGATGTGACCATCTCCGAGGATCCCCACATCCAGATCGTCGGAGAGGGCATGAGCCGCACCGGCAGTGGCTGGCTCCTCTACGGCACTGAAGACAGAACAGGAGCCGAACCGACACAGACCATAACATCCACACCAACAGCAACTGTAACACCCGTACCAACAGTGACCGTAACACCCACGACGACAGCAACTGCAACATCCACACCAACACCGGTGCCCCCTGTTGCGAGTTTCACCGCCAGCCCAACCTCCGGCCCCGCCCCACTCGCAGTTACGTTCACCGACACCTCCACAGGAGGGCCGACCTCGTGGTCCTGGGACTTCGGCGACGGAACTCCCCTATCGACACAGCGGAACCCCTCGCACACCTACGCTGCAGCGGGGACATACACTGTCACCCTGACGGCGACAAACCCCGGCGGGAGCGACACTGAGACAAAGGTCATCCATGTCACCGTTGCGGAGCTCCAGCCCCCGACTGTCACCTCCATCACCCCAGGTTCCGGAAAGTCGGGCACCACCGTTAGTATCACCAACCTTGCCGGAACCGATTTCCAGAGCGGTGCAACCGTCAAACTCACGAAGAGCGGAGAACCCGATATCCATGCCACAGGCGTAACCGTCGGCAGCAGCACGCAGATCACTTGCTTGTTTAATCTGGCCGGGGCCTCTACGGGTCAATGGAACGTCATCGTTGCCAACCCAGATGCACAATCGGGAACACTTTCAAACGGGTTTGAGGTAACCACAGCTCAGATCTATGAGCCCGAACCGGACCTAAACGACGAATTGACTCACTGGACGACGAGCGGGAACGTTTACGTCGTCACAGAGGACGATGTTGTCATAATGACCGATGCGAGCAGTATGAGCCGGGACATATCGACCGAAGGGTATGTAAATATTATAGTTTCATTCCGCCTTGCTGCCGGGTTCAATAATCCACACGAGCAGGCTTTCGTGGAATGGTTTAACGGCACCTCGTGGGAAGTGTTACTACGAATAGATGGTAATAAAGATCTTCCAAATGCGAATGGAGAATTCCACAATTTCAGTTACCCCCTCCCGCCGTCGGCAGACAACAATCCATCCTTTGCGATACGATTCAGGCTTACACACCAGGGGAATACAGAGTCTATTTATGTGGATCTGAAAAATCTCGAGATAATTGGAGATCCGATCTAACGTTCGCAGGGCTTTCGCGATCGATCCGAAAGCCCACCACTTCAGGTGTGAAATTTACCGCCACGCTCTTTGTCCCGCACTGATGATAAGATGGCCCTCTGTTCCAACGAGACATTGAGCAGGCAGCGAGTCACATCATCCAGCCCCCGTGGTGCGGACCTGATCCGCACACTCCCTCCTTCGTATGTTCATCAAATCCAGCACCGCAGTGATCCGGCGCTTATGGGAACCGGTCGAAACCGCTCTGACCGGCGAACGAAAACCCTATAGACAGAACCAGCCCTATAGACGCATAGAATGACCTTCGAGTACATCACCGCGGCACTCGAACACGCCCGCTACGAGATCATCGAGGACGCCGAGCCGTACTACGGGGAAGTCCCGGAGCTCCCCGGGGTCTGGGCGACGGGGAGGACACTCGAGGAGTGCAGGAGAAACCCCGCCGGCGTCATCGATGAACGCCCGATCAACGGCTCCGGCGCGGGCTCCCGCTCCCCCGGTTGGCCGGCCACACCGTGGGAGAGGGCGCCAGGGTGGATACCGGTGCCGGAGCATAGGATCAGACC
>DAOSER010000205.1:0-3455 GCA_035363235.1 Methanoculleus sp.
CTTCTCGTAGAGCGTGTAGAGGGTGTGGCGGACGGTGTTGAGGTTGACCCCGGTCAACTCGGCAAGTTCCTCGTCACTGTGCTCTCCTCCTTCCGGGAACCGTCTGAGAAGTTCGATTCCCTCCTCCCCGATCATGCGCAGGATATAGGCGTTGATTGCCGGATCGTTTAACAGGTCAGTGACGGATACCATGCTCAAATCTCTCCAATAAGGATAATCGTATAAAGAGTATATGCTCCAGCATCGATGTTCACCATACTCTGCTCTCAATCTTTAATTCCCTTTTCCCGTCTCCCGGGGGACGGGCATCATCCCGCGGCAGGGACGGGTCCGTCACCACGGCTCATTCCCTGATGAGTTTACGGATGGCTGCGGTATTCCTCTCAAGATCGGTATACGCCGCCGCCTCCGTCGCACCGCAGCCGTAGACGCTCACGACGGCGTGGCCCTCCTCGAACTCGGTTCCGGGCCAGGGAATGTCGGCGATCCGGGGAGCAAGCGCCGAGAGGTCGGCGTCGAGCCGCATATCCCGCTCCGCAAAGAGGATCCGCCGGACCGCGACCCGCCGGGCCGCAGGCATCGCCGCCGGGATCACCCCGCGGCAGGCGTCCATGTGCATGGCAAAGACGCTCTGTTCGATCGCCATCTCGACGGTATCCAGGGTGGCCTGGAACCGGGGGTTGATCTCGATCGCCCAGGGCTTCTCCCCCGCCATGAAGTCGACCCCGACCGAGCCCACGCACCCGCTTGCGGCGCAGATCCGCTCCGCACACGCCACCATCTCCGCGGCAAGGGGGTGGGAGAACGGGGTGACCGACCCGGCAAACCCGTGCGCGGATTCGCCGTTGCCCCGCAGGATCTGCCGGTTGACCGCGATGGCCCGGGCACGCCGCCCGTCGGCGACGCAGGAGACGCTCGAGGGGACCCCGTCGACGAGGTCCTGTGCGATGTAGGGCACGTCCGGCCAGGCCTCTTCCCACCGGCGGAGTTCCTCCTCCGCTCTCACGACCGCGTTCCTCCATCCTCCCGCTCCCCGGCGCGGCTTGACCATCACCGGGAACCGGTCGCTCGCCGCAAGCGGCGGGACCGGCACCTCCAGCCCCTCGAAGAACCGCTGGATCTCCAGTTTGTCGAGGAACCGCTCCACCTTCGCGGGCGGCGTGCCGCAGAGCGGGATCGCCGTCCCGATGGTCTCGGCACCCGAGGCGACGACCAGCGCGTCGACCGGATGGCGGGCGGCGAGTTCGGTGATCTTATCCGGGAGTTCGGCAAGTTCATCGAACGACAGGCACTCCTCCGTGCACCACCCGAGATCCTGGTCGCAGAAGTGGTCGACGGCGTAGACGGTGTAGCCGGCCCGGTAGGCCGACTGCGCCACGTGCCGCGTGGCGAACCCCGCAACCAGAACCCGGCCCGTCACCGCTCCACCGTCTTCTTTCCCGCCTTCGCCGGTTCGATCCGGATCTTTGCGTCCGGGTACTCCCGGTTGAGCTCCTTCCCCTCGAAGAGGTGGTCGAGGAAGAGGGCGAGGCTCGATATCTCGGAGTGGGGCTGGGTCGTCACCGAGACGTTGTAGTCGGCAAGGCCGTAGATGTCGCCCGGAACCTTCTCCGCGCCTACCACGACGAGCACCCGCTCATCTCTCTGGATCTCGTCGATGACGTCGGTCATCCGGAGCCCGTACATCGTGAGGTGGGCGACTTTGCCGCCGGCGGCCTTCCAGTCCTGGATGCACCGCCGCCACTGCACGTTGTTCTCCACAAAAAAGTCGCCTCCCCAGCGGGAGGCCACGTCCGTTATGCTCGCGACCACCCCGGGGTCGTCCGCGGCGAGGTACATCCCCCGGGCACCGAGCGCCCGCGCCGCGAGTCCGACGTGGGTCGTCACCCGCTGGTCGCGTTCGGGCCGGTGGCCTATCCGGAGCACGGCTACTTCGGGCATAGCCTTACTCATCTCTCCTCTTCGCCTTGATGACGCCGTTTTCGATGACGAAGGGCAGGTCATCGCTGGTGTGCAGGCACTGGCACTCGATCAGCGACTCCTGGATGGAGAGGAGGCGCACCGTCTCCCCCGCCTGCCGGATAAGAAGATAGCGTTCGAGACGCTCGAGCGACGCCGTGACCGCACCGGGCTCAATTCCGGTGGCTGCTACCAGGTCTTCGACCGTAATGCTGCCGGTTTCGGGAATTCCGTGATATACGGCCCAATCCAGATCTTCCTCACGCACACCTATTCTTTTTTCCGGGGAGACCGATATAGTTATTCATACACCGCCCGCACCGTTCCGGCAGGGCGATACGAGGTATGGTGGGAATCAGGTATGGTCGATTATCTGGAACTGGCGGAACTTGCAGACAGGCTCTTTGAGGCAAGCGACGACGATGACGAGCTGCTCGCGAAGATGCTGGATACGCTTGATGCGGAGACCCGGGGAGCGTTATTCTCCTCCGACCTGCTCAACGCTTACCAGGTCTTTTACTACTACTTCCGGGAGACGCCGGATGAGCTGACGAAGGAGCGGCTGCAGCTCCATGCGGCATCGGACCTCGCACGGGGGGTCGTCATCGACGAGGTCGATATCTACGAGATTGTCTTCTCGATGGAAGGCGAGGAGCCCGTCGTCATCCTCACCGACGGGGAGAGCACGCTCGCACGGTACAGCGGCCCGGAGGCATACGAAAAGATTGCTCTCTACATGGATGAGTGCCTCTAGCCCGGTAGTTTGCCGGCGGTGATCAGCCGTTCGTCCACCTTCGCCCGCACAATCGGGGGCAGGTCTCCCCACCGGACGACCGCCTCGCCGATGATCGCGAGCACGCCAACGACACCGGTCCCCGGAAGGGCGTCAAGGACCGAGGTATCGTCTGCTGCGATCCGGTTGCAGATCGCCGTCGCCCAGGCGTCTGCAGCGGTGACGTCGGGGGCAAAGACCGTCACGGCGTCGGCGGTGCCGAAACTGATCGACGGGCCCACCGTCGCCGACGAGGTGCAGATGCCGAGGATCTCGTTTTGCGGCGGTACCACGAACGCAAACCGCCCGCTCAGGGGCGATGCGCCCGCATAGATCCCGATCTTCACCTCGCGATCGCTCACGAGGGCAATATCGCCGCCATTATCGATGAGGCCGAACGCCGCCCCGGCTTCGGCCATCGCCTCCACGCCGGCCCAGGCTATCGCGCCCGCCACCGCCGCCATCGGCCCCACCCCGGCAACTGCCGCGGCCCGGGCCATGCGACCGGGGGTCCTCTCCAGACCCTCTGGCGCATACGGCTCAAGTGTTGCTGAAAAATAGGGGTCGAGGGCGATCTGCCGCTCGACTTCCTGCCGGGCGGCCAGCATCCCGGTTTTTGCCGCCGCGATCGCTCCGGGCTCCTCTGCGAGGATCGTCGTGATCGTCTGGCGGAACTCGAAGTGCTCCCGGATCATCCCTGCTGCGAGAGGGCGCCGTGCGGGCA
>DAOSER010000206.1:0-3425 GCA_035363235.1 Methanoculleus sp.
TACCGCAAACACCATGGCGTGCGTGACCGAGGCGCTGGGCCTCTCCCTCCCGGGAACCGCCGCCATCCCCGCGGTCGACGCCGCAAAACTCCGCATCGCCCGGGAGAGCGGGGAGCGGGCGGTCGGCCTTGTCCGGGAGGGGGTCCGCCCGCGGGATATCGTCACAAAGACAGGCCTTAAGAATGCCATCCGCGTGGATATGGCGCTCGGCGGGTCGTCGAACACCGTTCTTCACCTGATGGCCATCGCACAGGAGGCGGGCGTCTCCCTCGACCTCGAGACCTTCAACGCCGTCGCCGAGGTGACCCCGCATATCTGCCACATGCAGCCCGGGGGGCCGCACTCGATGCTCGCCCTCCACCGGGCGGGAGGCATCCCCGCAGTCTTAAAGATGCTCGAGGGCTACCTCGACGACGCCCCGACGGTCTCGGGCCGCTCGGTCCTCGATATCGCGAAGAGCGCACGGGTAGCCGACCCGGAGGTGATCCGGATGGCCGACGCCCCGGTCAACCCCGCAGGCGGCCTGAAGATTGTGAAAGGAACGCTCGCCCCTGACGGCGCCGTCGTCAAGTGCGCCGCCGTCCCGGAGGCGATGTGGCGGCACCGGGGACCGGCACGGGTCTTCGACGGTGAAGACGCTGCGATGGAGGCGATCCTCCATCGCGAGATTGCGGAGGGCGACGTCGTCGTGATCCGGTACGAGGGACCGCGGGGAGGGCCCGGGATGCCCGAGATGCTCTCGCCGACCTCGGCGCTGATGGGGCTCGGCTACGCCCGGGTCGCCCTGGTGACGGACGGGCGCTTCTCGGGCGGCACCCGGGGGCCGTGCATCGGGCATATCGCCCCCGAGGCCGCGGTCGGCGGGCCGATCGCCCTCGTGGAGGACGGCGACGAGATCGTGATCGACCTCTATGAAAAGCGCCTCGACCTCTCCATCGGGCCGGCAGTTCTGGAAGAGCGGCGCCGGGCCTGGAAACCCCCGGCGCGCCGGCTTACCGGCGTGCTCGCCCGCTACGCCCGGACCGTCGAGCAGGCGAACCTCGGCGCCGTCCAGAGATAATCCCCTTTTTTCGGCCGGGCCGGAACAAAAACGCCCCAATGTTCCTCTTCCGGGGGAGCGCATGCTCTTTCCCTGCACCATTGCCCGGTTCTCCACGATCTTTCATTAACAAGGAGGGGATATAAGGCAAAATGCCGTAGTGCCGTGATGCCTTCAGTACCTTGCACCCCCGACCAGGGCATTGACGTACAGCCATGTCCTTGCGCGTTAGGCGCTTTTGGGGCCGCAATGCCGTTCTTTTTTCTGGCCTATCCCGCCTCAGCATCAAGTTGTATATATTTTTAAACCTCAGGACATAATTCCCTCTTCGGGCATGCCCGTCCGGGACGGTCGCCCATATCAGCCTTACGGAGTATACGGATGATCGATAAATTTCTTGAGGGTAACAAGCGCTTCCTGCAGGAAGACTTTGCAAAAGATCCCGAACACTACGGCCCGCTTGCATCGGCCCAGCACCCGGAGGTCCTCTGGATAGGGTGCTCCGACTCACGCGTGAATCCCGAGCGCATCACCGGTGCGAAGGCCGGGGAGATCTTTGTACAGCGCAACATCGGCAACATCGTCCCGGTGCACGACTGGAACTTCGCGACCGTGCTTGAATACGCGGTCAATCACCTCAAGGTCGGGGATATCGTCATCTGCGGGCACTCAAACTGCGGCGCCATAAAGGCGCTCGATCACGAGAGCAAGGACGCATATGTCCCGCTCTGGCTGAACAACGCGGTGGAGGCGAAGCACCGGGTCGATGCCAGAATTCCTGCGCCGAAGAACCCCGAAGAAGAGAAGGAGCGGCTGCGTCTCATCGAGATCGAGAACGTCGCCCTGCAGCTTGAGCACCTCCGCACCTACCCGCCGGTCAAGGCCGCGGAAAAAGAAGGACGGGTCAAACTTCACGGCCTGTACTTCGACCTTGCAACCGGAGAGTTAGAGAGGATCTTCTAGGACTCTTCAAGGGCATATTCAATCTCTTCTTTTATCAGATCGAGCGAGACCCTTCCGATCGACGTAAGCCTGCCGTTGACGAGAATGATCGGGATAGGAGGGTGGCGTTCTTCGATGATCTCCCTGATATAGTCGGGCACCTCCTCGTCAATCAGCGTCGTCTTCACCTCGACCCTCTCCCCGTACTCGTCGAGGAGTTCGTCGCGCAGGGCGCTGATTGCGTCCATCAGGCTGTTGGACGGGTAACAGGTCTCAAGGCCGCAGGATCGCGTTTCGTCGCAGGGAAAGGGGCCGCATTCGGATTCCGCAAACCCGACAATCTCAACAGTTACTTCTGCCATGCATCATCGGTGGGGGACGAATGCTATATTATTCTTCGTCTCGGGAAGCAGCGCGGAGAGCGCCGCCCGGACGTCGCCCTCGATCCCCTCGATCCGTGCCACGTCCCGGAGCCGGTCGAGGTCGCCGATCAGCACCGGCGCAGCGGAACGGATGCCCAGGTTCCCCATGAACATCCCCACCACGCGCGTTACACAGTCGAACGGTTCGGCCCCCCGCCGCCCCGCGACGGCGACGAGCAGGCCCCGGGCGTGCAGTTCCTTCCCCAGGATCTTCTCCCGGGCATGAAGCCACTGGCAGCGGTCCATCACCGCTTTGAGGGGAGCCGGGACGGTGCCGGTGTAGACCGGGGTGCATACGACGACGACGAAAGCGGCCTCAAGCGCCCGGATGATCGGGGGCATATCGTCCTCGACCGGGCAGTAACCCTGGTCGTAGCAGACGTAGCAGCCGATGCACGGGCGGATATCCATCTCCTGCAGGTAGAAGACCCGGGACGTGAGGCCGGCGCGGGCGGCCTCGTCGTCGCACCAGGACGCAATCTTTGCGGAGTTCCCGAACCGGCGCGGGCTCCCCTGCAGGATGACGACATCGGCCGTGCCGGTGCCCGGGAGCGGGCGGGTGAAGACCCTTGGCCGGGTGTAAATGTGGGGACGGGAGGCTACGTCGTGCGCAAGCCGGGCAAAGGCGATCTCCGCAACCTTCCGGGTATCGAAGAGCGATCCCGGCGGCACCTCGTACGAGTTGATCGCGTAGGTGTAGACCGTCTCGGTGCCGCGGAGGACTTCGACGGTATACCGGACCATGCCCGGGTAGATGCTCCCGAGGTCGTCGAGGATAAGCCTGACGGTAAACGTCCCTTCCGGCGTCTCGATGGATTGGATCTTCTCTGCCGCGCTCCCGCTCATTGTGTGTCATCTTACCCCGCCCGCCTTCAATATTTCGGATGGTGAAGCCCCGTCGTTTCGGGTTTCCGGCAGGGTTGCAGAGGCGGGCGTTCGATCAGTCATTACCGTTAATAAGGAATCTGATCCACATGATATGGTAATTCATGAAGGCGGTTCTGGGTCTTGAAGACGGAACA
>DAOSER010000207.1:0-3423 GCA_035363235.1 Methanoculleus sp.
AACGTGGAGGAGACGAACGATCCGGGCAGGATATTCACGGCCCATTTTGCCGGGGACGAGGAAGTCTGGTAAGGCACGGGAGGTGGGTGCACGACCGGATGGTTGCATCCTGAACTCCCGCTGAAGTTAGGCGCATGAAGCTCCGTATTCGCATGGTGGTGGCTCCTTTCACCATCACTCGGCTTGTTTTTTTACGCCTTGCTTACTGAGGCATAATGTGCCTAAAACAATATAGGCACATTGTCACATCCGATTTCTCGATTCTAACAAGAATATGGGAATGCTTTCTGGGAACTGGGGATTTACTACGAAGCTTGTGTAATGATGTGCCTAAGAGAGCCGGGAGTTCAGGTTGCACCCCTCAATCCATCTGTTCCGACACACCCCGTTGCCTGTGCGGGCGGGCAGACGATCCGATCGCTCACCGTTTTCCATGCATGACAGGTTTCGTTGTCGAGAGGGTTATTCTAAAGGAGAGGACAGGCTGACTCTTTTTCAGGATGCTCTCTTTTCCGGAGGAGTGATCCATGCCTTCGACAGCCGTGCGGAGGCTGAACGGCCCGGATAAGCGCAGCCTTCCGGTTCCCTAAACGATCTCCCGCTCTCCAACCCGCCGGGAGTTCTTCTGGGGGCGGCGCCTATGAGACCGGGAGAACGGTTTAATCCCTGCAGGAGGCGCAGGCGAAGGCGCGAGTGCCTCTCACGGTCGATGTCGGGGTGGGGTCTCGAAAAAAGAAAAATGAATGACATCGACACCGGTAAGGGCGGATCGTCCGCACCCGTACTGCCGGCCGATTACTGCACCATTCCTATGTCGACACCGACCAGCCCGACGACGGCGCCGGTCGAATCCTTCACGGGGGCATATCCGGAGATGATGGTGGCGATCTCGCCGCCCCACTCTTCGGTGTAGATCCCGGGTTCAGCGGAGGGTTCCACAAACCCGGCGAGGAACGCGGTGTCCTCCCCCGTAGGTACGTAAACTTCGCCTATCGCGGCCGCATTGCTGCTGCCGTAGTCTGCGTTCACGACGTACTCGGTGGCATTCTCTGTTTTACGCATCGTGTAGACGTAAAGGACCCCGGGGTTTTCCGCCCTGAAAGCCCTGAGCTGGTCGCGGATGGCGATGTGCCTGGGCGTGCCTTCATCACCGGGCCGGAGCGCCGCCATGGCGTCGCCGTCGATCCGGGCCGCAGCGTCCGCTGCAAGGGCCTTGAGCGTCTCTTCCGTGATCACGCTCCCCACATCGACGCCCACCATCCCGACGACGGTGCCGCGGGAGTCTTTGACCGGGGCATACCCGGAGATGGCGGTGTAGAGGGTGTCGCCCCACTCGTCGACATAGAACCCGGGTTCAGCGGAGGGCTCGGCGAACCCGGCGAGGAACGCGACGTCTGCGTCCGTGAGGTTGCCGACGTAGCCTATCCGGGCTCCGTTGCCGCTGCCGTAGTCCGCATCCACGATATACTCGGTGGCAGTCCCGGCTTTCCGCACCGTGTAGATGTAGAGGATATTCGGGTTTGATGTCCGGATGGCGTTGAGCTGGTCGTGGACGGCGATATATGCCGACGTGTTCTCGTCGCCGGGCTTGAGTGCAGCGAGAGCGTCGCCGTCGATCTGCCCTGCAATCTCCGCCGCGAGGGCCTTCATCTCGTCCGGTGTCGGTGCCTTAGGCACCGAGAGCGCCGGCCCCGTCTCGGCCGGTGCAAGTACGACCATAATCCCTACAGCAACGACGATCAGGGCTGCGATGGCGATGATCAGGCCGGTGAGGATATTCTGCTGTGTCACAATACACACCTCGTTCAAGATGTTTCGTTGTAGAAACGATAATTTAAACATTTGGAAATCTATCGAGGCTCTGTACGCCTGTATCTGGGTTCCGGACGCATATCTTTAGATAAATCGTAAATTCTTGCCTTCCTAAACGTTTTCGGCACCGTGGGTATGCGGCCGCCGGACGCGGTTCGATAGACGGATGCCCGTCCGAACCCTGAAATGATCGTGCACGGCAGCAGGCAGGATCTACCCGATGATGTTCTTTCCCACCCCTGAAGTCCGGGACACCGAGGCGTCCGTCGACCGGTACACCCGGGTCCTGGGATTTTCCCTGGTTACCGGATGCAGAACCACGAGAAGAGAACGCCTCTTGCACACGTCCGGCGGTTGAAGCACCCGAACATCCTCTTCGTGTCCCGAAAAAAACGATACTGGGGAGCCGGGCCGCGGCGCTGCCATCACGTTTGCGTTCACCGGCGGGTCGGCGGACAACATCCCCGCTCTCGATACCTTCGCCGGGCTGATGGTGCAGGCTGGAACACCCGGGATATCGTGGTGAGCGACCCCGACGGCTACTGTCTGGTCCTTACCGCACCGGACTTACTCCTTTGGTGAAGAATACTGAAAAGATCCGGGCCAACACCTTTGGCATTTTTGCCGTCAATGGTAACTCCATTGTCACCTTCCGGGAACGCTCCAAACAAGAGGATATCCGGGAGGTGCTCAAGGAATTCAAGCGTGCAAACCCTAACAAACGCCTGGTTATCGTGCTGGACAATTTCAGTTCGCACCACGCGATTCTCGTCAGGGAATATGCTGTTGAAAACGGTTATCCGCTTCGCATATCTTCCTCCATACTCTCCTCATCTCAACCCCATTGAGCAAGTGTGGCGGACGATCAAACGAGAGGTAACAGCGACGTTTATCATCGGCCGTGAGCACCTGATGGCCACGATCATAGAGGTGTTTAGGAAATTAGTAGCGAAAAAATGTTATTGGGAGAAAGGAGTGGTTAAATTCTTGGGTCCAAAGTATGCTTCTGAATAGTTACGGGGGTGACTATAAGGCAGCCCCGGTCCCATCAACCCTGCCCCGTCCTTGATATCGACGCAAGCCAGGCGTGGTGCCCTTCGGCCTGGATGGCGTTCTCAAAGACCGCCGGCTTGATGGCGTTGATGGACCACCCCACCCGGAAGGTCTCCCGGATCTCCTGCTTCGCGATCCTCCTCGGGAGCGGGTATTCGCCGGGGTTGTGGTCGCTGAAGCAGAGCATGAAGTATTTCCCGCCGGGTTCGAGGACGGTAGCGAGGCCGATCTTCGTCGGCGAGGACGTGAAAGAGGCCGGAATCGATGACGGTGTCAAACGTCCTCTCAAGCCCCGCAAGATCCCGTGCGTCGAGGACGAGGAACTGCGCCTGCAGCCTTCTCTTCAGCCTTCCGGATCGCAAGCGAGGCGGTGTCTATCCCGAGCACTTCGTGTCCTTCTTCCGCAAAGAAGAGGGCGTGCTCCCCCGTGCCGCACCCGACATCCAGGACGGAGCCGGTGACCTCTCCCGCGGCGAGATCAGCGAACGCCCTCCGGGGCCGGCCGATATCCCAGGGAGGCCTGTCCCGGTAGACCGTATCGAATATATCCATACCTAT
>DAOSER010000208.1:0-3398 GCA_035363235.1 Methanoculleus sp.
GCAAGAAGGGCGCGGACCTCGCGCTCCCGAAGGTCGTCATGACCTCCGACAAGGCCGTCGAAGGCGAGTTCAGCAACCCCTACGCGCTCGCGAAGGCCCGTGCCGCCTACGAGATCGCACAGGCGGTCGCAGGCGTCAACGTCAAGGGCTGCTTCATGACGAAGGAATGGGAGAAATACATCCCGATCGTCGCGAGCGCCCACGAGATGATGCGCCAGGCGATGGTCCTCTGCGAGGAGGCCCGTGCTCTCGATAAGGGCATGGATGCGGTCATCAGGAAGCCGCACAAGAAGACCGGCGAGATCGTCTCGAAGACGGCACTCATCAGCAAGCCCGAGTAAATTCAACACCACTTCTTTTTTCGAGTCTTTAGAGGGTATGGTGTCTGTCTCCACTGACGATGGCGCGGCATTCGGATTTCCAGGAACCATCTCTATATCAAGGCCTCGCACTTCGCGTGAGGCCGTATCCTCGGCCTCTACTGTTGGCGCACACGAAGTTCAGTAAGGAATTTTGCAGTTCCTTTCGCGCCCTTCGCGGCTTCGCGTGCGTTGACAATGCAGGGATGATGACATAGTATCACCGAAGCTGCGAAGTTGACGCCAGTGTTGGCAATTTCCATTGGAAAAACAATTCCTGGGTTTCAGGAAGCTCTAAGGAGCCTGCCACAACTCGAAAACGCTTCGCGTTTTCTCAAGCTCCGGTCCTTCGGACCATCGCATTCCCATGGAACGTCGTTCCTACCGGCGCTCACGCTCCGGCCCTTCGGCCCGTCGCACACCCCCTACGGCGAAAAGATCATCATCCGTTCTTCCGTCATCTCCTCGATCGCGTACTTCGGCCCCTCACGCCCGATGCCGGAACCTTTGACCCCGCCGTAGGGGGCATGGTCCATCCGAAACGTCGAGATGTCGTTGACCACCAGGCCGCCGACCCGGAGCTCTGCGAACGCCTGGGCGATCCTGCGGGCATCGTGAGTGAAGATGCCCGCTTGCAGCCCGTATTCAGAATCGTTCGCGAGCGCTATCGCTTCATCGAAGGTACCGTAGGGGGTGACCGTCACCACCGGGGCGAAGACCTCGGTCCGGTTCACCTCCATATCCGGTATCGTGTCGACGAGAACCGTCGGCGCAATGAACGCGCCGTCGCGGGTTCCGCCGGCAAGCGCTTTCGCGCCCCCCGCGACCGCGTCCTGCACCTTCGCAAACGCCTTGACTGCGGCAGACTCCGAGATCATCGGTCCTACGTCGGTACCGTGCTCGCGCGGGTCGCCGACCGTGAGGGCGCGGACCCGGTCGACGAGCAGCGCAAGGGCTTCCTCGAATATCGGTTGGTGGAGATAGACTCGCTGCACCGAGATGCAGGTCTGGCCGGCGTTCGAGAACGCGCCGGCAACGATACGGGCGACCGCGAAGGGGATGTCGGCATCTTCATGGACGATCACGGCCGCGTTTCCACCAAGTTCCAGCCCGAGACGCTTTCGACCGGCGATCTCCCGGAGATGCCATCCGACGGCCGGGCTTCCGGTGAAACTCACACACGCGATCCGCCTGTCCTGCACCATCCGTTCGGCGAGGTCGACCCGGCAGGGAACGACGCTGATCGCTTCGGGTGGGAATCCGGCATCGAGCGCCATCTCCCCGAGCATCAGCGCGGAGATCGGGGTGGCCGACGCGGGTTTGAGGATGACGGAATCCCCGGCGGCGATGACCGGCCCCAGCTTGTGGCAGGCGAGGTTGAGTGGGAAGTTGAACGGCGTGACCGCGAGCACCGGGCCGAGCGGGAACCGGCGGAGGCAGCCGAACCGTCCTTCCCCGGCCGCGTTCCAGTCAAGCGGGAGGATTGTGCCGTCGATCCTGCGCGCCTCCTCAGCGGACACCTCGATGGTCTCCCGTGCACGCACGACCTCGCTTTCAGCGAGGGCGCGGGTCTTTCCCGCTTCGAGCATGATCGTATCGATAAGATCCGCTGCGCGTTCCTGGATGAGATCGGCAAGGGCGGAGAGGATCTCCGAGCGGCGGTGGGCCGGAAGGTGTCGGGTGAGATCGAAACCCCGTTCTGCACAACGGAGGGCATCCTCGATGTCGCCGGTTCCGGCAAGGCAGACGCGACCGATCGTCTCCCCGCTGTAGGGGAACCGGATGTCCAGGATATCAGTGCTCGTTCGCCATTCTCCGCCGACCAGGAATGCGCGCGGGTCCGTCATGAGGAGAGGTTGACGGCGGCTCGAAATTAACTTTTCTCCCGGAAGAGCGCGCCCAGATCTTCGGGGAGCGTCAGGATGACCGGCTCCAGGTGCAGCCGCTCCATGAACGCCGAATCGCACATGGAGAGGCTGTTCGGGTTTAACCGTGCGATGAGAGAGCAGAAAGCCCGGTGGCCCAGCCCTTCCTTTCCAGGGGCGTCAAAGGCGATCGAGGCGTTGAAAGCGTGGGTGCCGAGGCTCCGGTAGAAATCGACGATACGGAGAATCCCTTGGGCCAGCGGCTCAATATACGGTTCGAGCTCCTCAAGCGTCGATACCGGGAGGATCCCCCTTACCTCCCGCTCACCGAGGGGGACGGGGTTTGCCGACCAGAAGATATCGTCCTCGAAAAGAAACCGCTCAGAGCAGCGTTCGCGCTCCACCAGGTCTTCCCAGTAGAGGCGGCCGTGATCAGTGAAGTAGCGGTGGCCGGCGGAGATATAGAGTTCCGCAAGGCGGGTGGGTTCCGGGTCGGCGATGCCCTGCAGGTGCGGGTGGACGATGCTCGCGCCGGCAGAAGGAAGATGGTTCCAGTTGATGCTCGCATAACCCGGAGACCCGGACAGGGCCTGTGCCGTGCCGGATATGGCATCGGCAAGGCACCTCGTATCGAACCGGCCGGGCGTGTGATCGGGTGTGATCACCGTGACCACGTGCCGCTCGGCGAAGGGGTAGAGGTTGGGGAACGTCACGCTCCCCCCGCACCGGAGACGGCTGCCGTCCTCAAACGTCGGGGTGGAAGTATTTATGGCGCCGGGGCAGAACGGGCAGCCGTCACGAGAGTCGGGTATGGCAGGGGCGGTGTCGATCTGCCGCTCGAAACGCACAGGGCTGATCCGGCACCGGATGCCGGTGAGTGATTCCCGGCGGTACTGGAGAACTCCCCGCTCTGTCCGTATCTCATGGGTGGTGAACAAACTAACCCCTTATACACCGGTTGGCGCGCCGACCGTATAAAACCCTGTCCGGGTTCGCGCCGCCGGCAACCCGGGGTCTGGAGGAGAGTTACCACTGCCGGAAATGCCCGTGAAACCGGTTCGCATGTGCTATCCGGCGGCACGGTTCAAGAAAAGAAAGTGATGGGTGTTTACCCGCCTCAGACAATGTACTTGCCGAGCAGGCGGATGGAGTTGGTCATGTCGGGGCCGAGCGG
>DAOSER010000209.1:0-3386 GCA_035363235.1 Methanoculleus sp.
GTTACTGAACAAATTTCCGCATTGCCAATGCCAACGTCAGAACCAACCCGCGTCACAGCACGGTCACGTTGATTCTCCATCAACAGGAAAACAATGTTTATTTCCTAGCTATTTAAACATTTGCTTCCTGCATCAGATTCAGGGTGAGAACCCTGAATCTTCATGTCCTTTGAATACAGGGAAACTTGGCCCGAATCAGACCGGACCACTTCACCTGCGCAGGAATTAATGTTTGTGAGTCATCACATATAAACATTATGTTCCTGCTCCAGGCCAGTTCCGGAAATCCACTCGGAATTCCCGGCCCAATCACAGTGGCCGGTCAGAACATTGAGAGTTCTGACCGCCCCGTTTCACCTGTGAGGGAAACAATGTTTGTGAGTCATCACATATAAGCATTGTGTTCCCGCTTCAGATTTCGGGCCGGAAATTCATCACATATTCCCGACCCGATTGCGTCGGAACGCCCGCATAATACAGACGCCGATACATCGTGTGAGATTATATGTTGAACTTCCAGACATATAAACATTGTCAACCCGCATCAGACCCGGGCACCAGCCCGGGTCCTCACAACGGTTGAAGGGCATCAGACCAGACCACCCGTCTTGGGCTGCACGGTCTGATGCCCTGACAACACAGCCTTACTATGTTGTCAACAATGACATATAACCATTTCCCTGCTTCGTCGGGTCCAAGCACATGGCTTGGACCCCCATATTCGTTGGAGATATCGGCCATCCTGCACCGGAATGCAGAATTATGCACGAAATTTGCCTCCAACTTGACTATAACATGTTGACGTCGGGGGTATTTATACATTTACCTCATTTTCGTATAGAAAACAGCATCACACCGGGAAAATGCCGGGTATATCACTCATAAAGCAACGTCAGGTGCCGGAAGCGCGGGGACATGGCCATGCGCGCAAGGCCCTTCACTCCGGATTCAGCGGGGTTTTCAATAAAACAGCAAAATTTACTAGATAAAAGCCCCCTGCGCTCACCAGACCGGGGGCGGCGCATCATTGCGGAGGTTCTTCCATGTCGCGCTCGGGGATCCGATCACCGATATAGATCTCGCCGAAGAACTCATCCTGCCAGAGCGCGAGTTTGCCCTCAAGCATCAGGAACAGAAGCGGGATGTAGACCTCACGCCGGCTCCTCCCCATAGCCCCGGACAGGTCCCCGAGCGTCAGGACATCCCCGTTTCCTGTGGCCCGCCTGAATGTGTCCATCACGACCGAGACCGCCTGCTGGTATCCCTCATCGTGCGCGACCGCCACCACGTCTTCGGCGTTGAGATCGAGATCCGGCTCGCGGGGGAGAGGCACCCTTCTGCGCTGCCTGCGGCGCTGCTCCTTCTCCGCCGTTTTGAGCTGCTTGATGAGTTCGTAGAGCGTGACCGGCGGGCGTTTCCGCAGGCTCTTTCGTCCCAGGCGGCGCTGGATCTCCCGCTCCAGGCGCCCGATCGGCTCGGTCTCGCCGACCGGCTCGAAGTCGAACCCGAAATCTGCGAGCGGCTCGTCTTCGTCGTCCAGAAACGACTCCCCATCCTCATCGCCGTCCCAGCCGTCAAGATAATCCGACTTCAAGCGCAACAGGCACGCAGCATAAAAGAGCGTCCTCCCCGAGACCCGCAGGTCCAGTTCCTTCCTCCGGTCGAGTTCGGCAAGGAACCGGTCCGTCACATCCACGATATCGATGTTCCAGGGATCGACCTCCCCCCGCTCGGCCATGCCGGCCAGGATCTCGACAGGCTCTTCATCCATTGTTCTGCACACCGGTAACGTAGGTGCTCTTATCGGGACGGATGGTCACGCCCACGATGCGGTCGGCGCGCTCGATCATGGGCTTTCGGAGCGAGACGATGATCGACTGCGCGTTCCCCGAGAGTTCGTTCATCATGCCGGCAATCCTGCCGACGTTGCTCCCGTCGAGGAACATATCCACTTCATCGAGCGCATAAAACGGCGCGGGCATGAACTGCTGGATGGAGAAGATGAACGCGAGCGTGGTGAGCGACTTCTCGCCCCCGGAGAGCGAGGAGAGGAGGTGGACCTTCTTGTCGCGCGGCTGCACCGCAAACGTCATCCCGCCGGCAAACGGGTCATCCTCGTTATCGAGGACGAGCCTCCCGCTCCCGTCGGTCAGGCGCGCGAAGATGTCGCGGAAGTTCGTATCGATCGCGGTAAACGCGGTCATGAACGCGTCGTACTTCATCTTCTCGTACTTCTCAATCCGCTCGAGAAGCATCATCCGCTCCCGCGAGAGCACCTCCTTCTTCTGTGTCCGCTCCTCGACGCGGGCAGCAACCCGGTCGCACTCCTCGATCGCGAGCATGTTCACCGCGCCGATCTTCTTCAGTGCACGCTCGGCCTCCGCGATCCCGGCATCGATGGCGGCGAGGTCGAGGTCCGTCTCCACGTCGCCGGCCTGCTCCCGGAGCACCGCAAGCTCCGATAGCAGTGTCCGCTCCCGCTCCATGAGGGCGTCGATCTGCATCCGGATGCGCTCCCCTTCGCCCGAGAGTTCCAGAGAGCGCTGGTCCAGCACCCGGATCTCTGCAAGGATCCGGTCGCGCACCTCGTGCAGACCGGCAAGCTCGTCGGAGAACGCCTTCCGGCGCGCCTCGAGCTCGCCGATCAGGCGGCGCTGGTCCTCGATCTGTTCCCCAGTGGCCGTGATCTCGCCGTCGATCTCCCGGTTCTTCACTTCCAGGCGGCTCCGTTCCATCGCAAGCTCCTCGATACGGTTTGCGAAGTGCTGGCGCTCGCGCTTCGCGTCGGTTATGTCGGCATCCTTGTTCCGGAGCCGCCGCTCGATATCGTCGACCGCCTTACGGAGTTGCTCGTACTGCTCGGTGAGTGCAGGGATCTCGGTATCGTCGAGTTTCTTCTTGAGGCCGTCGACTTCCGCCGAGAGCCGCGCGACCTCACCGTTGGTCCGCTCCAGGTCGGCCTCAAGCCGCGCAAGCTCTTCGCCGCCGGTCTTCGCGCTCTCGAGCAGGGCCTGTAGGGCCTCTCCCAGGGTCTGCCGTTCTCCCGCAAGCACCTCGGTGCGCTTCTGGAACTCATCCACGAGCATGCGGTACCGCGCAACCTGTTCGTCGACCGCACTCCGCTCCGCCCGCTTCGCCTCCGCAGCCACGGCAAGGCGGCCGATGGACGCCTCGATCTCGCCCGCTTCCGCCTCAAGGCCGGCAAGCGTCGCACGGACCCGCATGATCTCGTCGTCGACCGCCACCCCGAACCCGCGGACCTTCTTTGCCTGGGAACCGCCGGTCATAGCGCCGCTCTTCTCGACGAAGTCCCCGTCCAGGGTGACCATCTTGTAGCGGCCCATCAGCCGCCGCGCCCGCTCGAGGGTATCCACCACCACCGTCGC
>DAOSER010000210.1:0-3370 GCA_035363235.1 Methanoculleus sp.
CCCCGCCCTCGTGGTCATCCTCTCGGTCATCTTCTGGGGATGGGCGCTCGGCGTTGCCGGGATGATCTTTGCTGTTCCGCTCACCCTCATCGTCCTGATGGTCGTCCAGGCGAGCGAAGACTGGGCCTGGGTGAACACGGTCCTGGGTGTCGACCACCTCTTTTCAGGGGAAGATACGCCTCCGGCGGAGAACAGGGATATCGAGGCTCCGCCGGCGAGATAAGCAGCCCGGGCATGCATTGCAGCATCATCGTGCCGGGAGGTAGACGCCCTCTTCACCCATCCCCCTTCCGACAGGAAGATGCCCCCTGCCGGGCACAGCCATTCACATGCCCGGGCCGATCGTTCACAGTATCCCTCATCCCTCGCTCCCGGCACTCGCCCCTTCGCGGCAGCCCCCGGGCTCCTCCAGCAGGCCCACCCGTTCCCCGAAAACCGCCGCCGCCTCTCCCGAGAGGGTATACCGGACGCCTCCCCCTACCTTCTCCCGGAGCACGATCCCGTCGGCCTTCAGCCTTCGGAGGTGCCACGAAACCGATGAAGCGGTTATCCCAAGCCGTTCGGCAAGATCCCGCCGCGACGCCGCCGGGCTCTCCAGCAGGATGGCGAGGATCTCCCGCGTGTTCGGGTTTTTAAGGTGGATGAGCGCCTTCTCTTCGAGAGCCGAATACTTCTGCCGGTTCTCGAAGTACCCCGTCTGCCCCCCGACGACGGCGGTGGCGATCATTCCGAACTCCTGCAGCTTCCCGAGGTGGTACCGCAGCGTTCCCCGGTTTATCTCGAGGTCTTTGACGAGGGTGCCGAGGCGGATGCCCGGGTGGGCGCGGATGTGGTCGTAGATCGCCGTCCGGGTCTCGTGTTCGAGTGCGGCGCGCTTTGCAATCCGGCGGTAGCCGAAGAAGAGCCAGACGTTTAAGAGAAGCAGGATGTTGACGACGACCAGGAGTTCGGGCGCGGTTCCGATAAGCATACCGGATATCAGAACCTGGGGCGGGACCTGCCACCACTCGATGGGTGTCATATCCTGTGGCGGGCGGTCGGGCACGTAGTCGCCGGCCGGGCTGACCGTATAGCCCGCGGCCGCGCAGGTGGGGAGAACGGAGAGAAGGACGATCAGGAGTAGAGCAGCCGTCCGGTGTCGCATACTACAGCAATCGGAGTAAGGAACCTTGACCTTTGCGTTTTGCTGGCGCCCGGCTACAGGGGATCCGGGGCTCGTGAGTAGACGGCCGGCACAGAACCCGTATATAATCTCGCATCCCAGCTCTCACTATGATGGAGGAGCAATCGCCTGTAACGGATCGCCGCCGTATCATCGCCTTCTCGATCGGCACGTCGGACGGCGGCTACCTCATCGCCGGGAGCGTCGCCGCATGAGAGACCGATGGCTGGTGCTCGGCATCGCCATCGTGGTGGTCTTCGTCCTCTGGCGTGCCTCCTACGTCCCGCCCGGCTACGAGACGATACACTACGAGACCGTCCCCGTCCTCCCGGTGGAGCGGTACAACCCCCCGTTCATCGAGATCTGGGAGGCGATGGAGGCCGAGATCCCGTTCGATAACCGGACGGCGAAGTCGTCGCTGCTTGTCATGGATTTCGATGCGAACGGTTCGTTTACCTACATCCAGTTCGGTTTCTTCGCCGACATGGAGGATGAGCCCTGGGTTCACTCCGCCTTCGTCCTCCAGAACGGGAGCACCTACCTCTCGTCCCAGCGGCTCGACTACCGCCCTCCCCACGCCCACCCGCTCGGGGCTCTCGCCGCCCTCGATGAGATTCCGTTTGATGAGATCTCCTACGGTAAGAAGGCAATGAGCCTGAAGGTCTTTTACCACGAGCAGAACCGGACCTACGACGACACCTACAGAAACATCTACGCAATCGAGAACGGCACCCTCCGCCCGCTGGAGTTCATCTCCTTTGCCACCACAGAGGTCTGGAACACCATCGAGATCTACCCGAGGGACCCGCCGGACGAAAACCGGACGCCGACCACCATCGACGAGGATCCCCGGGCGCTAGTCGTCTTTCCTCCGCGGGAGATCGCCCTGGCGGAGAGGGTTGTGTACGTGGAGACGGACGGCACAGAAAGAATATAAACCCCCCTCCCCCATCGCTCACTAATAGGTCTTCCTTTGCGCCGATCGATGTTTCAGGCCGGGTTCGGAAGAGATTAGGCGTCTCGGGAGGCCGGAGTTGATCCAATGAAGTATGTCCCCATTATTCTCCTTCTCTTCCTGCTTGTCCTCCCTGCGGCGGCGGCCGAAACCCCCCGCCCGGCCGAAAGCCCGGTGGAGACGCCCGTCGACCGGATCGAGATCGACGACGCGGTGAAGCGGGCATCGCCCTACTACTACATCATACTCGCCGGGACGGATGACGAGCGGGAGACCCTGCTCAGTTATATCGACCGCTCCCCACGTTCCGCCGAAGAGAAGGAGGCGATGAAGGAGGCCCTCCGCGAGATCTGGCGGAAGTATCCGGTGGTACACAAGACCGGGGATTCGGTGACCCGGATCGCGTTCGACCCGGCGGCGGGGGAGAACCCGGTCCTGACCGACGAGGAGAACGCCCGGCTTGCGGAGATCGCCGGGGCGATGGCGGAGGCGTTTGCCCCCACGCCCACGGGTACGCAGGCCACCTGGTACGACCTCTCCATCTGGCTGATCAAGACGAACGGACAGGGGAGCGAGGTCTGGAACCGGACCTACCCCGCCGAGGATAGTGCGGACGTCGCATCGGTGCTGCAGACGGACGACGGGGGATACCTGATCGCCGGAAACACCGGGTTCCGGGACGTCTTGCTGCTCAGGACGGATGCCGACGGTAATGAGGTCTGGAGGAAGACCTACGGCGTGCCGGACTGGGATACCGTGCGTGCCGTGGTCGCGACCGACGATGGAAACTACGTCGTCGCCGGGAGCACCGGCTGGACGCCGGAGAAGAATACGCGCAGCGCCTGGCTCTTCAAGGTCGCGCCGGACGGTGGGGAGGTCTGGAGCCGGACGTTCCCGGGGGACGGACTCTTCACGACGGTCGACCTGACTGCTGATGGCGGGTTCATCCTCGGCGGGAATAGGAATACCGGGACCGACAACGCATGGCTGCTCAAGGTCGATCGGGAGGGGTTCGAGGAGTGGAACCGGATCATCGGCGGCAACGGCTCCGGGATCGTGGACAGCGTCATATCGACCCCAATCGACGGAGGCTACCTCGTCGCGGTGAGGAACCCCTGGGAAGCGGATCGTTCCGGGACCGCCGCGCTGGTCCGGATGTTCAAGACCGATCCGTCGGGGGAGGTTCTCTGGACGAAGACGCTTGACGAGATGGACGGTGGCACCGGAGCGGTTCTTCTCGAAGTCCCCGGCGG
>DAOSER010000211.1:0-3368 GCA_035363235.1 Methanoculleus sp.
ATGGCAAGGATCTCCTCGTCGGTCACGGCCGCCGCCGTCCCGCCGGTCGCGCGGATGGCGACGAGCGCCTTCTCCGCGTTTACCGGGGCGCCGATCCGTATCGCGGTCGCGACGGTCTCAGGCGCCGACTCCGGGACCAGCACCTCGAGGTTCTTCTCGATTGCCTTCACCACCGGCTGCGAACCGGCCGCCTGGATGCCGGTCATCATCGGCAGCCGGTCGATAAACCCGAGCACCTCGAGTTCCCGGAGCCCCTTATAGACCGCGGAGATGTTGCCTGCGTTCCCGACGGGGAGGACTATCCGGTCGGGAACCTCGCCGCCGAGCTGATCGATCGCCTCGAACCCGATCGTCTTCTGCCCCTCCAGACGGTAGGGGTTGACCGAGTTTAAGAGATAAAGGCCCTGGCTGATGCAGAGCTCGTGTACCATCTCGAGCGCTTTGTCGAAGTTGCCGCGGATGGAGATGACCCGCGCACCGTGCATCAGCGCCTGCGCGACCTTGCCGAGGGCCACCTTCCCCGCAGGCAGGAGGACGACGCAGGGGATGCCGCCCCTCGCCGCGTAGGCAGCGAGGCTCGCGGAGGTGTTCCCGGTGCTCGCACAGGCGACTGTCTTCATCCCGAGTTCGAGGGCCATGCTGACGCCCACGGTCATGCCGCGGTCCTTGAACGAACCGGTCGGGTTCATCCCCTCGTGTTTGGCGTAGAGTTCAGGAAGACCCAGTTCCCTGCCGATGGCCTTCAGGTGGTAGAGTGGGGTGCCCCCTTCCTGGAGGGAGACCGGTTCGCCCCGGACCGGGAGGAGTTCGCGGTAGCGCCAGACCGAGAGGGGGCGCCGGTTCCATTTGTCCCGGGAGACGTCGATGCCGTCCAGGTCGTATTCGACGGTCAGCAGGTGTCCGCAGCGGTTGCATGTATAGATGATCTGGTCCGGTGTGTAGGTCGCACCGCAATGAACGCAGACGAGACGGTACATGGAAAATCGTTGATCGCGCGGATACGTATAGATATGGTATCGGGGACCGGGACCGATCGCGCTACCGGCGAGGCCGCTCGCGCCGGACGCGGGAGACGAGCATGAAGATCAGCCAGAGCGCGGAAGTGGTGACAAGCGCAAGGCGCCCGAGTTCCTCCGGTGATGCAGCGGTCACGAACGGTGCGATGATCATCCCGGCCGCCGCTATCACGAGCACGACGGCGAAGGCCGTCGGGCGCACCTCAAAGGCTCCCAGTGTCCGGACGCGTCCCGCCATCCGCCGCCGGGAGAAGGGATAGAGCCAGGCGACGCCGGCAGGGGTGCAGGTGTCCTCCATAAGGTGGAGGACGCACCCTGCAAAGAATGCGCACCCGAAAGCCGGGAGGAGCGTGAGAGGCCACTCTAGCCAGATGAGGATGAGGGCCAGGTAGCCGGAGAGGATCAGGCTGGTCAGCCCGATACCCGAAAACGAGTGGAGCAGCCCGCGGTGCCGGTGCCGGTAGCTCTTCCGCAGGAGCAGCAGGAATACGAGGGAGAGCGGGTAGTAGATGAGATACCTGATGGTATAGCCAAAGATCGGCAGTATCACGGCAAAGCCGTTGATGACCTGACCTCTCTTCCCTTTCGCCCCGGCTACTCGGCCGTTGAATATTGCCGCATCGACAGCATCTGCATCCGGCGCAAGCGATCCGACGAAGACGCCGAAGAGGAGGACGGCGAGCAGGACCGGGTCGGTGATGGTGACCCCGGGAGCGATAAGGAGCGCTGCCGTGGCAAGGCTGAGCGAAACGTGCTGGTCACCCCGCATGGAATATCTCTACAGTTTGGAGAGCAGTTGGTGATAAAGGTCACTTCTGCGGTCTGAAAGTGAAGGAAGCCTTGATCGGGCCTCATGAACCGTTGCCGGGTCGACTTCCACAAAGAGGAGTTCTTCGCCTGCCCCGCACCGGCCGGTGACGGTGCCGTCCGGGTCGGCGGCGAGCGACCCTCCACAGTAGGCCCCGTCCGGCTCCCTGGCCGTGTTTATTCCGGCCACGTAGTATCGGTTCTCGAGGGCGCGTGCGGGGAGGAGGGTTTCCCAGTGCGAGAGCCGGCAACACGGCCATGCAGCCGGAACCAGCATGCACTCCACGCCGGCTATGGCGTAGATGCGGAAGAGTTCCGGGAACCGGAGGTCGTAGCAGACGGCAAGCCCGAATGTCGTGTTTTTGACGGTAAACGTGGCGATCCGGTCGCCTGCGGTGTAATATCGGTCCTCCCCGTCGGGAGAGAAGAGATGAACTTTTGCGTAGGCAGCGAGGAGTTCACCGCCTGCATCGAGCACCACGACGGTGTTTTTAGGAAGGCGACCCTCCCCCGCTTCAACGATGGAGCCCACGACTGCAATACCGCTAATTTGCGCTATTCGGCCGAATGCGGCAGTGAGCGGGCCGCCAAGGGGCTCACCGGAATCCGGTGGGATCTTCGGGGACCATCCGTTCACGAACTGTTCGGGGAAACAGATGAGTGACGCTCCCGCCGCGGCGGCCTCATCGGCCATCCGGCCGGCAGCCTCAAGCATCCTGGCCGGCCTCTCCCCGCCGGCGGCAACCTGGGCAAGCGCTATCTTTGTCATCGTCAGGACGGGCTTGTCCCCCGGCTCCTGCAGGAGAGAACGAGCATGCCGGCGCCGAGAACGATGAAGACCGCGAGTGCTACCATAACGTACGAGGCGAACGGGACATTTATAGAGAACGCCTGCGCTCCGGTGAGGATTCCGCCTGCAATGATGCAGGTGCTGATCAGGACGGTTCCAGGGAGTGTAAGATCGGGTGTCATACGGCCCCTCCGGTGAGTATGGGGAAGGCGGTTCTGATGCCGACCAGGATGAACTGGACCGCGATCGCGATGAGGAGCATACCCATCAGCCGATTGACGGCCCGGTACTCCCGCTGGCCGATGCGCCGGACGATGACGTCGGACCGCTGCATCATGGCGTACGTGATCCCGATGGCTGCAACAGCGGCGAGCAGCACGATGGCGATTGCGGCGATGCTCATACCCATCGCCTCGTTCATCAGAACGATCGCAGAGGTGATAGCGCCGGGTCCCGTGATCATCGGGATTGCAAGCGGCATGACTGCGATATCATCCGCATCCTGCCCCTCATACTTCTCAGTAGCGGTCATCTTCGTCCGGGAAGTCTTTGCGTAGACCATATCCATGCCTATGCCGAAGAGGAGGAGGCCGCCGGCAATACGGAAGGCTTCGATGGATATGCCGAAGAGCTGCAGGATCCAGCCGCCCGCAACGGTGAAGATCAGCAGGATGACCAGGGCAAACTGGCTTGCGTCACGTGCGACCTTGAGCTTCGCTGCCTGGTCCATCGTGCCGGTGAGGGAGACGAAGATC
>DAOSER010000212.1:0-3358 GCA_035363235.1 Methanoculleus sp.
CGCCATCGCCGCCCGGCTCGACTACTACCGGGGAGAGGCGGTGCCGGAGTTCCTGAAAGATGCCCAGGCACGGATCGACGAGGTGGGGGTCGCGGCATGATTTGGCTTGGGAACGTTCTGGTCTCGCCCGGCGAGGGCGGCGTTTACGGGGAGCGGACGCTTGACGGCTACCGGGTCTGGGACCCCTACCGGAGCAAGCTTGCGGCGCTCTACACCCTCGGCGGCGGGGTGGAACTCACTCCCGAGATGCGGGTGCTCTATCTCGGTGCTGCGAACGGGACCACGGTCTCGCACGTTGCCGACTACGTGGAGACCGTCTACGCGGTGGAGTTTGCGCCGCGACCGATGCAGGACCTCCTGGAGGTGGCCCGCCGGAGGAGAAACATCGTCCCGATCATGGCCGATGCGGGAAGGCCGGAGGAGTATGCACCGTTCATGGAGGCCGTGGACCTGGTCTACCAGGACGTGGCGCAGCCCAACCAGGTCGAGATCGCGGAGCGAAACCTGGTCTTTCTCAAACCCGGAGGCCACCTCATCCTGATGCTCAAGACCCGGAGCGTTGATGTCCGGCGGGACCCGGCCGAGGTGCTCGCCGAGGCCCGGGCGGGTCTTGAGAAGCACCTCGACATCGCGGACGTCCGGTGGCTCGAGCCCTACCACCAGGACCACGCCGCGATCGTCTGCTCCCGTCGGTGAGAGCATATATTATAGATGGGTGAACACCTTCCGGCATGGACCGAGTCGTCTTCAACCCGTTCTCCCCTCTCGCCCTTCTCATCTTCTTCGGGCTGCTGATCCTCGTCGGGCTCGCCGTCATCGTCTTTCCGATCCTCTTTTTGACGGCGATCGGGGCGACGTTCACACGGCTCGGGTTCTCCTGGTGGCAGGCGCTCCTTATCCTCTTTCTGACGCTTATCGGGAGTTTCATCAACATCCCGGTGAAGACCCTTGAGTGCCGGCCGGCGGCACCTGCCTACGATCGCTACGCCGTGATATACGGGCGGCTCTACCGCATCCCGCAGCAGGTGCAGCGGACGGTCCTCGCGGTCAACGTCGGCGGCGCAGTGATCCCTGTCCTGATATCGCTCTATCTGCTCTACGACTCGGTCGTGATCAGCGAGGGCTACCTGCTCTTCGCACTCGCGCTCGCCGGGGTCGCGGTCGTGACCGTCGTAACGAAACTCGTCGCCCGCCCGGTGCCGGGGCTCGGTATCGCGACGCCGTTCTTCATCCCGCCGCTCGCGGCGCTCTTTGCGGCGCTGATCCTCTCACTCTTTGCGGGCGGCGTCCCGGCCGCGGCGGTGATCATCGCCTACGTGAGCGGGACGCTCGGCACCCTGATAGGGGCGGACCTCTTGAACCTCCACCATATCGTGGAACTGGGGGCGCCGACGGCGAGCATCGGCGGAGCGGGGACGTTTGACGGGATCTTTTTAACCGGGATCATCGCGGCGCTGCTGGCGTGAGGGCGGGTGCTGGCAGATACACACCACAACGGACCAAAAACTCCACAGGGATGATGCGCATATGGCTCGAAAAAATTGCATCAGGTCTCTGCCAGGAAGATGACGGCGCCCGCCGCTTTGAGAGATACACGATGGACCCGGCCGCTGTAATGCTCGGGGAGAACAGGAGGTGATCTGCGGAGCACGTCATCACAAAGGAACTTGTGACTGATCGGGAGGCCGCGCCGGAGTCGTATGATCAACCATTCGTCGATGACGCCGGCAAGGTTTCTCCTGCACTCCTCGAGCGTCCTGCCGGTAGCAAAGACCCCGGGAAGTTCCGGGATCTCTCCGTAATACGGTTCATCGTCCTCGATGATCTCGTAGCTGGCGTGTTCGAGTGCCGCGTTGATATATTCAAGGATCATTGCATACGTCGATAGGATTTTCCTGTGCATATAGGGTTTTTGCTTTCCCCGGTCGAGCGGGATCACGATCGCTGCTGTCGGGCCAATTCTTCAGGGCGGCCTCGATGTGCTACGGGTGCGATTCACTCCCCGGCATGGTTCCAGAGCCCGGCAAAGGCCCGCACCTGCCGGGCGTAGACGTCCGCGGAGTCCTGCTTGTACTCGAGCGTCGTCGGGACGCCGGGGTGCCGGCGGAGCCGGGAAAAGACCGCCGGGAGATCGAGGCCGCCGTCGGGGTGGTCGAGCGCGAGGTGCTCGTCGGTGATCGAGTCGTATCGTATGTTCGAGAGGTGGTGGTGGGCCACGTTGAGGCCTTCGAACCGTCTTAGCTCTTCTGCGAACGAGAGACGGCGGTAGTTTGCGGTGCAGGCGAGGTGGGGGAAGTCGAGGCAGAACCGGATGACTGTATTGCCTGCAAGCGCCGCGAGCTCTTCGGCGGTGTTCCCGAGGAGGGGGTAACCGGCGTAGACCGCGGGGAGGTTTTCGAGGGTGAACCGCGGATCGTTGTGGCGGTCGAGGAAGTTGGCGAATGTCTCGATGGCGGCTGAGTGACCGCCCGGCTCGTACCGGCCGGCGTGGAGGACGATCGTCTCCGCACCGAGGGCGTCGGCGGCCTCAAGGGTCTGGCTCATCGCCTCATCTATATATTCCTCGATCTCCTTCGCCGGACGATCGTCGTAGGCCGCCGGGGCGCAGGGGTTGACGCCGTGGCCGTGGTGGGGTGCGTGGACGATCGAAGGGATGCCGGCCGCGGCGACACTCGCGAGGTGTTTTTTGAAGAGGGGGCGGGGCAGAGGGATTGCCTGCACCTGGATATGACGGATTGCGCCATCTTCGTAGAGGTCTGCGAGCAGGGCGAGTGTTTCTACGTCGTCGAGCCGCACGGTGCAGCCGAGGTTGTAGTCAGGCAATGGTACATCTCCCTCTGATATGTGGGTTGCAGTCACCATCAGAATACCGGCAGGATGAAAGAATTCATGGTCCGGGGAATCCCGCGGACGTTCACGTTGCCGTGAAGGGTGATACGGGATTTCCGGGTATGGGATGACAAAAAGCAGGAGTAGCCCGGAGCAGATTCGAACTGCTGTCGTGAGATCCAGAGTCTCACATGATTGACCGCTACACTACCGGGCTATTGGGCTCTAAAATGTTATATTTGAACCCTAATTAACCTGACGGCTCCGGGTTACACCTGAGACGAGCGGGGGCACTTCCCGCAGATGCGGCAGACCTCGGCAACGGGCCGGATTGCAGTGCCTGATTTGCAAAACGGCTCTATGTCGTTCGCATCCCGGCGGTAGTAGACGTGGGGGACGAGCGCGATGTGCGTGTAGCGCCCGCAGGGCACGCCGAGCCGGTCCGCGATCGCCTTCTGGAGGTGGACGAGCGCATACATGTTCGCGCCGGCGGCGGAGAGGATGTCGTTGCTCCGGAAGACGACCTTCA
>DAOSER010000213.1:0-3342 GCA_035363235.1 Methanoculleus sp.
CGTATCCGGGCATTGATGAGGTCAAGGGACTTTTCCATGAACGTATATTCATTTTGGAATATTTATAGGTGTTGATTATTACTTTAGGTAATATGACGCGAGGACGTGTGGGCATCCCGGCAGGGTCGATCCCGTAGCGCCTCCGGAAGATGCGTATGGAGCGCCGAATTGGTTTTGCGTCAAAAAAGAGGTGGTGTTGATGCGCTCAGTCCCGTCTGCGCAGGGCGACGAAGAGGCCGAGGATGCCGAGCGCCCCTACCACGGCAAAGGGCGCCATGCCCGTGTGGGGAGCCTGGGTCGGCACGGGCGAGAGCGAGGCCGAGGCCGAGGCGGTGCTTCCGGCGCCGACCTGAACGCTGGTCGACCAGTCGCTATAGCCGCCGAGCGCCACCCTGACCGCATGGGTGCCGGTGGCAATGCCGTCGACGGTCAGCGGGGTGACACCCCTGTAGGCGTTGTCGATGTAGACTTCAGCCCCCGACGGGGAGGAGGTGACCGAGATCGAGCCCGTCGAGGTCGGCTGGCCGGGCTGGAGCGTCGCGGTGACATGGCTCGTGGTCGCGGCGCTGACAACGACTCCCGTCGTGTAGTCCTGGTAGCCGGAGAGGGCTACCCTCACGGTGTGGGAGCCGACCGGGACGTTCGAGATCGCGTACACTCCTGCTGCAGGGGTCTTGCCCTGGTACTTCTCGTCGAGGAAGACGTCGGCCCCTGCCGGGTAGGAGACCACGTCGATGGCGCCGGAGGTCTCGGAGGGGACGGACGTAAGGTAGGCGTTGACGTAACTGGTCACGCCGGGGCTCACGGTCACGGTCGACTTCCAGTCATAGTAGCCGGATAGGTCGAGCTCGAGGTTGTGCTTCTGCGCCGAGACGCTGCTGAGCGTCAGCGGTGTCCGGCCCTTGTAGACGCCGTCCATGTAGACGTAGGCACCGGAGGGGCTGGATGTGATCTTGACCGACCCGTACTGCTGGATCGGCGTCAGGGTGAACTGGACATTCGACTGCTGCCCCGCCCTGACCGTGACGGTGCTGTGGTCGGACTGGTAGCCGGACCGGTCGGCATCAAGGGAGTAGGTGCCGGGAGAGAGGCTCTGGATCGTGAGCGGCGCAACACCCTTATACTGCCCGTTTAAGTAGATCGCCGCACCCGAGGGGCTCGACGTGACATGGATCGAACCGGCGGTCTCGACCGGCTGCAGCGTCACGTAGACGTCTCTGGTCTCGCCCGCTGCGGGGCCTGAGGGCAGGCTGTCGGTGTACGTGTGGTAACCGCTCTTCTCGACCCGGATGGTGCTGTAGGGCGACCCGGTGGTGTAGACCGGGACGTCGAGCGACCCTCCGTAGGTGGTGCCCTGATACTGGCCGTCAAAGTAGACGTCGGCACCGTCGATGTTGCAGTGGACGCGGTACCACGCCTGGTCTCCTCCGATCTGCGCGGTAACAGCCGGGATGCCGGCGCAGAGGACGAGGAGCGTCATTCCGATAATGAGAGTTCTCAGCATGTTCTGTCTCCGAAAGGCGATAATTGAGTCTCGGTTTTTTTATGGATAATCGTTTCTATTTGATCCATCCCATATTCGTCGCCTTTATGTGATAATTGCATATTTCCTCTCAAGGTTTGACAAAATCTCCCGGAGAATGAAAATTTATTCGACGGGAGGAACCGGGCCGGGGGTGCAGGGCAGCGCCCTCGTTCACCCTTTTATTCCGTGAGATCCATACGAGGTACTGTATGGATATCCAGAGGTTCATCGCCGCACTGGAGCGGGTCGCTCCGCCCGAACTGGCCGAAGAATACGATGCCGGGAGGATCGGCCTCATCGTCGAGGGCAAGGACGAGATCGGGACCGTCTGCTGTGCGCTTGACGCCACAGAGCAGGTGGTGGATGCCGCAGTTCGTGCCGGCGCGGATATGCTTGTCGTCCACCATACGCCCCTCTGGAACCCGGTCACGGCGATCAGGGGACCGACGTCGCGCCTGCTCCGGGCACTCCTCGCCGCCGATATGAACCTCTATGTACTGCACACGAACTTCGACCATGCCGAGGGCGGCGTCAACGACGTTCTGGCGTCAAAGCTCGGATTCTCCGGGATGGAGCGGATGGCCGCCGGCCTCGTCGGCGACTGCACGCTCACTACCGAAGAGATCGCCCGCCGCCTCCCGGGCGGAGGGATCCGGGTCTACGGCGAGGTGGGGGAGATCCGGCGTCTTGCCGTCGTGGGGGGGAGCGGGTTTGACCCCGACCTGATCCGGGAGGCCGCCGGTCTCGGGGCGGAAGCCTTCCTCTCGGCGGAACTCAAGCACAGCGTGGCCCGTGCATCACCCATCCCCTGCCTTGAATCTACCCACTACGCGCTCGAGGCTCCGGCCATGGAAGCACTTGCATCCCGCATGGGATGGCATTATATCCCTGATCCGCCACACGTAGTGGTAGTTCCATGACGGGCATCTGGGGAAAGATCGAGCGGGACCGGGCGCTGACCCCGGAGTTCCGCACCTGCATCGAGCGCGTCTACGGGGAGCGAGGGAAAAAAGCGCTCGCCGCCGTCGATGAGGGGCAGGTGAAGCGCTACCGGGACTTCTTCATCGTGGTGGGCCGGAGCAATGAGTACATCGTAGAAGGCGACTTCTGCACCTGCAGCGACTTCCTCTTCCGGAGACGCGAATGCTGGCACATCCTTGCCGTACGCATCGCCGAGCGGACAGGATTATATGAATCCTATGATCTCTGGTACCAGGACACCTGGAAGCCTTGAACAATCCGCACAAACAACTATATCGGTCACAATCATACCAATTTATGCTGCGTGATTTTCAATGCTCGAGGAAGAATATACGCTCGACTATTTCAGGTCTCAGGGGTTTGAGCGGAAGGTCTGCAAGAGTTGCGGGGCGGCCTTCTGGACCCGGGACCCCGAACAAGAGTTCTGCGGCGACGCTCCGTGTGTAACGTATAACTTCATCGGCAATCCGGTCTTCAAGCCCCATAGCGTCAGCGAGATGCGGGAGGCGTTCCTCTCGTTCTTTGAGCGGCACGGTCATACACGCCTCGAACGATATCCCGTAGCCGCCCGGTGGAGAGACGATATTTACCTCACCATCGCATCCATCGCCGACTTCCAGCCGTTCGTCACGAGCGGGGTCGTCCCGCCGCCGGCGAACCCGCTGACCATCTCCCAGCCCTGCATCCGCCTAAACGATCTCGACTCCGTCGGACGATCCGGGCGCCACCTGACGCTCTTTGAGATGATGGCGCACCACGCCTTCAACACCCCGGAAGAGCAGATCTACTGGAAGGACGAGACGGTCGCCCTCTGCGACGAGTTCATCGCGTCCATC
>DAOSER010000214.1:0-3341 GCA_035363235.1 Methanoculleus sp.
GATCGTCTTTGAGGGCGAGGTGAAAGAGTCGCTCAACCGGCTTGCACAGGACCTCCAGGCCGGCCGTGTCGACGACCTCGCCTCCCGGATATGTGAGATCTGCACGCAGATCCGCGAAGAGAACCAGCTCGGCGGCTCGTGCGGCATGGAAACGTAAGGAGGAATGCGCCCGTGGAGTCGAGCTGCAGCAGAGAAGCGGTCATCGAATCTCTCAAGGGGAAGGGCCCCGTGCTTGTCGCTTACTCCGGCGGCGTCGACAGTTCCCTCCTGGCCGCCCTGGCCGTCCGGGCGCTCGGGAGGGAGCGGGTCCGGTGTGTCCTCCTGGACTCGCCGCTTCTGCCCCGGCGGGAGGTCAGGGAGGCAGAAGAGACCGCCGCCAGGCTGGACCTTCCCCTGGAAGTCGTGCCGTTCCCGATCCTTGAAGACGAGGCTTTCCGGGCGAACCGGCCCGACCGGTGCTACACCTGCAAGAAGGCCTCCTCCCGCCTGCTGAAGGAACTTGCCCGGCGGGAGGGGATCGGCACGGTCGCGGACGGGACGAACGTCTCCGACCTCGGGATATACCGCCCGGGGCTTGCCGCAAGCGACGAGGAGGGGGTCCGCCACCCCCTTGCCGCAGCGGGTGCGGCGAAAGAGGATGTCCGCAGGATCGCCCGCGAGTGCGGGCTTCCGTTCTGGAACAAGCCTTCGGCAGCCTGCCTCGCCACCCGCATTCCCTACGGGGACGAGGTCACGGAGGAGGCGCTTGCCCGGATCGAGGCGGCCGAAGAAGCGCTGCACGACCGGGGATTCTCCCAGGTGCGGATCCGGGTGCACGGCGGCGTCGCCCGGATCGAAGCGCTCCCCGACGCACTGGAACGGCTCTTCGCCATGCGGGACGAGGTCACGGCGACGCTCCGCGAGATCGGCTTTGCCTACGTCGCCCTGGACCTCACCGGATACCGGAGCGGGAGCATGGACGAGGTTTTATGAAGATCGAGGACTGCAGGGCGGATTTCCCGATCACCCGGGACCTCATCTACCTGGACAGCGCCGCCACGTCGCTCACCCCGAAACCGGTGGTCCAGGCGATGGTCGAGTACGACCTCCGGTATCGGGCAAACGTCGGGAGGGGCGTCCACCGGCTCGCCGCCGTCGCCACCCACCGCTACCGGGACGCCCACGACGCCGCCAGGTCGTTCATCGGGGGAGAGAGCGGCACCCTTGCCGTCACCCGGAACACCACAGAGGCGATCGGGGCGGTCGTCGCCGGTCTGCCCTGGCAGCGGGACGACCGGGTGGTGACGACACTCCTCGAACACCACTCAAACCTCCTCCCCTGGCTCCGGCTCCGCGAGCGGGGGGTCGCGGTGGATATCGTCCGGCCGGACGCTGAGGGCAATCTCGACCTCGCCGACCTTGAGGGGGTCGTCCGCGACGATACCCGGCTCGTCGCCGTCACCCATGCCTCGAACGTCCTCGGCACCATCCTCCCCGTCCGCGAGATCGCCGGGATCTGCCACGACCGGGGTGCCCGGCTCCTCGTCGACGGCGCCCAATCGGTTCCGCACCTCCCGGTCGACGTCGCCGCCATGGGGTGCGACTACTTCTGCTTCTCGGGCCACAAGATGCTCGGCCCGACCGGGACGGGCGGGCTCTGGATGCGCCGGCCGGACCTCGAACCGCTCTTCGTCGGGGGCGGGGCGGTCGAGAGCGTGGCTGTGGACGGCTATACCCTCGCTCCCGGTGAAGAGCGCTACGAGGCAGGAACGCCGCCGGTCGCCGGCACCATCGGGCTTGCACGGGCGGCGGCGTACCTCCGGGAGATCGGGATGGAGGAGGTCCGGCGGCACGAGGAGCGGCTCGCCGCCCGGCTGATCGACGGGCTCTCGGCGCTCGACGGGGTTACGGTCGTGGGGGCGGATGCGCCCGGTGAACGGATCGGCGTCGTCTCGTTCACGGTCGAGGGGATGCACCCGCACGAGGTGGCGCAGGTCCTCGACGAGGCCGCCGCCGTCCTGGTTCGGTCGGGACACCACTGCTGCCAGCCGCTCATGGAGCACCTCGGCTTTTCGGACGGGACGGTGAGGGCGAGCACCTACATCTACACCACGAAGGAGGAGATTGAGACAATGATAGCCACCGTCGAAGAGATCTCCCGGAGGGCGATCTGATGCTCTACCGGGAACTGCCGATTGTCAAAGTCGACGACGAGACGTTCGTCTCCGCGACCCATCCCGTCGTCGAGGAGATGCCGCTCTCCGTGACCGTCAACGGCCGCCACGCCCTCACCGCGATGACGAGCCCGGCGATGCTCCGGGAGTTTGTCGTGGGATTCCTCTACACGGAGCGGATCGTCAGGGATCTCGCGGAGATCGAGTCGATCCGGATCGAGGGGAACGCCGCGAGCGTCCTCACGAAGAACCCGTTCGCGATCCTGACCTCCCACAAGACCGTCCTCTCCGGGTGCGGCGGGAGCACCTCGTTCCTCGATGCCGGGCGACTCCCCGCGATCCGCTCCGACCTCACCCTCGCGCCCGAGACGATCCGGGCGGCGACGAAGGAGACCCTCGACTCGGACCTTCACCGGATCACCGGCGGCATCCACCTCGTCGGGCTCTTCGACGCCGAAGGCGGAACGATCCGGATCGCCGAGGATATCGGCCGGCACAACGCGCTCGACCGGGTCGTCGGCCACGGCCTTCTATCGGGGATTGACTTCTCCCGGACGTTTGCGGTCAGCTCCGGCCGGATATCCTCCGAGATGGTCAGGAAGTGTCTGGTGGCGAACATCCCGGTGATCGTCTCGCGGGGGGCGACGACCACCACCGCCGTCGAGGCCGCAGAGGCGGGCGGGCTCACGATCGTCGGGTTCGTGCGGAGCAGAAAGATGAACATCTACACCGGGCGGGAGCGGGTCCGCGGCGCTTCGCAGGCAGCCGGCGGCGGGTGACCGGAGGGCATCAGCCCGCCGGACGCCAGGGGTATTCGGGGATCGGAGCGACCCCCGAAGGATGCCTGCTCAATGGGAATGGCCGCCACCGCCCCCTTCGTGCTCCCCGCCGCCTTTCACATACCGGTAGAGATGGTGGGTGTAGACCACGAAATCGATGAACGCCTGCACATACGCGCGACCCGCTACGACATCGTCCGGGTCATAATGCTTCTTCTCGATGACGGCATGAAAGCGGTGCTGCAGGTCTTCTCTCGCCGCATCGAGGACAAACCCGATAACCTCGCTGGCGTCACCGGTCTCTATCGCCTTCTCGGCGCGGGGGACCACAGGCCCCTCGTCGAGGCCTGCCGGCTTCAATCCGGTATAGGGCGCTCCCTCGCCTGCCCGGTGGAGCCTGATCGCGGTC
>DAOSER010000215.1:0-3308 GCA_035363235.1 Methanoculleus sp.
TCAGGGTCGCGGTGATGCCGGCCTTTGCGACCGAGATCGAGTTGCCGCACCAGACCGGGATGCCGTTTCGCCGGACATACAGGATGTGGTTTGGAACCTCGAGGCAGTAGATCGTGCCCTTATACGGCCGCGTCTCGATATGCCGTTGCCCGTTTGAGTTGACGTTCGGCTCGTTCTGGCCGTCGCGGATGAACGTCACCTGGTAGATGTCGTGGGTCGCGGTCGCGGTCCCGCCCCGGGGGTTGGATACGACCTCCCCGGCCTCCCGCAATCGATAGGTGTTCCCCGACCACCCCTTCTTCAGCAGGAGCTCGGTGACGTCGTCGGCCAGTCTCCTCGACGAGGTGGTGTATATCGAGACCCCGGTCGTCCTGTTGACATAGCCGTCCCCGAGCATGAGCGCATCGAGGAGTATCGCGATCTGCTCCGGCGGGAGGCTCTTCGCGTAGCCGGGGACGTACTTCTCGTGGCATTTCCCGAACGGCGCGAGGTGTTCGGCAAGCTGCTTTGCGTTGATCGAGAAGTTCTTGCCGTCATAGGAGAACCGGAACGGCAGTCGTTCGAGGCACCGCCGGATCGTTTCGGCAGACTCCGGGTTCGTCTGCGATATGATCACGCGGTAGGGAACCCCGGTCTGGTGGTGCCGCTGAACCGACCCCTCGGAGAGGAAATAACCCAGGAACTCAAGCCAGTCGTCCATCCCGACCGTGACGGGCTCGGTTAGTTTTCCTTCGGCGTTCTGGTTCGCGAACTTGACGACGGGCGGAATCTCGTAGGTCTCGTGCCGCTCCCCTGCCCATGCGGCGTTCTTTTTGAACCGCATCCGCTTGTGGATGGGGAGTTCGTCCATGCGGATGAGCCGGAACCCTTCCCACTCGTCGGCGCGCCGGTTCAGGTTGACGTACATCCGGTGGTTCGGCGTGACCGCGAGGTCGACCTGCCGCGACTTGACGTAGTACAACTCCCCGTCGTACTCCGATGCCACGAAGTTGGACGGCGATGCGTACTCCAGCCTGCCGTCGGGAGAGAGCGTCGCGACACGGTCGTCCGCGGTTACGTCGCGGAAGAGCTTCCAGCCGCTCTCCGTGAGGACCTCGGTCTCGTTGTCGTAGCACTGCTGCTCCATCGCCTCGTGCAGCGCGCTCCGGTCCTCTTTCTGCATCTTGTCCATCTCGTCGACGGCGGCGATCCCCATATCCGCGAGGACCAGCGCACCGGCCTCGAGCGTCCAGCGCCCGTCGCCGAACTCGTCCTTGACCGCCGTCGCCGTCAGCCCGGCGGAGGTCGACGACTTGCCGCTCGTGTAGATCCCGCGGGGCGAGAGTTTCACGACGTAGCGCAATATCTGGCTCTTTGCGATACCCGGGTCGCCGACCAGCAGGACGTGGACGTCGCCGCGGAGGCGTGAGCCGTCCGGCATATCCTTCGCGATACCGCCGAAGAGCTGGAGCGCGATCGCCTCCTTCACGTCGTCGGTGCCGTAAATCGTCGGCGCGATCGACCGGGCGATCTTCTTATAGACCAGGGGGTCGCGGGCGAGCGCCATGATCTTCGCCTCGTCCTCCTCGCTGATCGAGACCTCCTCGAACTCCTTCTCGGCGACCTCGATGGAGTTGCACTCGAGATAGATGTCAAAGAGCGTGCTCTTCTGGCCGTAGTTGACCCTCTGCACCGACCGCAGGATGCCGTTCACCACCACCCGGTCGCCCGGCGAGACCATCCCGGTGAGGTCGTCGGTGACGTCGATATCGAGCGTCTGGGGCTGCTCGCCGCCGCGGAGGCCTTCAGGAGACTCCTGGATCCGGAGTTTCTGGGCATCGACGAACCGGCAGCGGTTCATGACGAGATCGAGTCGGGTCTTCCTCTCGCAGTTCGGGCAGACGTCGGGCTCGTCGAACCGCCCGTAGCCCTGGGGGACCGGGTCGGTGTTCTTCCCGCAGGAGCGGCACCGGAAGACCGCGCTCACGATCCGGGGGCGGACCTCGGTCGTCTTCCTGAGGATCCCCTCGATGCCGATGAACGTGTTGATCTGGTCGGCCCTGATATCCCGGACGTCGGTCTTCTGCGGCAGGTTCGTGAACCGGATGTTGATCAGGTCCGGATCCTGGCCATCTTTGAGTTTGAGGAGCCTGTTCTGGACGATCGCATCCCGGATGTCGCCGAGGACCTTCCCCGGGCTCCGCAGGAGCTCAAACGCGAGCCTGTTATTCAGGATCTTTCGAAAATCGATGATGAGCGACCGCTTGTGCGGGTACTCGCGGGAGAGCTCGGCGAGCTCCCGCTTGAACTGTTTTTTTAGGATCTTCGTCCACTCACCGACGACATCGGTGACCTCGACGGTTACCTCTTCTTCAGGCACGGCCGGAGCCCCTCACCGGTGCTCTCCTGCGGCGAGGACGAACCGGGCGAGCAGCGCCTCCATCTGGATATCGCTGCTTGCCCCTTCCGAGAGACGGAAGTCCGTCTCGCCCAGGGCATCGATCAGTCTCACCTTGAGCGTCCGGTCGATATCGCGCCGGACAAGCGCCCGGTAGCACTGGTTGATCAGCTCGTTCGGGGCGATGCCCCGGCCGCGGGTCAGTTCGGAGAGCGCCTGCTCCGCTTCGTCGAACTTGCCCGCAATCGAGAGGTCGAGGAGTTCATTGATCTCTTCCGGGCGGGCGGTCGCGGTGATCGCGTAGACCGTCTCCTCATCGATGTCGGAACGGAGGATGGCGGCGCCCTGCAGGGCGTTGATCGCCTTCCTCATATCCCCTGAGGCGATGTAGACGATGGCGTCGAGCGCACCCTGTGTGACCTTGAGGCCTTCGGCCGCGGCGATCCTCCTGATCTCCTCGATGACCGCCTCCGCCTCAAGCGGCCTGAACCGGTAGATGGCGCACCGGCTCTGGATGGGATCGATGATCTTCGAGGAGTAGTTGCACGAGAGGATGAACCGGCAGGTCCGGGCGTAGGTCTCCATCGTCCGCCGGAGAGCCGCCTGCGCATCCGTCGTCAGCGCGTCCGCCTCGTCGAGGAAGAGGATCTTGAACGCCGCGCCGGCAAGCGGCGACGTCCGGGCGAACTCCTTGATCTGGTTTCTGACGACGTCGATGCCCCGCTCGTCGGAGGCGTTCATCTCGCGGAAGTTCGTCTGCCAGGAGTCGCCGAAGAACTCCCGCGCGAGCGCCACGGCGGCGGTGGTCTTCCCGATCCCTGCGCTGCCCGTGAAGAGGAGGTGCGGCAGGTTGCCGGTCTTCACGTAGGACTGGAGGCGCACCACGATATCCTTCTGTCCGACCATCTCGTCGAGTCTTCTGGGCCGATAC
>DAOSER010000216.1:0-3286 GCA_035363235.1 Methanoculleus sp.
ACCGGAGGTGCGAGTTGCGACTGTCGGAACGACAGGAGTTCGAGAAGGCCGAAGGCCTTTGCTGTGCGACGGTTCGTCAGAGCCGGAGCTTGAGCACCGGAGGTGCGACTTGCGAGCGCCGAATGGGCCGCGGCCGTCCACGAGCCGTCACGGTTACGGCCGTGTAGATCGTCCTGAGACGGACAGGGATGCTGCAAGCGTGGCAGGGAGCGGCTCATCCCCGGCGCAGGCGGTGCTCCAGGGGACGAACCGGACGGGAGAGGTGCCGGGCGGTCTGCCGCTCCGCCTGTATGAGATGGTTGGGGTGCGCCGGTTTCGCTTCAGTTATTCCCATTCAGTCGCATCCCCATACGAGGGATAGAGGTAGAAGATCGCCGTATCGTCATAGGCCATCAACACCCTCTCGTTGTGATGATCGACGACCACAAACAGGCCCATGTATGGATTTACCGCCTGGTGATAGTCCTCCTCTTCAGGGAAGGGTTCTGACGTCCACGGGTGTCCCCTCCAGATCGTGGCGCTGCAACGCCCCCTGCCGGCCTGCCTCTCCCGTTCGTCCACTTTGATGAAGAACGACAGCGTCAGTTCATCGTTCCTGAACTCCACATCGATGTGCTCGGTGTTCGGGTCCCCCTTCTCAAAACCCGTCCGGATCGAGGTGATGTTCCACCCGTTCTCAAGCAAGATCCCGGCCCGGGGGTCGGCGAGGACAATCCCGATCACCTCTGTAGCGTTGACATCGAACCTTCTCACCGGGATATCGGAGACATTGATGGGGATCGAGATGTTCCCCTGCTCGTAGTGAAGGACCAGGGCAGGGGTGACGTTTTCCGGTGTATCGGTATCCCAGGAATCGATGCACCCGACCCCGAGCGCCAGGAGCAGCAGCGCAAGGGAGAGAATGAAGATCCGCTTCATCCTGACGCCTCCACGCTTTCATACCACTCTCTCCCGTATGACGGGTAGAGGTAGAAGATCGTCGTTTCGTTGTAGACCACCACAACCCGCTCGTTGTGGTGATCGAAGACATACATCCAGTCAACGCCCCTTCTGGGCGTCTGGTTTTGGTGGTAGTCCTCAGGATAGGGTCCGGCATACGGCCCCCCAAGCCAGCGTGGGACGTTGCAGAATCCTCTTCCCGTGTGCCCCTCCCGTTCGTCCACTTCGATGAAGAACGATGGTGACGGTTCATCGCTTCGGAACTCTACGTCGACATGCGTCGCCCTCAAGTCGTAATCAAAGCCCGTCCGGACCGAGGCTATCTTCCAGCCGCCCTCAAGCAGAGCACCGGCCCGCTGGTCGGCAAGGAGGATCTCGATCACCTCTGTAACGTTGACATCGAACCTTCTCACCGGGATATCGGAGACATTGATGGGGATCGAGACGCTCCCCCGCTCGTAATGGAGAACCGGGGCGGGGGTGACGGTTTCCGTTGTATCGGCGTCCCCCGAATCGATGCACCCGGCTCCGAACGCCAGGAGCAGCAGCGCAACAAGGAGAACGGGGTTCTGTCTCATCCGGCTCTCTCCGCAGGTACGGAGTCGTGCCCGTGAGGGGTTCTGGCCGGTCTCCGCCTGCCGGTAGTACCCGATCCGGGCGGGGACGGCTTCCCGAGGCTATACGTCATGATTGAGACTCGGCGTCCCTCTATAAACGATTTCTGTGTCACGCATCTACACGTTGAGACCGCCGGGTAGAACTCTTACCTGAAATCTACCGTAACAGGCTGCTGGTCGGGGCCGCGCGGCATGGTAGTGTTTCACAGTTCCGGATCGTCCCGGGCCTGTATGGCGGCTCTCCGGCCTGGTGGTGCCGTACTCGATCACATCCCTGTCGCTCACGTACAGGACACGAGCGATCTTGCGCCCCGGAGCGAGTAACTCCGGAGCATAAGCTCCTCCAGTGCAGCGGTGTGACCCGGGAGAACGGCCGGCCCGAAGACCCCGTAGTAAACGATGAAGTAATCGTCGTGCTCCGGGGATAGCGGCTTTTCAACAACGGCGAAGTAGCCGGACGATACCTTGCTCTCGTATTTCGTTACGGTAATGGGGCTAAAGATCGGTCCGTCCGGCGACATATTGGGTTCTCCAGGGAGGATGAGCTCGGCGGAAGCGACGTTCCCGGACGACCGAAGGCAACTACAGAGGTCCCCTTCCGCCCGCACGAGATCCGCGTCATCGTCGAAGTACCAGTTGACGACCAGATACCGGTCGCCCGATCCGGTGTCGAGATACACGGCATGACTGCAGTACTGGGAGAGATCCGGAAACAGGGATGGACACCCTTCTTCGATGTTGCCTGACAGGACAATATCCCCCTCAATTGTTCTGTTCACGACGACCGACCCGTTCTCTGCATATTCATACCCGAGCCGGGGGATATACCATTTTTGCAGGGCCTCGGGGGGAGGATGCCCGGGACCGATCATGAGAAGGTCGAAGAGCAGGAAGGTGCCGAAAGCACCGACGGCGATCAGGAGGAGAATCAGTGCGACCCTGCCGGTTCTATTGCTTTGCAGGAGTCTCATGCAGATCATCTGTCCATCGTTCGGGGCGCCAACCGGAGGGGGTATCCCTGCACATGTCGGGCAGGATGCCGGTTCCGGTACCCCGCTGGAGAGTTCAACGTTCTTTTATATTCCTTTTCTGTGACAATCATTTCCACGTTGGGCCCGTGCCCGATCTTTTCCCCGAAAAACCGGCCTTCATGGACACGAAACCGGTGCCGCGCCGAACGACGATACCTGCGGCCTGGAGGAACAAAACCACCTCCCGCCTCTTCGCGGGCCGGCCCCGTGCGGGTACGACAAAATCCGGCCGCAAATCACAATGCATAAGAAGGTTATACGAGTTATCCTCAATAGTGTGGGCATGGCAGAGGAGACGGGGAACGACGTAGCGATAGAGAAACTTGCGGCGGTCATCGACGAATGCCGGAAATGCCCCCTCTGGGAGGGCACTCATCATGCGGTTCCGGGGGAGGGGAACCCGCGGGCCGACCTCATGCTCATCGGTGAAGCGCCGGGGAAGCAGGAAGACCTCACCGGGAGGCCGTTCGTCGGCCGGGCGGGAAAACTCCTCGACGGCCTCCTTGCGGGCATCGGTCTAACCCGTGACGCCGTCTTCATCGCGAACATCGTCAAGCACCGGCCGCCGGGAAACCGCGACCCCCGGGACGAGGAGATCCGGGCCTGCACCCCGTATCTTGAGGAGCAGATCCGGATCATCGCGCCGAAGGTGATCGTGATGCTGGGCCGGCACTCGAGCAGGTACATCCTCTCGTTCCT
>DAOSER010000217.1:0-3256 GCA_035363235.1 Methanoculleus sp.
CGGCGCCGTGAACGAGGCGGACCGCCACAACATCCGCGGCGAGCGGATATCGGTGGACACGATCCCCCTCGTCGGCGAAAAGACCCTCGCGCTCGCCGTGGATGCGGTGGCCCGGCTCCCCCGGGCGTCCATCCTGGTGCTCGCCGGGTCGCTGATGGGCGGCGAGGTCTCGCAGGCCGTGGACCGGGTCCGGGCGGCGGGCATCCCGGTGATCGCCCTCAAGATGGCCGGGAGCGTCCCGCAACATGCCGACCTGGTCGTGACCGACCCCATCCAGGCAGGGGTCTTTGCCGTGATGCACGTCAGCGGCAAGGCGGTCTTCGATATCAACCGCGTGCGTGGACGTGAATTCTGATGGATCCGATAGGGATGGCTGTTAAAGTGCTACAGAGGGACGGGCTCGTCGTCTATCCCACCGAGACGGTCTACGGCCTCGGGGCGGACGCCCTCTCTGAGGATGCGGTGATGCGGGTCTACGAAGCCAAGAACCGGCCAGTCGGCAAACCGATATCGGTCGCGGTCTCGGATATGGAGATGCTTGATGCCGTTGCGGTAGTGGACGACGCGGCGAGGGCCTTCATCGAGCGCTTCCTGCCCGGCCCGGTGACGGTGATCCTCCCGGCGAAGTCCTGCCTGCCGGAGGTCCTCACGGGCGGCACCGGGCTCATCGGGGTCCGGTGGCCCGACCACGAGATCGCGCTTGCCATCATCTCAAGGCTCGACTCTCCCATCACCTCGACCAGCGCGAACATCTCGGACGATATCCCGCCCACCCGGCCCGATGAGGTCTCGGTCCCCCATGACTACCTGGTCGACGGCGGTGAGCTTCCCGGGACGCCGAGCACGGTGGTGGACCTGACCGTTCGGCGCATCCTGCGGAAGGGTGCGGAATGGGAAGCGGTAGAAGCGTTCCTGGAGACTCCGGGGTGATTCATGCAATCGGTACGACTCCGTGACTTCATCGAGGACCGCGAGGGCTGCCTCTATGCGGTCTCGAACTATGACAACGCCGACCGAATCGGGTGCATCCTCCGCTACGTCCCCGATCTGGACGGGGAGCGGACGAACCTCTCCGGCCGGCGGTATCACAAATACGATTTTGCTGAGGCTTTCGACTGGATCCGGGCGCACAGGCCGGAGTACCTGGACAGCGTTCACCGGGTGCCCTACTGCGACGTGGCCCGGGTCTATAAGCCGGAGGAGGAGATTGGCAACGTGGCGGCCCGCAATGTCCGGGTGGCAAGGCTCCTCTCCCACTTTGATCTTTCGCCGGGCTCGTTCGGGTGCACGGGTTCGCTCCTCTGCGGCCTGGAAAACGCCGCATCGGACATCGACCTGGTGGTCTACGGCGACGCCTGGTTTGCTGCCCAGCGTCAGCTCCGCCGCCTGGTGGAGACGGGAGTGATCCCGGGAATGAGTACCGCGATGTGGCGGAAGGTCTACGACAAGAGGGTGCCTGAGATCTCCTTCGAGACCTTCGTCCTGCACGAGCAGCGGAAGTGGAACCGGGGCGAGTTCGAGGGGACCTACTTTGATCTCTTGTATACCCGCGCCTACAAAAACCTGGATGCGGTCCCGGCCGGTGTGGGGAAGGTTCTCGGCCGGGCGACGATCGAGGCGACGGTCACTGACGCTTCCCTTTCCTTCGACAGCCCGGCGGTCTACGCGGTGGACCACGACGAGATATCGCGGGTGCTCTCCTTCACTCACACCTATTCGGGACAGGCGCTCGCCGGGGAGGTCATCGAGGCGAAGGGCGTCGTCGAGAAGCACGGCGATGAACGGTGGCTGATCGTGGGGACGACCCGCGAGGCGAAGGGGGAGTACATCGTCTCGAAGACCCTGCTTGAGAACGTTTAGAAGAGGTCGGAGAGCCGGCGCGGGCCGGCGGTGCACCGCTCGAGGTGCGGGCAGCCCTCGCAGGGGGCCCGGAGGGGCCGGGGCGGGATCTCGCCCGCGACGACCCTCTTTGCCGCCCGGACTGCCTTGATCATCTCCCGCCGGTCGCGGGGCTGCGGCTCGACGTAGCGGCAGACGCCGCTTGCGACGTATTCGACGTAGCCGCCGGCAACGGGGCGCCCGAGAGTCTCGTGCAGGCAGGCAACGTAGCAGGCGACCCGGAGCCGGTCGGTGCCGTAGACCCCGGCCTTCGGGGCGGTGCTCGACCGGGCTATGGCGAACGTGCCGTCCTCGAAGACTTTATCGACTCTTCCCCGGATGCCGAGGGTGTCGGACTCGACGGCGAGGTCGGCCTGGACCGGCCGCTGCCAGGCGGTCTCCCGGCAGGCACCGATGCACTCGTCGAGGAGTTCGCGGGCCTCCTCTGTGGCGTCGGGGAGGACGCAGAGGACCTCCTGCCAGATCTGCTCCGCCTCGAGGAGCTCGCCGAGGTGCATGGAGACCTGCTTGCAGACGGTGTAGCGGGGCGACTCTTCGCGCTCCTCCGACCGCTCGAAGTAGTAGCGCCGGGGGCAGATGTGGCAGGCGACGATGCCGGATACCGGGATGTATTCGCTCATGTTCAGTCAATCACGTATAGAAAGGTTTACACCCTTCCTCTATAAAATAAGGGACATCCATGAACCGGAACCTGATCCTTATCGCCACGCTGATCCTGCTTGGCTGTGCGGTCTGCTCCGGGGGATGTCTCTCGGGGACGACGGCGCCCGGACCGGCGACCGCCGTCGTTCCCTCCCTGCCGGCGGACTGGCTGCCGGTGATGGGCGGGGAGGCCGGAGGCGGTGCGTTTCCGCCCGGGGGTGAGATCCTGTTTTCGTTGACGTGACGGCAAAGACCAACCCTTATGCCGGAGCGAATCACAGAAGATGGGTATGGCTAACCGCGAGATATCAGTCAACATCCCCGGCAATCTTGACCCGGTCTACTCCAACCGCATCCAGATCGCCTACAAGGAGGACGAGTTCACGTTCCTCTTCCTGCACGAGATCCCCGGCATGAACCAGGCGCGGGGGAAGGCAATCGTCTCGATCAGTCCCCGGCACGCGAAGAACCTGGTCGAGGTGCTCGCGAAGAGCGTCGCCGACTACGAGCAGAAGTTCGGTAAGATAACCTCCCCGGAGGCCACAGCGCAGCAGGAGAGCAACGTCACCATCCGGGGGTACTCCTGAACGGAGGCGGGGCGGCGGGACCCCGGCAGGTGATACCTTTTTAATTCCGGACGTACAATATTCTAAGGCAGTTGCCGCTGTGGCTTAGCGGTATAGCGGCTGATTCGTAATCAGCAGGTCGGGGGTTC
>DAOSER010000218.1:0-3229 GCA_035363235.1 Methanoculleus sp.
CGAGCAGGTGATGAAGCAGACCAACAAGCTCATCGACGTCATCAAGGTCTCGGATCTGACGAAGCGGGAGAGCGTGGAGCGGGAACTCGCTCTCATCAAGGTTGCCGCCGAGACCGGGCCGTCCCGCGCCGAGATCCTCCAGATCGCGGACATCTTCCGGGCCCAGGTCGTGGATGTCGGGTCAAAGACCCTGGTCCTCCAGGTGACGGGGGACACATCAAAGATCGACGCGCTGGAGAAACTCCTGCGCCAGTACGGCATCAAGGAACTCGTCCGTACAGGAAAGATTGCCCTCCTCCGGGGGCCAAAGACCGTGAAGAGTTCCAAATAACTCTTTTTTTGCCGTGATGCGCTCTCTGTTTCATCAGGGCGATCCCTTTGCCTCATTGACGATCGCGTTATCACGCACCGCGTCACACGTTACTACTGCATGTTCTTCGGATTACCTCTCCATACGGGAATCATCATGGGCGTCGTCGTCGTCCTGGTCGTCGTTCTGCTCGCCATCTGGGGGCTCCGGTTCAGGGAGGCCCCCTGAATGGCGGACCTCACAGTGCTCGCAGTAATCGGACTTTACTTCGTCGTGCTCATCCTCATCGGGAGCTGGGCATCTAAAAAGATCAAGAACACCGAGGACTACATCCTCGCCGGGAGATCGCTCGGCTTCTGGGTCTTCACGATCCTGATCGTCTGCTCGATCTGCAGTGGCATGAGCCTCCTCGGCGTCAGCGGATTCGGGTATACATCGGGCTGGCCCGGGATCTGGGAGCAGATCTTCGTCCCGCTCGCGGCCTCGTTCTGCATCATCTTCTTCGGGGTGAAACTCCACGCCCTCGGGAAAGAGCGGGGCTACCTGACCGTCCAGGACTACCTCGCCGACCGGTTCGAGAGCCCGCGGGCGGTCAGGGCCCTCGCGGCCACCTCCGGGATCGTCGTCTCGCTGATCTACCTGGTCGGGCAGTACGCCGCGATCAGCATCGTCCTTGTCTGGCTCTTCGCGATCCCTCACTGGCAGGCGCTCCTCATCTCCGGCGTCATCATCACCGCCTACACGGTCGTCGGCGGGCTCTACGCCGTATCGTGGGCGGGTCTCATCCAGGGCGGGATCCTGATCCTCGGCGTCCTCCTGATGGCGCCGCCGGTCATCATGAGCGCCGGGGGGTTCGCCCATATCAATACCGTCATCGCCGGGGCCGACCCGAACTTCGTCGAACCCTGGTTCCCGACGGCATATGCCCCGTACGCCTACGCGACACCCGAGTTCCTGGTCTCGTTCGCGATCCTCCTGATGGTCGGCCTCGCCTGTGCGCCGCACGTCGTCAACAACGTCCTCGCTGCAAAAGAGGCCCGCTACTTCAAGTGGGCGCCGCTTGTCGCGTTCGGGATCTACGCGGTCGTGATGTTCCTCGTCAAGTTCGTCGGGTTCGCCGTCCGCTCGCTCGTCGAGGAGGGGACACTCGTCCTCCCGGACGCCGTGAACGCCCAGGACTACTCCTTCATCGTCGGCGTCGAGTATGCCATACCAAACGTGGCGTTCTGGGCGTTCTTCGCGGTGATCGTCCTTGCGGCGGTGATGTCGACGACAGATAGGCTGATGCTCACCGTGGGGACGTCGTTTGCGTGGGACATCTACAAGAACATCCTCCGCCCCTCGGCGACTGACAGGGAGGTGCTCCTGGTCTCGAAGGCCGCCCTCGTCCTCGGGGCCGGCGGGACGCTCCTCCTCGCCGTCAACCCGCCGGAGATGCTCGCCTTCCTGATCTGGATGGGCATCGGAGTCATGCTCGCGACGTTCGCGGTCCCACTGCTCGCCGGGCTCTACTGGCGCGGCGCGACCGGCGAGGGAGCGATCGCGAGCATGGCGGTCGGGCTCGTCGCCTCCGGCATCTTCGGCTACTGGCACCAGTTCATCTCGCCCCTTCCCATGCACTTCAGCCTCTATGCACTCATACTCTCGGCCGTCGCGATGGTCGTTGCGAGCCTTCTCTCCGCCCGGAGTTCCCCCGATGTGCTCGACGGCACCCTGACCGGCTGGTACATCCAGCCGCCCAGGAGCGCTCCGCGGGCCGGCACCCGGGAAGAGGCCTGGCTCGTCGATCAGGACCCATCCCGCCAGCAGTGACGGCGGGGCACTCCCGCCCCGAGCGTCGAATGGCAATCTTCACGGCCAGTATCAAGGAACCTGTCTGCACGGATAAGATTGCACTCCTCCGGAATGCAAAGGTTGTGGAGAGTTCCAAACGACATTCTTTTTGGTGTGACACCTTCATCGTTCCATCGGGGTAAACTCCCTGCCCCGCTGGCGATTGTGTTATATGCTAGCACGTCACACATTGACATAGCATGTTCTTCGGATTACCTCTTCATACGGGAATCGTCGTGGGCGGCACTGTCGCCCTGGTCTTCGTGCTGCTCGCCCTCTGGGGGCTCATGTTCCGGGAGGCCGTTTAATGGCAGATGCACTGACGCTCGCTCTGATCGGGATCTACTTCGTCGTGCTCATCCTCATCGGGAACTGGGCATCTAAGAAGATCCACAACACCGAGGACTACATCCTCGCGGGGAGATCGCTCGGGTTCTGGGTCTTCACGATCCTGATCGTCTGTTCGATCTGTAGCGGGATGACCCTCCTCGGCGTCAGCGGCTTTGGGTACACGTCGGGCTGGCCGGGGATCTGGGAGCAGATCGCCGTCCCGCTCGCGGCCGCGTTCTGCATCATCTTCTTCGGGGTGAAGCTCAACGCCGTCGGGAAGGAGCGGGGCTACCTGACCGTCCAGGACTACCTCGCCGACCGGTTCGAGAGCCCGCGGGCGCTCCGGGGCCTTTCGGCCGTTGCTGGCATCGTCGTCTCGCTGATCTACCTGGTCGGGCAGTATGCCGCGATCAGCATCGTGCTCGTCTGGCTCTTTGCCATCCCGCACTGGCAGGCGCTGCTGATCGCCGGCGTCATCATCACCGCCTACACAGTCGTCGGGGGTCTTTACGCCGTTTCCTGGACGACCCTCTTCCAGGGCGGGATCCTGATCCTCGGCGTGCTTCTGATGGCGCCGCCGGTCATCATGAGCGCCGGCGGGCTCGACCACATCAATACTGTCATCGCCGGGATCGACCCGAACTTCGTCGAGCCCTGGTTCCCGAGCCCGGCCTACGCCGCCTACGCTTACGCGACGCCGGAGTTCCTGGTCTCGTTCGGCATCCTCCTGATGGTCGGCCTCGCCTGTGCGCCGCA
>DAOSER010000219.1:0-3169 GCA_035363235.1 Methanoculleus sp.
ATCCACGAGCGCCTCCATGACGAGGTGGAGCGCCTCGCTCCCCCCTGCCGTGACCAGGATCTGCTCCGGCCGGTAGGCGAGACCGTTCTCCCGCGCAAACTTCTCGCAGATCGCCTCCCGGAGCTCCGGGATACCGGCGTTCGGCGTGTAGCCGGTCTTTCCTTCTCTGATGGCAGCGATCGCCGCCATCTTGATATGGTCGGGCGTATCGAAATCCGGCTGCCCGATGCCGAGGTTGATCGCATCCGGCCCTCCCGCTTCGAAGAGCTTGCGGATGCCCGACATCTCCACCGACCGGACCCGGTCGGCGTACCTGTGTTCATTCATAACATATCCTCACTCGATGTTCGCGTGCCGGCACTGGAGGTCCTCAGGCCTGCACTGGGTGATCTCCATCAGCCGGGATATGATCGCGTCCGCAAAGACCATCGCTGTCGTCTCGAAGATGGTGCCGAGCGGTGCAAACGACTTGTGCTCGCCCATCATCTGCCGGATCTCGAACTCAGCCGACTCATCTGCCACCTTATCACGCTGGCTCTCGATGATGACGATGCAGTCGGCGATGCGACCGATCCTAGAGTCTCTCTTTGAGGTAATAAGACAGACCCTTCCGCCGATCTCCTTTGCAGTCTCCGAGATATCCGCAACTGTCTTCGTCGCGCCGGATCCGGAGAAGACGATAATGACGTCTCCGGGCTTCATGGCCGGAGTCACGGTCTCCCCGACGACGAATGCGGCGAGCCCGAGGTGCATCAGGCGCATGGCAAACGATTTCGCTACGAGCCCGGAGCGCCCGGCGCCCATGGTATAGATGCGATTTGCGTTCAGGATCTCGGCGAGGAGCGCATCGATCTCGTCGTCGGACATCACGTCCGCGATGGTCCGGATCTTGGTCGCCATCAACCGCATCATGTTCTTAACCGGGTGATTTGTCATCGTAGTTCCGCTGTTAGGTTTCACGAGATCCTACATTAGAATATCCCAGATGCGCCGGTATGAAGTGTGATTGCTCCCGCTACCTTAAACACCCGGGATCCGGCAGGAGCAGGGGGCGGCAATTACCGGATATTCCGGGACCATACACCCTCCCGGGGGGAGCGGCCGCGGGCGGAGGGGCCGCGATCTGGAAGCATACTATTCATGCGCGAAATGCCAATTCGTGGCAATAGTTCCGGCGGATAGCATTCAACCGCATCGCTCGATCGATCCCGATGATGCAAAAGGCTATGCTCGATGATCGCAAAATACATACAAAATTCGACACGGCGTTCCGGCCGCAAAACAGGGGCAACCGCTGCTTAAATCTAATTCTGCGGCATTAATTTCCCCCTGGGCGGCCACATTGTGCCGATGTAGGTAAATTCTCCTGAACAGGGGGCAGATCAGGGATTGCGCGGGCCTGCCGTTCCCCGCACCGGTATACGGGAGGGCGCACGGCGGGACCCGGGGGACAACAGCAGGTGAAGGGATGGAGAAACGGCCGGCAGGGCATTCTGATGAGGAGATCCTCGGTCTCCTCGACGAGAACGTACGGGAATGGTGCATACAACAACTCAAGGGGCGTTTCACGCCGCCGCAGCGGATGGCGGTCCCGCTCATCCACGAGCAAAAGAACGTCCTCATCTGCTCGCCGACCGGGTCGGGAAAGACCCTTTCGGCGTTTTTGGCGATCATCGACGACCTCTTTGTCCGGGCGCGGACAGAAGGACTCGAGGACAGCGTCTACTGCCTCTACATCTCGCCGCTCAAGTCGCTTGCAAACGACATCCACAAGAACCTCAGCCAGCCGCTCGACGGAATCGCCGGGATCGCCCGCGAGCGGGGTGTCGCTCACACGCCAATCCGCCACGCCATCCGGCACGGGGACGTCTCGCGGGCCGATAAGGCAAAGATGGCCCGAAAACCCCCCCACATCCTCAACATCACCCCCGAGACCCTCGGGATCCTCTTGAACTCCCCGAAGTTCCGTGAGAACCTCCGGACGGTCCGGTGGGTCGTCGTCGACGAGATCCACTCCCTCGCGGGCTCGAAGCGCGGCGTCCACCTCTCGGTGAGCCTCGAACGCCTCGAGGAACTGGTGAAGGAGGCCGGCGGCGGCTTTACGCGGATCGGGTGCTCGGCGACAATCGAGCCGCTCGCCGAGGTCGGCCGGTTCCTGGTCGGCGCCGGGCGCGAGGTGGAGATCGTCGACACCCGGTTTGCGCGGGAGTTTGACTTAGAGCTCCTCTGCCCGGTCCCCGACCTGATCGACACCACCCCCGAAGACCTCTCAAGGCACCTTTACGCGACCATCCACCGGCTCGTAGAGGAGCACAGCAACACGCTCGTCTTCACGAACACCAGAAACGGTGCCGAGCGGATCCTCCACAACCTCCGGGTCCGCTACCCCGGGCACTACACGGAAGAGAACACAGGGTGCCATCACGGCTCGATGGGGACGGAGGGAAGGCTCGCCGTCGAGGAGAAACTCAAATCCGGGAGGGTGAAGGTGGTGACGACCTCGACGTCGCTCGAACTCGGGGTCGACATGCCCCACGTCGACCTCGTCCTCCAGGTGGGGTCCCCGAAGTCCGTGGCGGCGCTCCTCCAGCGGATCGGGCGGGCCGGCCACCGTCTCGGCGAGGTCGTGAAGGGGCGGATTGTCGTCCTCGACCGCGACGAACTCGTCGAGTGCGCGGTGATGCTCCGGGAGGGGCAGAGCGGGTTTGTGGACCGGATCCACATACCGGAGAACTGTCTCGACGTCCTCGCGCAGCACGTCTTCGGGATGGCGCTTGAGGGGAGGACAGAGATCGATCGGATGCTCGAGGTTATCCGACGGTCCTACTGCTACCGCGACCTCGAGGAGGAAGACCTGATGAGCGTCGTACGCTACCTTGCCGGGGAGTACGCGGGGCTTGAGGAGCGGCGGATCTACGCGAAGATCTGGCACGATGCGGAGGAAGGGACGATCCGGAAGCGAGGACGGAACGCCCGGATGATCTACTTCCTCAACTCCGGGACCATCCCGGACGAGTTCTCCTGCGACGTCCTCACCCGGGACGGGACGTTTGCCGGCAACCTGGACGAGAAGTACCTGGAGCGGATGAACAAGGGCGACGTCTTCGTCCTCGGGGGGCGGCGCTACAAGTTCGCCTACCGCCGGGGCGGGAAACTCTACGTCGACCCG
>DAOSER010000220.1:0-3164 GCA_035363235.1 Methanoculleus sp.
TGGGAGGATATCAGGGTCATCGGCACCCCGATCCCCGGGTGGGTGTACTGGCCGGTGTAGTAGAGGTTCCTGACACGCTTGCTCCGGTGCGAAGGGCGCCAGAGCGCCGTCTGCCGGAGGGTGTGGGAGAGACCGAGCGCCGTGCCCCGGTAGGCGTTGTAGCGGCTCGAGAAGTCGGTTAGGGCGAAGATCCGTCGGGTCACGACCGAGTCACGGATATTCTCGCCGAGGATCTCCTCCATGCGGCTCGTGAGGTGGTCATAGAACCGTTCCCGGAGTTCCGGGGTATCCTCGATGCCGGGGGCGAGGGGCGCGAGGACGAAGAGGGTATCGGTGTCCTCCGGGGCGGCGGTCGTATCCGTCCGGGAGGGCACGTTGACGTAGAAGGAGGGACTTTCCGGCCAGGCAGCTTTTTTGGGGTCGAAGATCGTCTCGAACCCCTCCTCCCAGTCGGGCTCAAGGAAGATGTTATGGTGCGCGAGCCCCTCGACCACCCGGTCGACACCGAGGTAGGCGACGAACGTGGAGGGAGCGAGAACCTTCTTCTTCCAGTAGGAGGCGGGGTACGACCGCGACTTTTCGGGGAGGAGAGAGAGTTCCGTGAACGGGTAGTCGGCGTTGACGACGACGACATCGGTCTCGTGCGCCCCGAGCGGGGTGACGACCCGGCGGGCGACTCCGCCCTCCACGTCGATCGCGGTCGCCGGTTCGTTGTAGCGGAACTCGACCCCGAACTCCCGGCCGAGCGAGACGAGAGCCTCGACCACCGCACGCATGCCCCCCTCCGGGTACCACACGCCCATGTTCAGGTCGATATGCGTCATGATGTGGTAGAACGAGGGGGTGTTTCTCGGCGAGCCGCCGAGGAAGCCGATGGAGTACTGGACGATCTTCCGGGCCTCGTCGCTTGCAAATCGCTTCTTGACGAAGGACTCCAGGTTCTCGAGGGGGTTGAGTTTCCTCCCCCCGGCAAGAAGACGCCGGTTGAAGAAGTCGAAGATGCTCCGGTAGTCCCGGTAGAGGAGGTCGCTCATGGTGATGCCGTAGGTCGCCTCGGCCTCGGCGAGGTAGCGACGGAGTTTCTCGGCCCCCCCTGGTTCGAACGACTCGAAGAGTGTGTAGTTCTTCCCGAGGTCGGCCGAGACGTCCGCAACCTGCTCGTCGGCGAAGAAGACCCGGTAGGAGGGGTCGAGCCTCGCGAGCGGGAAGTAATCCGTGGGCTTCCTCCCGAACTCCGCGAAGAACCGGTCGTAGACGTCGGGCATCAGGTACCATGACGGCCCCATGTCGAACGTGAACCCCCCGTCGCGGTGGACGCTCGCCCGGCCCCCGGGTTGCTCGTTCTTCTCGATCACCGTGACGTCGAAACCGCCCTTCGCAAGAAGGGCGGCAACGGAGAGACCACCGAACCCGGCTCCAACAACTACAGCCCGCATAGATTCCTCCTGCCGGAACGGAAAACGGGTGCAGGAAGTTGTATATCGGATATATACTTTGGTATCGAGGAAGGCGCGCCGGCGATGCGGCGCTCATCATGAAAGATCGTCTCTAAAGATGACCGGCAGGGTTGCAAGGACGAGCGCCGCCCCGAGGAGCGCCGGAACCGCGAGACCGTTCCGGGCGAGGTAGCCGGTCCAGAAGGCGAGGATCAGGAGGAGGCTTGCCGCCACCGTCCCCGGGATCGGTCGCCCACCCGCGATGAGCCGGAAGAGGGCGACATAGACCGTGCCGGTCAGGATCCAGCCCGCGAAATTCGAGGCCGGGACGCCGTAGTAAGCGCCGCCGTCGAGCCAGACCCAGAGGCCGGCGTGGACGACCGCCGGGTCGATGACGAGATCGACGAGGAGGAGGGCGAGGACTCCCGCCGGGACCAGCCGGCCCCAGGAGGTTCCGGCGGCGGCCCCGGCGAGGGTGACGGCGCCGAGGAGCATCGGGAGGTAGGCGAAGGCGACCGTCCAGGGGACGAGACCGAAGACCCGGTAGCCGAGGTCGGCCGAATACGTGAACCGGCCATACGGGAAGCCGGTCGCGACGGCGTATGCCTCGACGGCGAGCGGGAGGATGCTCAGGAGGAGGAGGAGAGCGATGCCCCGAGGGGCTCCGAGCCAGCGGACGAGCGCGATGTACGAGGGGAGGGCGAGGGCGACCAGGAAGACGACCGGGACGGCGGGCGGGACTGGGTCGTCGAACCGGACCACCAGGTAGGCTGCGAGGAAGAGGGCGAGGGCGGTGAGGAGGAGCGCCGGCCGGGTGATGCGCATGGGCAGGGGAGAGGGGCGGCGGGGATAAAGGTTGACCGATCCGCCGAGTGCGCAGTCAGTAAGTTGCGCTGGAGATCCCTGATCAAAGTCTTCCGACGGACCCGTTCCTCCGGGAAGTGCTCGGAAACCATGTGCTTCTCAAAAGGCTCCGAAGGCTACGCTGAGATGGCGGTGGGGTAGTAGACTAGTTCGTATGGTGTTAGCCGGATCAGGACTGGGATCGCCCTAACTGTCCCAAAACCTCTTCCATCTCCCCATTAATAACGGAGTAATCATGAACGCAAGAGAACGGGAACTCCTGACCCTTAATGATATGCAACAGAACTGTATGTTCGAGATTGTCATCCTCTTTAAAGGGCAAAATTCGGAACCTAAGGGGGATACTGTATGCAAAATATTTGCAAAAGCGTGGAGGAAACCAATAAAACCGTTCACCTCCTTGGACAATTCCGCTTACCCTCGAAAAGACAAACGGAACGGGGAATGGACATTGCAGTTTGACAATTACGAATGGCAGGGTCCGGGATGGCATTGCTACATTGAGGAAAACCGGTCTGATAGTAACATGATGAAAACCCTCAACGGAATTCTGCAAATCGCAAAACAATATCCCGAATCAGAAGTCTTCTTCTTTAGTCAGGAATATGCGGACTGGGAACGGGACAGGAAAACGCACCCCGTTCGGATTCGTGATGAGGAGTATAGTGTGCTGTGCCGGGCAGGCTACCATCATTGTTTGGAATAAAGCAGCTCCAATAGGACGATGAGAACAGGCACACCCGGGGACGCCTCACCCCCGAAGCCCCCGCACAAACCGTTCCCGGATCTCCTCCGGGGCGAGCGGGATGTTCGGAACCGCCGCGTTCCCGGGCTTCAAAACGACATGGATGAAGGTCGGCCCCC
>DAOSER010000221.1:0-3153 GCA_035363235.1 Methanoculleus sp.
CTCGATCAGGACGTAGTCGATCCAGTCCCGGATCTGCGGGCCGCAGAGGTAGCCGTAGGCCTGCGCCCGCTCCTCCGGCGTTCCCCATACCTGGAGTACGTGGCAACCCTTCATGACCGTGAGCCTTCCGCCGCCGCTGCCGACGGCGATCTCCCGATCGTCGTCGGGGTAGGGCGTCGGGGCGACGAGAGTGATGTCAATCCCTGTCGTGGCGTTCCCCGATGTAACGGCGATCCCAACGGGGGTGAGATGAGATGGCGTGCAGTACCACCCGGTCGGGTCGCGGTAATCGAGATGGTCGATCCGGCCGTCATCATCCGTATCCGCCCAGGCGTAGACGGTGTAGTTGCCCGGGGGAAGTCCGGAGATGACGTAATCGCCCGGCGCATCGAGCGCGGCAAAGCTGCTGACGTACTCCGAGCGTTCGGGATGCTCCCCGGTCTCCATAATCCTGATATCCGATGCCGTATACGCCGCGGCGTCGATCGCCGCAACGTAGATTGTTCCTCCCGCGTAATCCCCTGCCACACTTCCGGAGATGGAATCACCACCTGCCGGGGTGGTGGCGTTCGTGCAGCCGGTAGCGGCGATGAGGAGGATCGTCACGCTGAGGATGCACGCGCGCAGGCAAACGCGCAGGAGGCGCTCTGGTACCTGGTTCATTATTTTTCTTCCGACGGAGGAGGATAAAATCGTATTGAAGTGTTCCTGTGTACGATACATGCCGAAGCCCGAGAATCCTGATGAATTTTGCCGGTTATCGGTTTTTTGGTACTGGATGGTTCAAGAGTGAGGGGGCGGAGCGTGATGGCCTGCAGGACCTGCCGGGATGGCCCGTTGCCGAAGGTATGATGACGGGTGGAGGCGATACCTCTCACCTGGAGAACGTGCAGGCAGCACGGAGGTGAACATCATGGCACACGCGTGGAATCCGGAAGACTACCACCGGCACTCCTCCGCCCAGCAGGCCTGGGCGCATGAACTGATCAGGAAGATCAATCTCACCGGCGACGAGCGGGTGCTCGATCTCGGGTGCGGCGAGGGGAAGGTGACCGCGGAGATTGCAGCCCGCCTCCCCTCCGGCTCGGTGCTTGGCCTCGACTTCTCGCGCGACATGATCGCCTTTGCCCGCGAGCGCTTCCCGCCGGAGCAGTATCCGAATCTCCGCCTCATTGAGGGCGACATGCTCGACCTGCCGTTCGATGGAGAGTTCGACGTGGTCTTCTCGAACGCCGCCCTGCACTGGGTCGCCGACCACGGCAGGGTCTTTTCCGGCATCGCCCGGGCGCTCCGGCCGGGGGGAAGGATCCTCATCCAGGCGGGAGGGAGGGGAAACGCCGCACCGGTCATGGCGATAGTGGACGAGATGATCGTGGAGGAGCCGTGGAAGGATCTCTTTGACGGTCCGCCCTCGCGGTATGCCTTCTACGGCCCGGGGGAAGAGCGCGAGCAGCTCACGGAGGCGGGGCTCACGCCGGTGCGGGTCGAGCTTATCGGGAAGGACATGACATTCGATCTGCCGGACGATCTCATGGGATGGGTCCGGACCACCTGGCTCCTGTACCTCGACCGGTTCCCCGAGGAGGTTCGGCCGGCGTTCGTCGCTGAACTGGCGAGCCGGTATGTCGAGCGACATCCGTCGCCCGACGGCCGCATCCACGTCCCCATGGTGCGCCTCGAGATCGAAGCGGTCAAAGGGTGATGGCATCCGGTGCCGGAACCTCCTGCAGTCCTGGCAAAGCAGAGCGGCGAGTTCTCCCCCCTAACCGGGGAGTGCCGCGACCGGAGATGGTATCTCCACCGGCCGGGTCGGTAGCGTCCGCCTGCAGTGGGGATAAGGACAGTTGTCAGGCCGAAGATGCATGCAGGCAAACGCGCGGGAGGTGCCCCGGTGCCTGGTTCATCGCCCTTTATTGTGGTAGAGGGAATAGAACCTGTTGATGCCCTCCTGAGTCTGGTTTCGGCCGGAACGTGGAAGTTGGGCCGGTATCCGCACCGTTATGCGGCATTCACCTGCGGTTTGGCCTCCCCCGGAGTCCCCTCGGAATTTCTAGCGAAGTACCGGGCGATGATTCTCTGCTAAAAATTCCTCTCGCTTGAGTGATTCCGATAACCTGGCCGAACCCTGGATCCGTTTTATTTTTAAATTTGTTGAAAAACTGCCGTTTAACGAATTGGTCAATCTTTATTGTTCTTCAACCCACATGATAGGTAATACCTTGACGATAAAGTACTCCAATAACTTCCTCACCGAGGGCTCGGTTGGAAAAGGGCTCTGGATTGTGGCTCTTCCGATCATCATCAGCAACTTTCTCGCGAGCATCCTGGAGGTGGTGGATATGTACTTCATCGGCAAACTCGGCGACGTTCCGATCGCCGGCGGAGCGATGAGCATATCCATCATAATCGTGCTCACAACAGTGATCTTCGGGACCGTGACGGCAACGGCTGCATTCGTCTCGCGAGCATACGGGTCGGAGCGGTATGAACGTATCCAGTGATCCTCTCGCATTCGCTGTATCTGGCACTCGCCTTCTCAGCGGTCCTTGCGATCATCGGTATGCTCTGGCCGCAGAACCTTCTCCTGCTCCTTGGAGCCGATCCCGAGGTTGCAGTGGTGGGGGCACGCTTCCTTTCCCCGATGCTGATAGGGATGTTCGTCTTCGTCACCCTGATGATCCTGACGACCGCGTTCCAGAGTACGGGAGATTCCAGAACACCGATGTTTGTGATGATTGCGGTGAACATCGTGAACATTGCTCTGAACCCGACGCTGATCATGGGCCTTGGCGGTTTCCCGGCACTCGGCATAGCCGGATCTGCGTATGCTTCCCTTGCGTCGCGTACGACCGGCGTGCTGCTCCTGATCGGGGTGATGTATCTGCCGTCCAGAAAGGACGGACCGGTCAGGCTCCCGAAGAGATGGACGTTCGAACCGCAGTTGATCAAGGGTATCGTGAGGGTCATGATACCGTCAGCCGTACAGAGCGGGGTCAGGAGTTTTGCGTTCCTGGGGATGACGGCGATCGTTGCGCTGTACGGCACGGCGGCGGTTGCCGCATACGGCATCTGCCAGCGTCTGGATATGCTGGGCCTGGTCTTCGTGATGGGGCTCTGCACGGGAGTCGCGGTGATGGTCGGGCAGAACCTGGG
>DAOSER010000222.1:0-3133 GCA_035363235.1 Methanoculleus sp.
CGAGGAGAACTGCCCGATGGAGATCGCGAACTCGCTCTACATGCACGCCCTGCAGGTGGACATGGAGAAGATGTTCGGCCACACCCCGGGTGTGGACATGGAACTCCCGGTGCTTGCGCTCGTTGAAGAGCAGGCTGAACGCCAGCGGCTCTTTGAGACCGGCAGCGACCAGATCTTCGACGTGTTCAAATAAGCGACTGGCCGAAGGGCAGGAGCTTGAGAAAACGCTTCGCGTTTTCGATGGCGACGCTCCGAAGTGCGATGGTTCGTCAGAACCAGAGCATGAGCACCATCAGGTGCGAACGGAGTCCGAGCACAACGTTACGCCCGGCCGTTTCCGGCCGGGCATGTAACGACCACTGAACAACCATCTTGAGTTCCATAAAAAACCTCATCTGCGCCCGTGCCGGGGTGCAAAAAGGTGTACCTGGCAATACCCGGTGGCGGGGAGAATTCCCCTGTCATCTCTTCACGCCGCCGGACAGCCGTTAAAACCTATTTTCTGGTGTTTCAGCGGAATGGTCCCATAAAACGGGAATAGCGGAGATCGGAAGACTGAACTGCTGCAATACCCTATGGGATGATCAATATGAGGTTCATATGCCCGCTTGTTGTCGTCCGTGACATAGGGGTCTCCAGGGCGTTCTACGAAGAGGTGCTGGGCCAGAGGGTTCTCCACGATCTCGGCGAGAACGTGATCTTCGAGGGAGGTTTTGCGATCCATCTCCGCTCGCACTTCTCGGACCTCATCGGCGTCGCCGAGAGCGATATCGTTCCGCGGTCGAACAACGCCGAACTCTATTTCGAAGAGGAGGACCTGGACGCCTTCCTCGAACGGCTCAAAGGCATGGACTTCATACAGTACGTGCACGGCATGGTAGAGCAACCCTGGGGGCAGCGGGCCGTCAGGCTCTATGATCCCGATATGCACATCATTGAGGTCGGCGAACCCATGGAGCGCGTGGTAAGGAGGTTCCTTGAGAGAGGGCTCTCGGTCGAAGAGACCGCACGGCGCACCTCAATGCCTGAGGAGTTCGTCCTGCAGTGCGTATAGCGAGCGCGGCCGGAAGGACCGGCAGGGTATAGTCCATCCCCGCAGATCTCTTATGGTATGACCGGCCCCACACCGGGCGGTACCCGGTGCTACCCGGGAGCGTGTGTCGATGTGAAGTGAGGAAGCATGTTCAAGAGAATTGCCTGTATCCGTATCGGCGGTGGGCGGATCGCCCAGGATGCCGCCGAAGAGACGCCGGTGGCGATCTTCGTCAACGGCCGGCACCTGACGACCGTTATCTTGAGCCCGGGCGAGTTTGGGGACTTCATCACCGGCTATCTCTACACCGAGGAGATCATCAGGAGCCCGGGCGAGATCGAGTCCGTCAGGATCGAGGAGAACCGGATCAGCGTCATCACGAAGAACCCCTTCCGGAGGGGCAGCGTAAAAAAGACGATCCTCTCCGGGTGCGGAGGGGCCGTCTCCTACATCGACACGCAGAAACTGCCCGCGATCGACTCCGACCTTCAGGTCTCCATCCCGGATATCAAGGCCGCCGTCGCCGCCCTCCCCGCGCCCGGCGTGCTCGATGCGGTCGCTCTTGCCGAAGGCAGCCGTATCGTCGCCCGCGCCGAAGACCTCGACCGGCACAACGCCCTTGATAGGGTGATCGGCAGGGGGCTGCAGGACAATCTTGACTTCTCCCGGATGATCGCCGCCTGCACCGGGACGGTCACCTCCGAGGTGGTCAGGAAGTGCCTGATCGCCGGCATCCCGGTGCTGGTCTCCACCGGCGCCTCGACCGCGCTTGCCGTCGAGATCGCGGAGGAGACCGGCCTTGCCATCGTCGGTTCTGCCGGGACGCCGGAGATGGCGGTCTATACGCACCCGGAGAGGATAGAGGGGTGCGGCGAGCCGTAGGGCCGGAGCATGAGAAAACGCGAAGCGTTTTCGAGCGGCGCATAGGGCCGGGTGAGCTAGGGCTCCCGGGGGAAGGAATGAGTTCGTGGGGTCAGGAGTGGCCCTGTAATTTTCCCAAATTTACTCATGTAGTGGACCGTGGGGTACCGCCATTGGGGAGTGCGACGGGCTGAAGGTGCGATGTTCCGACAGGAACGGAGCACGAGAAGCTGGTAGGCTTCGAGGTGCGAACGGAGTGAGCATGAGAAGACCGAAGGTCTTCGAAGGGTGCAGCCCCCACCCCGCCCGCGCTTCGCGCTCCTCCGGGGATAGATTGGTTCGGTGTTCAGGCCGCCGTGTGCAGCCCCCACCCCGCCCGCGCTTCGCGCTCCTCCCCCGCCCCTCAGGGGCGGGGGCAGTCATGGCGATAGCCGGTGGAAAGCCGTGCACCGTTCATCTCTGGGTTCTCCCCGTAAAGTGGACCGTGGGGGTATCGCCATTGGGGGAGGGGCTGACGGGGAGGGGGCGTGCCCCCTCCCCTGTCTCTACCTTGTACGCGGACATCTGTAACCCCCACCACCCGCGCTTCACCGATGCCCCTACGGGACATCGCTGGAGAAGACCGAATGTTCTGGACTTACGATATCCAGGTAGGCATGGAGTTTGAGTACCCACCGGTGCACACTCCTCACTTCCCTCGAAATCTGTGCTAAGTGCAACCGAAGGGCAGATGTTAAGAGTAGACGGGAGTTGTGGACACCCTGAGCCTGGAAGAGCCAAACGCCGAATGGGATTAGAGGATTGAGGTAAAACCCCTCACCGGCCCCGGCTGATCTCGTCGACGGCCGCGATGAGGAGGTCGATCTCCTGCTCCGTCGTGAAGGCCGCCATGCTCGCCCGCACCGTCCCCTCCGGGAGGTTCAGGTGCTCCATCAGCGGCTGGCAGCAGTGGTGCCCCGACCGCACCAGGATATCCGCATCCTCGTCGAGCATCTGCGCGGCCTCCTGGGGGTGAACGCCGTCGATGGTGAACGAGACGACCCCGATCCGGGCACCCGGATTCCTCCCGGCGTAGACCGTGACCCCGTCTATCGCGGAGAGCCCCTCGATCAGCCGGGCGGTCAGGCGCTCCTCGTGCCGGTGGATCTTCTCCATCCCGATCGCCGAGAGGTAGTCCACGGCGACGCCGAGCGCGATCCCGCCGCCGACGTTCGGCGTCCCGGCCTCGTAGCGCTGGTA
>DAOSER010000223.1:0-3090 GCA_035363235.1 Methanoculleus sp.
ACGAGCCCGAAGACGCCGAGGAAGTGGTCGGCGTGCCAGTGGGTGACGAAGACGGCGTTCACGGTAAACCCGGTCCGGGCGCGCATCATCTGCTGCTGGGTGCCCTCACCGCAGTCGAAGAGCAGGGTGTCGGAGCCCCGCCGGATCAGGATCGAGGAAGGATTCCTCTGCGGGGAGGGGAGCGCCCCTGCCGTCCCGAGGAAGTGGACGTGGAGGGTCTCGCCGGCTATACGAACCACTTCCTGAATGCTGCGAGGCTCCGCTTTGCCTCCTCAAGCGATCTGCCCTCGATAACGACCCGGCCGGAGTAGTCGCGGGCGATGGTCCGCCCGGCCTTTTCCCAGGCGATGGTCCCCTCGCCGAGCGCCAGGTGTTCGTCCGACTGCCCGTGGTTGTCATGGATGTGCAGGTGATTGACCTCCCGGACGTGCATAAGGAATGCATCCACAAGACCGTTGGTGTTGGCATGCCCCAGATCGAGCGTGATCCCGATCCCCGTGATTCCCTCCGTGAGGCCGATGATCTCCTCGGGGTAGCGGCAGAGGAAGTCCTTGATGCTGATCATGTTCTCGACGCACGCAAGGACGCCATGGTCCTCTGCGTACTTCCCGATCTCGGCGAGCGCGGTCTTCTGCATCTCCCAGACCTTCTCGGGGACGAGCTTTCCGATGGGGGAGACGAACCCGGGGTGGACCGTCACCCGATCGGTCAGTTCGGCCGCGTAGCGGATGCAGCAGCAGGTCTGGCGGATGGACTCGCGCCAGATGGGGTAGTTTAGCGATGCGAGGTTTAAGTCGCTGTAGGGCGCGTGAACGGTTGCGAGAAGGCCGGTGCTCTCGAGGTTCTCCCGGACGGCAGCAAAGTTCTCGGGGTTATCCAGGCGGTACTTCCCGTCGGCGACGATCTCCCAGCCGGTGTATCCGAGTTCTTCGATCCCATAGACCCAGTCCCGGGAGTCCCAGACTTTTGATGAGGCGGAAAAATACGGGGCAAGGCTCATTCTGCTATCCCTCCCAGCCGGCAGAGCAGGTCACGAACCTCTGCGGCAAACGCTTCAAGCGATCCTTCATTCGTGACCCGGCAGTCCGCCTGCTCCAGGGCACGGCCGAGCCCCCATCCGAGTTCCCGCTCGTCGCGGACCCGGAGTTCTTCGGGGGTGAGAGTGTCGTCGGACCGGCCGCGGTTCGCGAGCCGCCGATAACGCGTCTCAAACGACGAGTCGATCCCGATGAGCGCAAAGTCGGGGAAGTGCTCCCGAAACGTTGCCACCTCGTAGTCACCCCGGATGCCGTCCACGAGCACCACCGGAGCGCTCGCCGTCTCGATGATCGGGATGGTGATCCGGGCGATGGCGTCCATGCCGAGGTCCGCGCGTAATGCTCCCGCGATTGCGCCACAGTTCGCGTCGGTCGGGGGAAGCCCGGCTTCCTTCACCCGTTCCCGTATCGCGTCCCCCATGACCACGACCGGTATCCTGAGGGCCCGGGCGATCCGTGATACCTCGCCTTTCCCGCTTGCCGGCATGCCAACGATTCCAATGACCTTCATTCGGTTTCTCCATTTATACGCAGAACAGCGGGCCGTGCCGGCGCGAAACCGGCCGCAGGGTCCCGGCGGTGCAGGTTGCGGCGGCCGCCGCAAATGTCACCATAAACGTGCGTTCCCGACGATATTATGCTTAACGACCACCGGAACGGTTACCGCTCCGGGTCGTAGACGACCTCGCCGTCGTCCCGGGTCCGTATACGGACCCTGCGGCCGAGCGGTGCCGCAGCAGCCTCGAGTTCCTGCCGGGTCAGGGGAACGAAACCCGCGGCCACGCCCTGCTGGAGCACGAGGTCGAATCCGCGGGTATCCTCTGCGATAGACGGGAGGTCCCCCTCGCGGCCCCGGAAGAGGGTCACCACAGCCTGGAAGGCCTCCAGGCTGCCCTCGGCCTTCGCCCGTTTGCAGGCGGCGAGCGACTGCTTCACCGCATCGGCGGTGGTGAGTTCAAGGAGGTCGTCGTAGCGCTCCCACGTCGTCTTGATATCGAGCGCGATCATGTCCACGAGGTGCCTGTCGATGAGGCCCTCGATCACCCGGGGAAAGATGCCGTTCGTGTGCAGGCCGACAGAGAACCCCATCTTGCGGGCGGCCGCGGCGAGGTGGGCGAGTGCCGGCCCCTGCAGGGTCGGCTCACCGCCGGAGAAGACCACGGCGCCCGCAACCGTGCGCGATTCCCGGATCATCGCGATGATCTCGTCTGCATTGCGCAGGTCCTCGCCGTCCTGGATGGCGATGTTGTGACAGTAGAAGCAGCGCGCGGGGCATCCACGGAGAAAGACGGTGCAGGCCGCCCGTCCCCGCCAGTCGACGGTGCTGATCGGGACAAAACCTCCGAAATTGACGTACAAATAATCACCAGGCGATAAAGAGATGCTCTCCTATGTCTTGTAAGCCTTGGCTTTCCGGCTATGAAACAAGATCTGAATAAGAGCAAGTCAAGTTTACTTGTTGAGAGAACAAGCCTAATTTAACCTGGATCTCAAAAACGAGCCTTTATCAACTCTTTTCTGCAAATATAGGGCCATGGGTCTCATAGAAGACGCCCGGCGCGGCGTCGTCACCGAAGAGATGCGGATCGTCGCAGCAGCGGAAGGGGTTACCGAAGATTTCGTCCGGCGCGGCGTGGCTGAAGGCCATATCGTTATTCCGGTCTCTCCCTACCGGAAAGTGAAGATCTGCGGTATCGGCGAAGGGCTTCGCACGAAGGTCAATGCAAGCATCGGAACGTCGTCGGATATCGTCGACGTCGACATGGAGATCGAGAAGGCCCGGCAGGCCGAGCGCGCCGGTGCCGATACGCTGATGGAACTCTCCACCGGCGGCGACTTTTTAGAGATCCGGCGGCGGGTCGTCGAGGCGACCACGCTCTCGGTCGGGTCGGTGCCGCTCTACCAGGCGTTCATCGAGGCCGCCCGGAAACACGGGGCGGTCGTCCACATGGAGGAGGACGACCTCTTCCGGATCACGGCCGAGCAGGCGAAGCTCGGCACCAACTTCATGGCGATCCACACCGGGATCAACTACGAGACGATGAAGCGCCTG
>DAOSER010000224.1:0-3081 GCA_035363235.1 Methanoculleus sp.
GAGATGAGGAAGGCTTCGATGCGAGAGGTCGACTTCGATGCCGACGCTTGATACCTCCCTGCTCATCGACCTTATCCGGCATGACCCGGAGGCGATGAGAACGCTCGAGGCGATGGAGCGCCAGGGGCTGCCCCTTGCAACCACCGCAATCAACGCCCTCGAACTCTACCGCGGGGCGTTCCTCTCAAGATCGGTGCAGGAGAACCTCCGAGAAGTCGAAGCGATCATACGGGCGCTGATCGAACTGCCGATCACCGATGAGACCTACCGGATCTTCGGTACGCTCGCCGCCGAACTCCAGGGGAGCGGTCGACCGATCGGGGATTTCGACGAGGTCATCGCGGCAATCACGCTTGCGAGCGACGGCGAGATCGTCACCCGGGACCATCACTTCACCCGGGTCCCGGGGCTGAAGGTCAGGACGTATTGAGCATCCAGGCGATGCTGGAAGGGCTTAAGTCGATGTGGGTGATCGTTTCATCATAGCCGGCAAAGGATCGACGAATGCATCTGATGGAACCTGGCATTCAATCAGGACGTTCCTCGGCCACATCGCTCCCGCAGCCACACCCTTCGTACTCGCTCCGCTCGTTGCCGGGTTTCTGCTCGGAAACCTCCCCATCACCATGCTCCCCGTCCTTACCGTGACGGTGCCGATGTACGGCGACGGTGCGCTCCTGATCAGGGAGGTTGTCCGGCGGACGGGAGGGGCCGGCCGGGCATGATCGTGCTCGCCCTTGCGTACCGGAGCAGGCGCTCTACGGATCACCGGGAGTGGACGATAGTGTCAATGCCGGGAGGATGAGGAATCCTCCCCTACCGCGCCTTCCAGCGGCAGATCGTCCCATAGTCGCACCGGGAACAGAACGGCCCCGGCTTCGCGGGGAAATTCCGGCCGTTGATCCCCTGGATGTAATTTTGGGCCGCCGTTCTCGCGGCGTCGAGCTCGTCCGCACCGACGCCGACACCGACAACCGAGGAGTCCAGGAGGAAGGCGAGCGATGCCGATCCCACTATCTTACCGCAGGACTGGAGGCCGAGCGCGTAGAGCCGGACCTGCAACGCAGCTTCATCCGGCGTGACGACCTTGCCGGATGTCTTGTAGTCCCGCACCTCAAGGCCATCGTCCTGCTGGAGGATGAGGTCGACACGGCCGGCGACCGTGGCGTGTTCCATGGGAAACTCAATCCTTGCTTCCGCCTCCCGGATCCCCCGCAGATCTTCCGCATGTTCGGAGCTGAACTTCAGGAGTTTCGCTCTGGCATCCGCCTTGAGCTTCTCAAGCCTTGCCCCACCGACGTACGGCATGAAGAAATGCTGATCCACCGCCCGCGCAACGGCGCTGATCGGGATGTGGCCATCCTTGATCATCGCTGCCGCTTCACCCATGCAGGCATGGAGCGCCTTCCCGTAGCCGAGCAGGTCAGAGAGGGGCGGCTCATAGCCCCATATCTGCCGGAGTCGGTAGAGGTGCGGGCATTTGCCGTACGTGATCAACTCTCCGGCAGTGTAGGTCTGGATCTCATCAGCCTCCCCGCCGACAGGGATGGAATGGAACGGCAACACATCGTTCTCCCCGAGGTACGTTACCGCCTCTGACTCAGCGAAATCATGCGCAAAAACGCTCATCCGCTTCGGCCTTCCATTCTGGGAAGTGAAGCAGGTTGCGACCAGGAGGTCCTTTGCCCGGGTGACCGCAACATAGAACAGTTTCCGCTCGCTCTCCAGATCTCCCTCGTACTTCTCCGCATCGAAGAGCTCCCGGGGGATGAGCCATTCCTGCGGCTTCCCTGTCATGCCGGAAGGAAAACGGCCATCTATCAGCGCCGGCACAAAGACCACCGGCCACTCGAGACCTTTTGCCTGGTGGATGGTCATGATCTGCACCGCCTCGATACCCCGGATGTCGTCGGGCGACTGCTCGTCGTATGCCGAGGTTGCGTATGCGTTGATATATTCACAGAGCCACGCGAGCAGCTGATTCCAGTCTCTCGGTGCGCCCCCGAACCGGTTGACCGACTCAAAATCGGTAAGAAGTTTTGCAAACCGGCCCAGGTTCGCGAGCGCAATTGCGTCCTCTGGATCCTGAGGGTTAAGCTGCTGGTATCCAAGCGTGTTCAGGAGGTCGTAATACATCGATATGAGGTCGGGATAGATCTCGCCCGCCGCCGCGGTCTTCCACGCGGAGAGCCTCTCCACCAGATCGCCGGGAAGGATACCGCCCGGGGTCACCGCCTTCCAGTCCCGGCATCCCGAATAGAGGAGGTCGTCATCGATGTAGAGTTCGTTGAAGTCATACCGGGACTTCTGGAAGTAGCCGCCTTTCGGAACCCACATGAACAGCTTTGCGACGCATAAAACTTCAGGCCGACGGAACAGGCCGACTTTTCCTCCCACGACGAAGGGAATGCCCTGCTTCCGGAACTCATCGATGAAGACCGGTGCAGATGTGGCGACGCTCCGGAGGAGGAGGCCGATATCGCTGTACTGGCACCTCCCTGCATCCACATACCGCTTGATCTGGCTGGCGATCCATTGAGCTTCACTGAGATCGGATCTGCACCCGACAAGGTATGCACCGCCGGGAATATCCCGGACCGGGGTCAGGCGGTCGTATCTCCTGCCGGCAAACCCGTCCGCCACGACGTTTGCCACATCAAGGATTGCCGTGCCACTCCGCCGGTTCTCTGCGATCGTGACCTCCTCGGGGTCCAGGCCTTCGGCGAACTGTTCAAAACATCGCTCATCGGAACCGCGCCACTGATAGATCGTCTGGTGGGGATCGCCCACGACAAAGGTCCGGGCATCCTTCCCCAGCAGCTGGATCAGCCGCTCCTGTGCCCGGTTGATATCCTGGTACTCGTCCACGATGAGGTACTGTATGTTCGCCGCAAGGCCGGGATGGCGCTCCAGCTGCTCAACGGCGACCTGGGTCATGCGGTTAAAGGTGAGAAGCCGGTGACGTTCGAGGGCATCCTCATAGGCCTCAAGGGAGGCAGCGAACCCGGGAGCCTGCTCGCGGAGGGCGGAGCGGTCGAGCATCTCCGCATAGAAGACGTTGAGATTTCGGAGAAACGCCTC
>DAOSER010000225.1:0-3028 GCA_035363235.1 Methanoculleus sp.
CTTCATCGCGCCGTGGTCGTCGCTGACCCGGGTCTTCGCGACGAAGTCGAACTCGTCGATGAAGAGGATGCAGGGGGCGAGTTTCTTTGCGAGGTCAAAGATACGGTCGATGTTCTTTGAGGTCTCGCCGAGGTACTGGGAGGTGACCATCGCGAGACGGACCTCGAGCACCGGCATATGCAGCTCCCGCGACATCGCGAGCGCAAGGGAGGTCTTCCCGGTCCCGGGCGGCCCGACGAAGAGGAGCCGGCCGAACTCGTAGATGCCGTGCCGCTTTAAGAAGTCGCGGTGCTCGAGGGCGACACCGATCTTTTTGATAATCTCTTCCTGGCGCGGGGTGCAGACCAGTTTTGCAAGCGAAAATTCGACCTCGTTCGGCGCGCTGATGATGATGAGGTCGCGGGCCTCCCGCATTTCCTCGCTCCCCGCGATGAGCCGGGATACCTTCGCCTCCATGTACTCCTTCGTGTCCTCGAACCGGGGGTTCTTCGCCAGGACGTCCTGGTATCGGACGGTGGCTCCGTCTTTCCCCTCGAAGAAGTACGCGAGCACGGGGTTCTCCCTGACCCTCTCCGCCCCGCCTTTCTTGAGGAACCATCCCGCGGCCGCATCGAGTGAAGGCAGGCTCAGCCGCTGGCCGAACTCGTCGTAACCGACGAACGGGTTTGCGCGAACAGCCTGGCAGGCGGCGTCCGTGCTGCCGAGCACCTTCTTGATCGCGCCCTCGCTCACGATCAGGGGGCGCTTGACCTCGGGGCTCCCACCGCTCCCGGCGCTGAAGAACTCCCGGCAGCGTGGATGAAGGTCGTTAATGCCGAGCTCCTCGTTCCGGTTGAATATCTCCGCGGTGAGCAGGAGTTCCATGATGGCGAGGACGTCACGTGTACCAGTGTCGCCGGTCATATCTACGAGCAGACATATTTGCGCGCGCTATCAATAAGCGTAACTCACCGGGTGGTGACCTCGCACCCGGCTTCCGTGACGATCAGGGTGTGCTCCGCCTGGGAGACGAGCGACCCGGGCACGTCGTGCAACACCGGGAAGGGATGAAGAATCCCGTTCCGCACCAGAGTGGATAACCCGATATCGACCTTGTCGCCCGGAACCCAGCGGCGGGAGAACGGGAGCCCCCGGCGCGGCCGGGCGGTCTCAAGGATCCGCTTTGCCGACGGGAGGCGTGCGGGCCGGGCTGCGATCTGCTTGTAGATCTCCACGCGCCCCGCTTCGCTGACCCTCCCGGACCCCGTTGTGGCGAAGGGCTCGATTGCAAAGACCATCCCCTCCTCGAGGACGCTGCCGCCGTTCATCGCGACGTTCGGGATCATGGGCTTTCCGTGGAGGTCGTAGCGGTCGAGGCCGTGGCCGGTGAGGTTCGCGACCGGTTTGTAGCCGTGCTCCTCGATCGCCGCCTGGATGACCGTCCCGAGCTCCCCGGTGACGATGCCCGGGCGGACGATGCCGATCGCCGCCTCGAGGGCCGCCCGGGACGCCTCGACGAGCGCTCCGTGGTCGCCGAGGTCGACGGTCATCGCGGTGTCGGCGATGTAGCCGTCGACGTGTATCCCGAGATCGACCTTGATGAGATCTCCCCGGGTAAATACCCGCTCGTCGCCGGGCATGGCGGTGTCGTGGGCCGCGGCTTCGTTCGAGGAGACGTTTAAGGGGAAGGCGAGCAGCGCCCCCTCTTCGACCACCATCTTCTCCGTATCTTCGACCATGTCGAGGAGGGCTGCCCCCTCCTTCACGAGCGCCGCACCCCGGCGGAGCACCTTCCTTGCCAGCGCCCCTGCTTCCCGGTAGGCGTCGTAAACTTCGTCGTCCATGATCATAGCGTGAGCTCCTCTTTGTATTGGGTGAACCGGTCGAACCCGGTATCCGTCACCGCGCCCATATCCTCCAGGCGGACGCCGCCGGTCCCGGGGTAGTAGAGCCCCGGCTCGACGGTGACGACGTTTCCGGGGACGAGCACCCCTCCCTGGGGGCCGAGCGACGGCTCTTCGTGCACCTCGAGCCCGATGCCGTGGCCGAGGCTGTGGATGAACCCCTGCGTGTTGCTCTCGTAGCCGCGGTCGCGGAAAAACTCCACCACGGCACGGTAGAGGTCGGCACCGACGGCACCGGCGCGGAGCATCGACGCGCCGAGGGTCTGAGCGTCCCTGACGGCCTCGTACATCTCCCGGATTGCCGGAGAGGCCTCGCCTTTCACGACCGTCCGGGTCATGTCGGCGTGGTAGCCGGTCCGTTCGTCCTGCGGGTAGATGTCGATGACGATGGGTTCGTCTTCCCGGAGGGGCCCGGTGCCGGCGCTGTGCGGGAGGGCGGTGTCGGGGCCGCAGGAGACGATGGTATCGACCCCGCGGTATCCGTGGGCGAGAAGGAAGGTGTGCATCTCGGCGCGGACGTCCTCAGAGGTGAGGGGTGCGCCGTCCCGGTGGAGGATACCTCCCTTCGGGACGGAGGACCGGATGAGTGCGATTCCCCGGTCCATCGCGGCCTCGGTGGCCCGCTGGACCGAGCGTATCTGCTCAATCTCCTCCGGCGTCTTGACCGCCCGCATCCCCTCGACCGCTCCGGCGGCATCGAGCATGACCGGCTGGAACGATTCGAGTTCCCGGGCGAGGGCGAGCGGGAAGTTCGCCGGAACGAGGACGGGGCCGCCGGCAAGGTCCGCGATCATGTGGGCGGTCGCCCGCCAGCGCGTCTCTCCGGCCTTGATGTACTCGAGGTAGCCGGCATCGGCGCGGGTGACGACCGCCGCAGGCGATTCACGAACCGCCCGTTCGTGCTCCATCTGCGGGACGACGATCATCCCGCGCTCGCCCTGCCTCTGGACATAGGCCACGGGGTCCGTGGTGCGGAACCGGGTCAGGTAGCGCACGTTGGCATCTGCAGACGAGCCATAGGCCGCGTATGCCGCTGCCTCCGCATCCCGGATAGCCGAATCGAGTCCGTTCATTCTACCAACTCTTTCGCTGAAACCACAAGTACTTTTACCACCGCGTTCAAGTATGAATAATGGATGAGGCAA
>DAOSER010000226.1:0-3023 GCA_035363235.1 Methanoculleus sp.
ACCTCCGGTCTTCTCAAACTCCTGCCGTTCCGGCAGTCGTTCCCCACCCGGCCTTCGGCCTCCTCCTCCGCACCTGGCGGTGCTCAAACTCCGCTCATCCGGAGCGTCGTTCCCCGCCCCTGAGGGGCGGGGGCAGTGCGTGGCGATATGCGACTGGCCGAAGGTGCGACGTTCCTCCGGAATGTGACTGCCTTACGGGCAGGAGCTTGAGCACCGGGGGTGCGAACGGAGCTTGAGCACCGCTAGGTGCGGGGGCAGGAGCACGAGCACCGGAGGTGCGCAGTCCCCCCGAAATCCGTGCATGGAGTTGTAACTGACCACGTGGCTCTCCCCCCGAACTGAATTGCAAGACCCCTTTACCAGAGCTGCGGCGAAGCCTCTTCAGTGGATCTACGCTATCTCCATCCCTTCTCCCCCCGGACACCCGACCGGCTCGATCCGCGTCCCCGGCAGGACGACCAGGTTGTATGCGCCGTGGTCGCGGTTGAACCGGACGAGAACCCCGTAGAGCCGGACTATGTCGCCGTAGGGGAGACCTTCGAGCGCGTCGCGGTTCGTGCCGCGGAGCGTCGCCGGGACGACGGCGTAGGTGGGGTCTCCCGCCGTCCCGTCGCAGATCTTGTATACTTTCGTCCGGTTATCCCCGAGGTTCCCGGACATCAGCGCAGCGACGACGTTGATCTTTTTGTCGCGGTGCCGGCGGAGGTGGGAGAGGGGCGCGAACTTCGCCCCCGGCGGGACATGATAGGCGTGCTGCGTCTTCGTATCCTTTCGCAGGAGCGCCGACGAGTATTTGATATCGACGTTCATGAACCGGTAGCCATCTTTCCCCGCTGCGAGGCTCTCCATCAGCCGGGTCGGCCGGATGTCGCCCTTCTGCTCGAACGTCCAGCACCGGGCGGGGTTGCAGGCGGTTCCCCGGATGAACGAGCAGGGGCTGTAGATCGTAAGGCCCTGGTCCGCGATCGCCCGCACGGTCCGGCGCATGGCGGTGGAGTTCGCGAGGTCGGCGGGCTCCACGACGACGATCGTTCCATCGGGCGCGAGCCGTTCGGCAAGACCGGCGACAAGGTCGGCGCGCCGATCAGTATCGAGATGGCGGAGTTCGTTTAAGACGTTCGAGAAGACCATGAGGTCTATCCGGTCGGGCAGGTCCCCGGCCTCAAGCGCCCCGATATCGGCGCGGATGGGCTTTTCCACCCGCACGGCGTTGCCTCGCGCCGCGGCGGCAGCCGGGACGAGGGCGTTGTAGGCCTCGAGGTGCTCCTCCGATCGCTCGACGGCGTAGACCTCCGCTGTCCCGCTCCCGATCCGCCCGAGAAGATCGATGACGGCGAGCGGCACGACTCCCGGCCCGGTGCCGAGATCGAGGATGCGCATGCAGGGTTTCGCGAGCCCCTGATTGATGACCTGCCAGAAGATATGCTCGAACTGCACCAGGTAGACCGGCGCGTGGTAGGCAAGGTAGCCGAGAACCTGGTAGGCCTTCCGGTAACTCACCCGTTTCTCCTTCCAGTACCGGCTCTTCTGCGCGAGGATGGCGTTACGCATCCGGTCGAGCACGACCGGGTCGTCCCAGGACTTGGCGGTCTTCTTCTCGATGTAGGACTCGACCAGACGCTCTATGTAGTCCGGAACCTCCGGCTCCTTAAAGAACGCGAGCTGCCGCTCGCGCCCGGCATCGTCGACCGCTAACGGCCCTTCAACGCTACCCCGCTCGCTCATGGCATACCAGCTCAGCAGGATGGGTAATACAGGTTGCGGCGCCCTGCTCTGCGGTAAAGTAGGGATGTAGGGAAGGCCGGCGGATCTCGCTCAGGGCGTGCCGGCGCCCTTCTCCCGGCCGAGCCGGAAGGCCGCGGTATTGACCTCGACGGTTTTTGGCGGCACGCACCGCCGCACCGCCTCTTCGAGGGTCTCGAGCCGGAGCGGGATCTTGCCCGACGCCGCCCCGAGCATCACGATGTTCTGCGAGAGGATGCTCCCCGCCTCCTCTGCGAGGTTCGCGGCGTCGATACAGGTGACGTCGAGGTCGGCGAGCGCGGCGAGGATGCTCTCCTCGTCGGGTACGTCCAGGTTCTGCTGGTAGACCGACGTGGGGACGACCAGGTGCCGGTTCACCACGAGCCTTCCGCCGGCCGGGAGGTAATGCCGGTAGCGGAGGGCTTCGAGGAGGTCGAAGGCGATGAGGAGGTCGGCCGTCCCCGGCACGATCAGGGAGCCGTGCTTGCCGTCGATGCGGATATGGCTCTCCACCGACCCGCCGCGCTGCGCCATCCCGTGGGTCTCGGCGCTCCGGACGGTTCGGTTGTCGAGGATGCATGCCTCGCCGATGACGTTCGAGGCGAGAACGGTTCCCTGGCCGCCGATCCCGACGATCAGGATGTCGAACGAGGATTTCATCGCCGTCCCTCCATGGCGATCGCGCCCGACGGACAGATGTCCGCGCAGACACCGCACCCGGCGCAGAGTTCGGTGATCGTCGCGTTCTTATCGACGAACGCGATCGCCGGGCAGCCGAACGACCGGCAGACGCCGCAGCCCGTGCATTGCTCGAGGTCGACCGCATAGGCCTTGCGCTTGATCCCGCTCCGCCGTGCGGTGATGACGCATGGCTGCTTTGCGATGACGACCCGGACGCCCCTCCTCTCCTTTGCGCGGCGGAACGTGTCGAGGAGCACCGGAAGGTCGTAGGGGTCGACCGTCTCGACCCAGGAGACCCCGCACGACCGGCAGATGGCGTCGAGCGATATCGGGGTGCTCTCGACGCCCGTGGCCGTCAATCCGGTGTTGGGGTTTGGCTGGTGGCCGGTCATGGCGGTGATCCGATTGTCCAGGATGACGACCACCATGTCTGCACCGTTGTAGACGGCGTTTAAGAGCCCCGGTATTCCCGTGTGCAGGAACGTTGAGTCGCCGATGGTCGAGATCACGGGCCGTTCCTCCCCCGACCGGGCGATCCCGCTCCCGACGGTGATCGAGGCGCCCATGCAGATGGTGGTGTCCACCGCCCCGAGCTGGAG
>DAOSER010000227.1:0-2991 GCA_035363235.1 Methanoculleus sp.
AGTACGCCGATCAGGTGCCGCCGGAGTTCGTCGTCGACTGGGAGACGATGCTCGAGAAGACGCTCAAAGGCCCTCTCTCACGGATCATCGAGCCACTCGGGTGGGACTGGCACGACGTCGATCCCTCGCGGACGACGCTCTTTGATTTCGGGATGTAAGAAAAGTTTTGAGGGCCGCTTTACGCGAGACCCCTTTTCGCACGCTCCTCCTCGAGGAACGCGCTCCTCTCAATGTTCTTCGACCAGGCGATGCGGCCGCCGACGATCTGCCAGTTGCCCATCTCCAGGACGTCGATCCCCTCGGGGACCCCGGCGACGTTCGCCCCGCCGGGCACGACGAGAACGGCCTTATCTACTTTCCCGGCGCTTGCGGCAGCCTTGAGCGCCTCGATGGTACCTGCCGGGACCTCGGGAGCCATCTTCACGTTCACGAGCACCCGCTCCGTCTTGCCGGCAACCCGGCGGGAGAGCACACATTCCGGCTGCACACTGCCGGCGGGGGACCATGCGAACTGCCACCCTTCCTGGGGAGAGAACCGCCGGGCAAGGGTCTTCTGGACATCAAGATACGTAGAATCCTTTATGCCACCCATATCAATATCCTCTGCTTTACTGTATGGTCACGGTCGAATATAAGCATTATAGTTCTCTTCGCCTCCGGCAGTCCCATCCGAACCTGGTGGCGGCCGGCGATCTCGCTCCTCCGGGGCCGGCGAGGGGATGGGCATGTGACCCGGGCAGGACGGCGCACCGTAAATGACCGGAGGAACACTTTTATTCTACTAGCGGTATTATGCACCGGGGTTGTTGATAATGGCAGATGCAACGCAGATTGAGGCCGGGGTTGTGGAAGCGTATGAGAGGCTGGCCCGTGAGGTAATGGATCGGCCGGAGAGCATCCCGAGTGCCATCCACAATCTCCTCCTGAAACTGGCGGAGACGCACCCGGGTGCGGTCTACTGGATCGTCCGGAAGTTTTACCAGGAATATCTCCGGCTGTATGTCTCCGATACCGGGTACATCGGTATCGCAGACCGGTACGAACCGGACCTGATGTATCCGGGCGACATCGTCTTCTACATGGTGCCCGAGAGCCCGCAGCCGGGTGACGTGGTTCAGATCTCCTTTACTGACAGGGATGAGGTGAGCGTCTACGTTATCCACGGCCGGGTCATCAGGTGCAACGATGATCGGTCGATACAGGTCGCGGATACCAGTACCGGAGAGGAGTACAAAGTCGTCGACTGGAACATCCTCGGAAAACTGGTGAAGGTCATCCCGTTCGGCTCCGGAGAATGGCAGGAACTCTTCTCTGCATCAAGCGTTCCGAGGGAGTGGGTAGCCACATCGATCGAGGAGAACATCAGTTCGCTTCAGGAGTCGGATATTACTGGAATGGATGAGGCGATTGCCGAGCTCAAGCGCCGCCTTAAGGAACTGGTATAGCAGGGGCGCCCACGCTTACGCATTTTTGCCGGGAAGCCTGCCGCCTCCCGGGACGGCTTTCATACCGGCCGCGGTCAACACATCACCCGGGTCTTCGGGCCCCCACACGAACTTTTTTGAGGGGGAGCGATCTATCCGGGCGGTATGAAGCATCTGGCAATGATCATCCTCGGCCTGCTGCTCATCCCGTCGGGAGCGCATGCGCTTACCTTCCTCGGCGGAGATCAGCAGGTGATTGACACCCCCATCCCCGACGACGTCGTCGCCTCGGGTGGATCCGTGACCGTCAACGCCCCCGTTGATAGCCTGACGGTTGCCGGGGGCATGGTGACGGTGGATGCGCCGGTCGCCGGCGACGTCATCGCCGCGGGAGGCACCCTGATCATCAACGGCGATGTCGGCGGGAAGGTGCTTGCCGCCGGTGGCGAGATTGAACTGAACGGGAACGCGACGAACGCCCTCATCACCGGGGGCACGGTCAGAATCGGGGAGAATGCCGTCATAGAGCGCGACGCGTTCATCTCGGCGGGGGAGGTCACCAACGCGGGATCGGTTCTCCGCAACCTGACGGTATCGGGCGAGACGTTCAACAATCCCGGTACGGCCGGGAACGTGACGTTCGAGGAGCCGCCGGAGCCCGGACTGCTGCCCGGCCTCTTCTCTGTGCTCTTCGCCATCGGATTCCTTATCCTCGGGCTTCTCCTCATCCGGGCGTTCCCCGACCTATTTGCGGCGGTGGTCGGGCAGGTCAAGAAGAGCCCGGTCCTTCTCACGGTTCTCGGGTTCGTTGCGATCATCGTATCGGCGATCATCCTCATCATCATCGCAATCACGATCGTCGGTCTTCCTATTGCGGTCGTTGCGGGACTGCTCTTCATCGTCGCACTGATGCTCTCGTCGCTCTTTGTCGCATACGCCCTCGGGGACGTCATCGCCTCCCGGGCAGGATGGAGCCCGGGGCGCATGTGGATCTTTGTCCTGGGGTTCGTGATCCTGCAGATCCTCATCTTCATCCCGCTGCTCGGGGGGATCGTCCAGATCGTCGCGGTCAGTCTCGGCTACGGGGGGCTGCTCTACGCGCTCAGGAGCGCCTGCCCGTTCCGTGCCGGTGGTGGCGGGGCGTAGTCTTTTTTTGGCGGGTTTGTGGGGGGCACTTCCCCTGCACCCCGGCAGGGGATGTGTGGCCGTTAGCGACAAAGTTCTTGGCCTGTGGAAAGAACACGCATTCTCCTTCTCTAGGTTAGAAGCATCTCAATTGTGTGAATACCTAGAACAGTGAAAAGACGAGAGCAAAGCCCCATACAGTGGACCGTGGGAGACTCGCACCTTTGGTGCTCGAACTCCGCCTGCCCTTCGGGCACGCATCGTTTATCGCCATGGGGGAGGGGCTGACGGGGAGTGCGACGTTCCGACAGGGACAGAGCACGAGAAGCCGTTAGGCTTCGAGGGGGGCACGCCCCCTCCCCTGTCTCTATCTTGTACATGGACACCTGTGACCCCCACTCGAAGACCTCCGGTCTTCTCAAACTCCTGCCGTTCCGGCAGT
>DAOSER010000228.1:0-554 GCA_035363235.1 Methanoculleus sp.
CCCGAACGCCGTCATCTTGAAGGCGACGAGCTGGGCGGTGATGGTCGTCCCGACGTTCGAGCCGATGATGATCCCGAGGCTCTGGAGGAACGAGAGCGTTCCGGCGTTGACGAGCCCGATGGCGATGATCGTCGTCGCCGCGCTCGACTGGACGATAGCGGTGACGACGAAGCCGAGGAGCGCCCCGAGGATCGGCCGCTCCGTCACCCTGCCGAGGATCGCGGCGAAGCTGCCCTTTGCTACCGCGAGGATCTCACGGGAGAAGTTCTCGATCCCGTAGAAGAAGAGGATCAGGCCGGGAATGATGGCGAATACGAGTTCCCACGGGACCATTGCTGTTCAGTGTGTATGGAGTCTTCGCTCTGAAATACCTCTCTAAATGCATCTCCGATTGGGACCTCTCCCGGAGCGATCCGGCGGTGGTTCCGGAACCGCAGGTATAATTCCGGCTGCGGTCGAACCTCTTCTGATGGCAGCCTTCGACCCCTCGGTCCTCGGGATCTTCGTCTTCGGCCTCGTCGCCGGGATCTGCCCCTGCAACAGCGTCCTCTGTC
>DAOSER010000228.1:666-2913 GCA_035363235.1 Methanoculleus sp.
CGCGTGGGGGATCGGCGGGGTGCTGATGATCCTGATGGGGCTGCAGCTCCTCCACGTCTACAAGCCGCCGATCCGGAGCATCTTCAACCGCTTCCGGGCTCCCATCTCCTACACCGCTGCAGGGGCGTTCCTCCTCGGCCTCTCGTTCGGGGCGATCACGGTGGGCCGCGGGGCGCCGATGCTCCTCGTCGTCCTGACCTACATCGCGCTCTACCAGACCGCTCTCGAAGGTATCTTCACGATATTCGTGTATGCCGTGGGGCTCGCGATCCCCCTCATCGTCATCAGCTCGGTCGGTGGCGCGGTCGGGAAGAAGATCAAGGAGAGGGCGAGGGTGAGCGGGGAGATCTTCGACCGGGTCGTCGGCGTCGCGATCGTCCTGATCGGGGTCTACTTCCTCTACCTGGCGTTCTTCTAATTCAGTTCATCGGGCCTGCCGGCTGCACCGACAGGCGAGCGCGAGGAGCATGATGCCGAGCAGCGGGAGCCCGGCGTAGACGTAGGCCGCTCCGGCGAACTCATAGAGCGACGGCGAGTCGACCCGGATATTCGCCGGGAGTGATGGGGCGAAGAAGAGGCCGTACGCCCAGGCCATGCCGAAGAGGCTGATGATCCCCGCCTCGATCACGGAGAACCACGCGAACGTCCCCTGCCTGACCGGGAGCGCTCCGAGCAGGAGGACGAGGGCCGCCGGGGCGAGGAGCACGGTCGCGAAGAGGCTGATGCCGGAGGACTGCGGCACCGGCCCGAAGACGGCGAGTGTCGCAAGAAGCGCCGCGAGCGGCACCGCCGCCCACCACCTGCCGCCCTCCTGCGCCAGAGCGACCGAGAAGAGCGCCGCTCCCGCGAGCGAGACGATGCAGAAGAGGAGGAGCACCGGTGAGAAGTCTGCAGCCCCGTATACGGACCTGCCGGGGTAGGCGAACCGGGCATACGCCCCGGTCACGGGCACGGCGATGAAGTAGGCCGCGGTGAGGGCGAGGGCGAGCGAGGTTCTCTTTGGGGTCGTTTCTATCCCTCCTCCTCAGCGTGCCTCTCTTCCCGGAACCCCGGATCGAAGGCGGTGACCGTCCGGAGAACGATATAGAGGATCGCGGCGACGAGCACGCACTCGAGGTAGAACCCGAAGACCGCGAACGCGGAGAAGAGCAGGTTATATGCAGGGGTGCCCGCGGTGAGCGGCAGGACACTCATGATGCCGTCGAAGAACCACCCGAAAACAGGTACACTCTCCGCGATCAGGGGAGCCGGCCCGCCCGGCCACCCGTCGGGGTTTATCAGCAGGGCGGCGACGAACGGAACGGAGGCTGCAACGGCGACGAGCATCGCCTGCCGCTGCCTCCGGACCGGGACGGCGCCCGAAATAAGCGGGAGTGGCGTCGCGGCTCCCGCGACCGCGAGGGTGACGGTCACGAGGACGAAGACGGGGAGGACGAACGGTGGCGCCGGTCCGATGATCCCGGAGACGGTTCTCGCAGTACCCGCCCAGATCACGCATGCGACGACCGCGACGAGCGGGGGGATGGCCGGCGAGAACCGGCTCCGGGGGAGAGAGGCGACGATCTTACCTGACATACTGCACCATATCGGGACGTGAACCGGGGACGTGGTTCGGCTGTCGGATTCTGTAACTCTGCGGGAGAGGTCAACGTGCTTCTATAAACGATTTCTGTCACGATCGTCTACACGTCGCGGCACTTTGAGCCGTTCTGTTCCCGAAGAGATGCCCTGATGCGGTTCTTCCGCCGCGGCAGAACGGTCAGCCCGGCTGCTTTTCCCGGCACCGTTTGCTCGCGACCTGCATGATGAGACTGCTGAACAGCAGGACGAAAAACAGGTACCGGGCAAGGGCGCCGGGCCGGCCGTGCAGGACGATATCCTGGTAGAAGTTGACCGCGAGGACGATTACGGCAAGAGCGAGGAGTAGTTTCCACAGGAACGAGAGGTGGCTGCAGTTCATGTTCGCCACCGGTTATACGATTCCCACCGCCCGGTGGAGATAGAACGCGAGAACCGCACCGGTTGCAAGAGCGACGAAGACGGCCCGGTCCTTCGACTTCTCGTGAAACACCACTACGCCGAAGTAGGTCGAGAGGCAGAACCAGGCGAGGAGCAGCAGGCCGGCAAACGGGACCTCCAGGAGGACTGCCCAGGAGAAGAGGATGAGCGGCGAGAGAGCATAGGCCGCCGATTTCATCGTCTGCTCGAACTCCCGGTGGACGTCGACGAAGAGCAGGAAGAAGTGCT
>DAOSER010000229.1:0-2890 GCA_035363235.1 Methanoculleus sp.
CCCCCGTATCGCCGCTACTCCGGGTGCCCTGGACCGAGTAGCCGCTCACGCCTGTCTCCGCGAAGCCGGTGAGGTCGTTCGACCATGAGATTCCCCTGCCCTGGTTGGACTGGTTGCACCAGCCGTATGCGTTGAAGGCCGCAAACGTCTCCATGTTCTCAAAGGAGTACTCGATCTTTGCGCACCCGCCGTCGGTCAGCCCGTCGAGGAAGCTGTTCGGGCCGAGGGCGCCGACGCCGAGGTCGACGAACATGATATGGAACCGGTCCTCCGGGTTGTTTTTGCTCATGTCCTGGCCGTAGTAGATGGGATAGTTCGCCTCCCGGCAGGGCTTCCAGGTCTGCGGCGCGTAGATGAAGTCTTCCCTGGTGAAGATCCGGTCGGTGAAACCTTCGCTGTACGCGATCTCCTCCATGGCCGGAGGCTGGTTCAATACCGGGGTCGGTGTCCACTGGTAGCCGCTTGCCCTGACGTGGAGTTTAAAGTTCTCGGGAACCTCTCCCTGCACCGCCACCATGAGGATGAGGTCGTCAAAGAACCCTCGTCCTCCCGTGTCGGAGAAGTAGAATGTGCCCGACTGGGTGCTGGTCTCCGTCACCTGTCCGTAGCGCTCGGACGGGTCGGTCGTTATATGGAGGGCGTTGAGTCCTCCGGCGTCGAACTTGACATACTTGGCGCCGCCGTTTGCCATCTGGATGTCGATGTGTTTGTAGTCGGGGAGGGTGATCCCTCCAAAGTCGGCTGCCGCGACCGGCGCAACGATGAGCGCGAGGGTCAGCAGCAGGACGGCTGTCCAGCCCTGCCACGGGCTGGTTTGAATACGTCTGTCCCCTGTCATAATATTTCCTTTTTAAAGCAAGGATTCTCGAAGAAAATCTTGCAAAAGCGGCTTCTGGATGTCCGTTTCGGCATAATCGCTCTTAGAGAATGTGTAAAATCTTAACCCTGTAATATAAGACCGTTCCTAAATCCAGCGGTTTTAAGTGGATGTAATTGACTTTTTTCTGTCATTATTAAATGTTATGCACGGGTGTGCTTGAAAGAACAGCCTCGTCCAGCCCCGGGAAGTAGTTGGTTGCCGGGGGTGGCGTGTGTGAAGTAACGGATGCTGTCCCCAAACGTCTGGCGTGGGGGGGCTGGCTTGCCCCCTCCATGGCATCCAGTATGTTCCCGGCATCGTACCGGGATAAAAAGAGGTGTTCAGGTCCTCCTCACGAAGAAAAGGAGCCCGAACGCCAGGATTGCTGCCCAGACCGGGAGCGGGGTGGCCTGCGGCGTGGGGGTGCTTCCGGCTGCCTGGGCTGCTACCGTCGCGACCGGTGTCGCCGCCGCAGTGGGCTGCAGCGTCGCCTCGCCGGCCGTGCCGGGGACCTGTTCGGTCACCGCGATGGCAAAGAGGCCGAATCCGTTCGAGGCGGCGGAGAAGACGGCGTTGCCGTTCTCCTCACCGAGCGCCTCGACCGGGACCGCCTGCCACGCGCCGTCGGCGTAGCGGAACAGGGTCACCTGCTCTGCCGTGCAGCCCTGCGCCGTGAGCCAGGCGGCCGGGACGGCAAACCGGAGTTGTACGGCGGCGAGGTCCGCCTCAGTTGCCTTGTAGAGGGTCGCCTGGACGTACTGGTAGACCGTGCCTGCCGGGGGCTCGGCATCCCGCGGGAGCGAGCCTTTGGCGACGGTCACCATGACGTCTTTGATCCCGGTGTTCGTCGTAAGGGTGACCGCCGAGATCGCCGTCGCGTCCATCGTGAGGGTGACGGTCTCGCCGGACTTGAGGTTGCTCGCCGCACCGACCGAGGTCGCGGTGCCGCTGCTGCCGCCGGACGAGGAGGAAGCCTGGGTGGGCTGGGATGCTGCCGTGGCTGCGGCCAGCCCGAAGATCGAGAGGCCGTTCGGCGAGACTGCCTCAAAGGCCATGTTCCCGTCGGCATCGGTGCCGACGAGCGTCGTCGCGAGCACTTCCTTGGTGCCGTCCTCGGCGGACCGGATGATCCGGATCGCGTCAACGCCGCCGTGGGCAGTGACCCATGCGGGGCTGACAGTCATCCGGATGGTGGCGCCGGCGATGTCCTGGCCGTTATCGAGGTTCGTCCTCACAATGTTTAGCGTGTAGGCGACATCGCCGAGAGCAAGCCCGTCGGCGCCGGCTGCAAGCTGGAAGGCGCTCTGTGCATCAGAGGAGACGCTCTGCGAGACGGTCGTCGTGAGGCCGGCTCCCTGCGGGATGCCGGTCAGGTTCGCCGAGACGGAGGCGCTGACCGTGCCGACTGCACCAAGTTCGGTGACGACTGGCACGGTATCGAGCGTGATCCCGGCGACTGTCCCGTTCACGATTCCGCTCTCGTTAGTGGGAGCGCCCTCGGTCTCGATGGTGAGGGTGAAGTTGCCCTCAGCGATCCGGATGGTGTTTCCGGCGACGGTTGCGTTGGCCGCGGTGGTGTTGATGCTGACCTGCGGCTTGCCGTCGTTGCCCGTGGTCACGTTGCAGCCGGGGATGTCGAGGGGAGTGTCCTGGGTCTGGTCGCCCTGCGGCTGGGTCACGGTGACGACGGCGGTGCCCGTCACGTTGCCGCACGCGGCGGTGACGGTCGACGTGCCGACCTTGCGGGCGGTGAAGAGACCGATCTCTGCATCCACCGTGCCGACGGTCTCGTTCGAACTGGTCCAGGTGACGGTGACGTCATCTATCACGCCCCCGTCGGTGTCGTAGACGGCCGCGGCAAACGCCTGCGTTGCCCCGACTAGGAGTTCCGCTGTCGGCGGGGTGACGACGATGCTGGCGGGCTGCGGGGTATACGGTTCGGTGACGACGATGTAGCCGGTCTTCACGGCGGAGTCGCTGCCGCCGCCGTTCGTGACTGTGAGGTTGACCGTGTAGTTACCTGCGTCTGCA
>DAOSER010000230.1:0-2855 GCA_035363235.1 Methanoculleus sp.
AGCAAGTCGGTCTGCACCCCGATGCGGATGCCCTACTACGCGCCGGCGGAGGTCAGGGAGATCGTCGGCGACATCGACGGGACGGTCGCGATCCTCTTCGGGCGGGAGAACTGGGGGCTCGCGAACACCGAACTCAAACGGGCAAACCTCATCTGCACCATCCCGACATCGGAGATCTATCCTATTCTCAATCTCTCCCATGCAGTGGGCATCCTCTGCTACGAACTCGCGAACCTGCCGCGCGGGACCTACCCGCTCGCGAGCCCCGTCGAGATGGACTCGCTCTACCGGCACATCGACGCGTTTCTCGACCGGATCGACCACCCGGACTTCAAGCGGGAGAACACGATGACCCTGATCCGCCGCATACTCGGCCGGACGAAACTGACCATCCGCGAGGCAAGCACGCTTCATGGGCTGATGCGCCGGACGGAGTGGCATCTCGAAAACAAAGAATAACTTGCGGGAGAGATGTATTGGAATGATTCTTGTCGACTGGCAGATAGAAGACCGCATCAGGCGCGGGCACATCCGGGTAGATCCCTTCGAACCCGCCCTGATCCAGCCCAACTCCCTGGACATCAGGCTCGGTTCGCACTTTGTCTGGTACGTTCCGGGGGAGACCGTGATCGACCCCTATGACAGAGAGACCGTCTGCAGAGAGACCGAAGAGACGGTGGCTGACTCAATAGTCCTCGCACCGGGACAGTTCCTCCTCGCTGAGACGCTTGAAACGATCGAACTCCCCGATGACATCGTCGCGAGCATCGAGGGGAAGAGCAGCATCGCGCGCCTCGGTGTCGAGCTCCACCAGACGGGGGGCTGGATCGACGCAGGGTTTAGGGGGACGATCACGCTCGAGATGTGCAACGTGAACTCCCGGCCGGTCAAGGTCTACGCGGGGATGCCGATCGGGCAGCTGGTCTTCTACCGTACGGACCGCGCCGCGCGCCCGTATAACATGAAGCAGGACGCGAAGTACATGGACCAGCGGCAGGCGACCCTCTCCCGCTACCATGAGAACGCGCGCCGCGCGGAGGAGTAGTGCTGCGAACATCTCCCGTCGCACCACGGCGGAGATGTGGGAGGACGCCGGCTTACTGCCGCTCCTTAAGTGTCATGCACTATATAGCAGGAAAACAGATATTGAACGATTCAACTGGAGATAAACCATGCGACTTCTCCTGATTCATTCAGACCATATCGAATACGAGACACAGAAGAAGACAAAGGTCGCCGAAGAGGTCGTCGTCCCGAAAGACGCCCTCGACGAGGCGCTGGCCGTCTTCTGCGCGGTAGAGTCCGTTGACGAAGAGAATATCGAGGACTCCGTCCGGCAGGCAGCGGACGAGATTGCTGCCACCGCCCGGCAGCTCGGCACCACCAATATCATGATTTACCCCTACGCCCACCTCTCGTCCGACCTTGCATCACCGGAGGCGGCGGTGAGCGCCCTTAAGGGGATCGAGGTGGCTCTCGCCGGCATGAAAGGATTGATCGTAAAGAGGGCGCCGTTTGGCTGGTACAAGGCATTCTCGCTCTCCTGCAAGGGACACCCCCTCTCCGAACTCTCGCGGACGATCGTCCCGGGGGAGGGAGCGCCGGCGCCTAAGAAGCAGATCGAGCACGAGTTCTTCGTCATCACCCCCGAGGGGGACCGCAAAGACGCGGCCGACTACGCGAAGGAGGAGACCCCCTTCGCGGCCCTGATCCGGAAGGAACTCGGATACCCGACGCAGGAAGGGGGCGAGCCGGTGCATGTCGACCTGATGCGTGCGAAGGAACTCGTGGAGTACGAGCCGCGCTCGGACGTCGGGCACCACCGCTGGATGCCCCGGGGCAAGCTGATCCGTGACCTTCTTTCCGACTATGTCCTTGCACGAGTGCTCGACTACGGCGGGATGCCGGTGGAGACCCCGGTGATGTACGACCTCGGCGACAAGGCGATCGCGGAGCACGCCGCCAAGTTCGGGGAGCGGCAGTACCGGTTCAAGAGCGGCAACCGCGACATGATGCTCCGGTTCGCGGCGTGTTTCGGGATGTTTTCCATCATGCACGACATGCACATCTCCCCGAACACCCTCCCGATGAAACTCTACGAGCTCTCGACCTACTCCTTCCGCCACGAGCAGAAGGGCGAGGTGATCGGGCTGAAGCGTCTGCGCGCATTCACGATGCCCGATATGCACACCCTCTGCCGTGACGTGGACGGTGCGCTCGCGGCGTTCGAGGAGCAGCTCGCGATGGGCTGGAAGAGCGGCGAGGATCTCGAGACCCCGCTCGTCGGGGTTTTCCGGTGCACCCGCGACTTCTTCGACCAGTACGAACTCTGGGTGAGGGGGATCGTCGCGAAGTCGGGCGTGCCGATGCTGATCGAGGTGCTCTCGGAGCGGACCCACTACTGGATTGCTAAAGTCGACCTCGCGGCGATCGATGCGCAGGGGAGGCCCATCGAGAACCCGACCGTCCAGATCGACGTCGAGAGCGCCGACCGGTTCGATATCAAGTACTACGCCCCCGACGGGACGGAGATCCACCCCCCGATCCTCCACTGCTCGCCGACGGGCTCGATCGAGCGGGTGATCTGCGCGATGCTCGAGGGCACTGCGGCCCAGGATGTCCCCTCGTTCCCGACCTGGCTTGCCCCGACCCAGGTCAGGCTGGTGCCGGTGGCGGAGCGACACGTCTGTTTCGCGGAAGAGATCGGCACCCGGCTGAACGCGGCCGGCATCCGGGCGGACGTTGATGACCGGGACGAGAGCGTGAACAAGAAGGTCCGCGAGGCGGGCATGGACTGGGTGCCCTACGTCGCGGTGATCGGCGACCAGGAGGCCGAGACCGGCCGGCTCACGGTC
>DAOSER010000231.1:0-2846 GCA_035363235.1 Methanoculleus sp.
GGATACCGAGGGCTGCACCGAGGGGTTTATGGCCGAACCTGGCCACCAGGTCGGAGAGGATGAGGCTCGTTGCAGGATAAATAAACACTTTTGCCATTCTATTCAAGACTCCTCTGTCTCTATCAGTTCTTGTAGCCGCTTGATATCGAGTAAGGGTTTCTTCTCATGTACGGGCGGCACGGGTTCCGGCGCCGCCTCCCCCTCCCGCCGGCCGAGTTCCTCGAGCCCGCGGGTGATGTAGCGCAGAATGCGGAACTCCCGCTCATGGCCGAGATAGCCCGGCCTCGCCCCGCCGAGGTTCGCCCGGCACCTTCGCGGATCGCCAGGAGGGAAACCCCGGTCCTTGATGAATATGTGGGTAGGGTCGAACGCACGGATCACTTCGATGAGACGGTCGACAGACTCCGGTTCGCCCGTCACCTGCAGCCCGAAACACGTCTCCTTAATAAGGACGCCCTCCGACGCCTCGTACGCCCTGAGCGCGAGTTCGCCGGGGGTCATGGACGGGGACTCGATGAAGACATACCTGGTCACCGTGCCCACGTATTCGGGAGTGTAATCGGCCATCATCACACCTCCTTCACGTACACCGTCGCCCCTTCGCGCATCCCGGCAAGGTTCGCCGCATCGACAACCTTCCCGAGGACGTTCGTGCCCGTAAGCGGCTCGGAGGTCGGGCCGAACTCAGCGTTCGGTGTCGTGCGGATGCCGACCATGCCGGTTCCCCGCCGGGAATCGTTCGTCATCGCGAGGGTATAGGCCGGCACCTCGCCCGAGGGCGTATTCTCCGGGATGATCCCGACGCCCTTTGCGATCTTGGGCTTGAAGAGGAAGACATCCTCGAACGTGAAGACAAGCGGCATTCTCCCGACGGCGTGATGCTTGAGCCCGGTCACCTCACGAAAGATTGTGACCGACCGGGGTGCGGCGGCCTCGTCGAGCGTGATGCTGATGACATGGGCGGAAGGCTCCGTCGTGACCCCGACCTCACCGGCGGCCAGCACCTCGAGCGTCGTCTCCGGGGTCTGGCCGATCACCACGCGGTCGCCTCCGGCCGCATCGACGGTGAGGGCGATACCCCGCCGGGCGGCGACCGCCTCTGCCTCGGCAAGCGAAAGGCCGATCAGGTCAAACCGTTCCGGCTCTGTGCGGATTGCAAGGAGGTCGCCCTCACCGGCAAACCGGACGAGCTCGATACCGTGGAGAACCCGGCCCACGATGGTGTGCACCGGGCTTGCCGATACGCCCTGTGTGTAGATGTAGACCGCTCCCGAAGATTTTCCGGCGGTCCTGACGGTGATGGTCCCTTCAAGCCTCGGGCCGGGGAGCTCCGCCGGAACCTTTGTCGGGACCAGGTGTGCGTCGAGTATGTGGGTGCTGCTCGAACGGCCTACCTGGAATCTGCCGTCCTGCACGGAGAGAAGGAAGTGCTCGACGCTCCGGGCGGTTTCGGTATCGATCCCGTCTTCCCCGAAACCCTGCACCTCGGCCTCCACGTAAGAGAGGATCTGCATGCCGTCCTCGAGCGGGAACTCCGCGTCACGGGTGATGACCGCATGAGACCGGTCGGCACGCCGGAATATCCGCTCGACATCGATAACCCGGTCGCCTTCGGCGATGCGATCGAGCAGCCCACGGCCGGTGACGACCCTGCCGATGACACCACCGTCCGCCGGGGCGCCGTAGTCGGCGGTATGCCGCATGCGCGCGAAGATCAGGTAAGACCTGGACGGGTCGTAGCCTCCGCACCCGAGGATGAGGTCGCCGCGCTCGTACCGGCCGGGGGTCCGCGCCGGGCGGATGTCGGACTCGAACGGTCCGAAGGCGGCGGCGTAGCGGTCCTGCCAGTGCAGGCGGAGGCGTTCGGAAAGCCCGGGCCGAAAGAGCCGGGAGGCCGTTGCCGCCTCCGCCATTTCGACGACCATATCGCCGGCCGAGGTGACGAACCTGACCTCCTGCGACTCCGCCGCATCCTCCTCAAGTGCCGGGCGGATGATGGCGACGCTGCACCGTTCGTCCCGTCCAGGGAGATCCCCGAGCCGCGAACCCGCCGGAACTGAAACGCGTTTTCCGTCCAGGTGGATCTCCATCACGCGCACCTCAGGGAGCCCCACCGGCCCCCATAACGATTCGTTCGTCCTCGGTGAGGTGGGCGAGCACCTCCTCCGTCGGTCCCATCTGGATGATCTTGCCTCCTCGCATGAGGGCTACACGGTCACAGATATCTCTCACAAATTCCATATCGTGCGAGACCACAATAAATGTCTCGTCCATCTCGTCGCGGGCATGGAGGATCGAGTGCTTCACGTCGATCTTCGTGATCGGGTCCATCGTGCCGGTCGGTTCATCGAGGACGATGAGCAGGGGCTCGCGAATAAGGACCTGGGCCAGCGCTACGCGGTGCTTCTCGCCTTCGGAGAGCTGACCGGGATAGCGGTCCAGGATCTCCTTGCTCTTCTCGGGCGTGAACCCGGCCATCCCGAGGGTGATGATCGCCTTCCTCATGGCGAGTTCCTTGGGGAACTCAAGGCCGATGGCATCGGTGAGGTTGTCGAGGACCGTCCTGTGCGGGTAGAGGTCGTACTCCTGGTGGAGGAGCCCGATGTAGCCCTTCGCCCGGCCCCGGTTCTCGATGCCGGGTTTGGTCATATCGATCCAGTCGTCCCCGATCCGGATATTCATCTCGCCGCTGGTGGGCTCGAGGATTCCGGATATGATCCGGGAGAGGGTTGTCTTGCCCGCACCGCTCTTGCCGATGATCCCGAAGATCTCCTTCTCGCCGACCTCGTACGAGACGCCGTTGACCGCCCTGACCACGCCCCGGTCGACCGAGAGGTAGCGCTTGA
>DAOSER010000232.1:0-2845 GCA_035363235.1 Methanoculleus sp.
GGCGCCGGGCTACGACCACGTCGTGGGGGCGATCGGCGGCGCGATCGCCTGCATGAACGGTGCCGACTTCCTCTGCATGGTCTCGCCGAGCGAGCACCTGGCGCTGCCTGACCTCCGCGACATCGTGGAGGGGACGCGGGTGGCAAAGATCGCCGCGCACGTCGGGAGCCTCTCCCGTGCCGCCGCGCACACGAAGAACCGCGAGATCCGGATGGCGGAGGCCCGCCGGGCACTCGACTGGGAGAAGCAGTTCGAGACGGCGCTTGCCCCCGAGGAGGCCCGACGGATCCACGAGCGCGATGGGGAGCTCGAGACCTGCTCGATGTGCGGCGACCTCTGTGCCGTGAAGATGGTGCGGGATCTCCTCCCGGTGCCACAAGAGCGGATGGAGCCTTAAGCGGTCTTCCCCGGCATTTTCGACCCCCTCAGGGTTCCCGCCCCTCTCTTCCGTCAATCCAGGCGGTTATCGCGTCGCGGCTCCGCCGGTAGGCCGCCATCACCTTGTCGGGGGTTCCGGTTGCCCGGCCCGGGTCGGGGAAGTCGACGTGGATCGTCTCTTTCGTCCAGGGGAACATCGGGCAGACACCCCCGGCACAAAGTGCGATCACATAGTCCACCTCCTTTCCGTCAAAGAGCGTGAGATCTTTTGCCTGCTGCTTTGAGATGTCTATCCCGATCTCGTCCATCACCTCTACGGCAAGAGGGTCAAGGGCGGTGGGGGCGATCCCGGCGGAGCAGGCCTCGTAGCGGTCACCGTATCGGGCGCGGAGGTAGCCCTCCGCCATCTGGGTTCGGGCGGCGTTGTTCGTGCCGATGAAGAGCACCTTCTGCTTCATACCCCTCCCTTCGCGGCCGGGTGGAAAAAGGTTGCCCGACGTTCTAGGAGTGCGACCCGCGCGAGCACCCCCCCGGGCCGGCAGGAGAGAGGGTTTCTCAGTCGCGCCCTGCTTCAAGGATCCGGATTGCGAGCAGGGCGGCGTTCATGCCGTTGTCCACCCCGACGCAGGCCACCGGGACACCCTTTGGCATCTGGACGATCGAGAGGAGGGCGTCAAGACCCATCAGCGTCCCGCTCACCGGGACACCGATCACCGGGCACTTCGTCTTCGAGGCGATCACTCCCGGGAGGGCCGCCGAAAGTCCGGCGATCGCGATGAAGACCCGCGCGGTGCTCGCCTTCACGTACTCGTCCAGTTTGTCGGGGTCACGGTGCGCCGAGATCACCTTGTAGTCGTAGGATACGCCGTGCTGATTCAGGGTTTCAAAGACTTTCTCCGCGACGGGGCCGTCCGAGGCGGAACCACAGATAACCGTGACGTCTGCCATATCTACGTTGAATTATGCCCCGCCTCTTTTTCACCCTGTCGATATTGCTCGGTGGTGAGGTTGATATGAATCCACATCCAAGTTCCTTGCAGAAACAGCGTCTGTCCTCAACGAGACAATACGGACTGATATCTTATGGAACACGAACCACTCCTGATGATCCCGGGCCCTGTACCCATCCCGCAGCGGGTACGTGCCGCCATGACGCGGCAGGCCATCAACCATCGCGGCCCCGAGTTCGGCGCCGCATACGCGGACACTGTCCGGACCTTAAAGACCCTCTTTGGCACCGCAAACGAACTCTATATCATCAGCGGCTCGGGAAGCGCCGGCATGGAGGCCGGCGTCGCGAACTTTGCGCGGGACAAACGAATCGTTTCGCTTGTAAACGGCAAGTTCGGCGACCGTTTTGCTAAGATCGGTGCCCGTTACGGCACCGTCACCGTCCTCGAGTCCGGGTGGGGGACTCCGCTCGACCTTGCGGCCCTCGAGCGGGAATTCGAGGCCGGGGCCGAGGTCGTCACCATGGTCCACAACGAGACGAGCGCCGGGATCAAGAACCCCGCACCCGAAGTCGGTAAACTCGCCCGGAAACACGACGCGCTCTTCATCATGGACGGGGTCACCTCTATCGGCGGCGACGACGTCCGGATGGATGAATGGGGTGTCGATGTCGCCGTCGTCGGGTCGCAGAAGTGCCTCGCGGCCCCGGCAGGCCTCGCCGCCATCGCCGTCAGCGAGCGCGCCTGGGACCGGATATCGGAGAAGCGGCCGTTCTATCTCGATATGGCCGCCTATAGGAAGAGCGGCAAGGGCACCCCGATGGAGACCCCCTACACCCCGGCGGTTCCGCTCTTCCTCGCGCTCTGCGAGGCCTGCAAAATGATCGAGGAAGAGGGTGTCCCCGCCCGGATCGCCCGGCACCGCCGGATGGCCGACGCCGTCCGCGCCGCGGCGAAGGGCTGGGGCGTCGAACTCTTCCCGAAGCTCGACGAACACCACGCCTACTCGAATACCGCGACCGCGATGCGGATCCCCGATGGCCTCACCGACAAGGATCTCCGGGGAACCGTCAAGAAGTTCGGGATCGAGATCGCCGGCGGCCAGGACCACCTTAAGGGCAAGATCTTTCGGATCGGCACCATGGGCGGCGTCGGGGCGCAGGAGATCCTCGCCACCCTCGCGGCCGTCCAGTTTGCCCTGAAGAAATCCGGGTTTAAGGCCGGGGACGGGGTGGAGGCAGCCGCAGAGGTGCTCTTCGGATGAAGATCGGGATCGCCGACACGACATTCGCCCGGATAGACATGGGCGGGATCGCCGCGGACGAGATCCGCAAACACGCGAGCGTGGGGCTGGAGCGCTACGTCGTACCCGGGATCAAAGACCTTCCGGTGGCGTGCAAGAAGCTGATCGAGGAGCGCGGATGCGACCTCGTGATGGCGCTCGGGATGCCCGGGGGGGCGGAGAAGGACAAGGTCTGCGCCCACGAGGCCTCCCAGGGCCTCATCCTCTGCCAGCT
>DAOSER010000233.1:0-2772 GCA_035363235.1 Methanoculleus sp.
CCCGGGCCTGAAAGTCGGGTTCTCGATGCGGCGCTACCAGCAGTTCGGGACGCTTAAGTCGCTCTGGGAATGGTTCTACATCGTTCTTCGCGGCGGTGAGGCCGGCGGCGCCACCTACACGCAGCGGGAGTATAAGTAGTCTCATGAAGAAGACCGCATCCATCCCGGAGATCTATGCCGCGGCGGTGGAGCGTTCCGACACCTGCGAGTTCGCACGCCTGCTCGGGATGGCGGTCACGGAGATCGAGGGCGGCCTTGTTAGGGTGGCGATGTCGACCGGGGGCACGAAGAACGCCCACGGCACGGTCCACGGGGGCGCTATATTCGCCATCGCGGACCACGCCTTCGGGATCGCAGCGAACATGGACGGGATCGACGAGATCGCAATCTCCGCAAACATCCGCTACTTCTCCGTCCCGGCGGGGGAGACGCTCGAAGCGGTCGCGTACATGATCTCGGAGACGGAGAGGACGTCGGTCTATGCCGTCGAGATCTACTCGGGCGACCGGCTGGTCGCAACGTTCGAGGGCGTCGGGTTCAAGATTGGAGGGACGGCGAAGCGGGGATGAAGGGGGGTTTGGTGCCGATTTAGAGGTGCCGGCTCTTCTTTTTCGCGATATTGTTATGCAAAATCCAATCATCTTTTGAGCCTTTGCCCTTTGTGCTGCCTTTATTCACTATCCTTGGAACTGTGGAGGTGCGAGGGGAGCATGTCCCCCTCCCCTGTCTCTACCTCATAAGGTTCTACCTGTGACCCCACCCCGCCCGGCCTTCGGCCTCCTCATTCGCACCTGCGGTGCGCAGGCCACTGGAAAGCCGTGTACGGACTTTACGAGATTAAATGCCACATAGTAGCGGTGCGAGTTAAAACCCGAGCCTTCTGGCAGTCAGAAGAAATCCCCTACCACACCCTGCACTGCCCGCCGCCGCGCTTCGCGAAGTACTGCTGGTGGTACTCCTCCGCCCGCCAGAACGTCCCGGCAGGCTCGATCGCGGTGACGATAGGGCGGCGGAACCTCCCTGAGCGGTCCATCTCCTCCTTTGAGGCCCGGGCCTCCGCCTCCTGCTCCTGGGTGTGGTAGAAGATCACCGACCGGTACTGCGTCCCGATATCGGGACCCTGCCGGTTCGGGGTGGTCGGGTCGTGGACGTTCCAGAATACGTCGAGGAGCGTCCGGTACGAGACTTCGTCGGGGTCGTAGGTCACCTGCACGACCTCGGCGTGCCCGGTCCTTCCCGTGCAGACGCCCTCATAGGTCGGGTTCTCGACGGTGCCGCCCATGAACCCCACCGCCGTATCCACGACGCCCGGCACGCGCCGGAACGTCTCCTCAACGCCCCAGAAACATCCTGCGCCGAATGTGGCCTTCTCAAGGTTCTTCTCCGGTGCCATGACAGTCCCGCCTCTTAACGGGTCTGCGGGAAAAAGGTATCGGCGCCGTCCGGGCATACCCTTATCTGGGGTCGGGGCCACGTACTCTCATGGCCTTTGAATCAGACGCCGTAGAGATGGTCGCCCGGCTGATGGCGCTCTCGGCCCGCACCGCCCCGAAGGCACGGGGCACCGACGTCATCAAGACGATGATCGTCACCGGAGAGGAGAAGGAGCAACTTGCCGGGGCGATGCGGGAGTACGCCGAGAAGCACAACGCAGGGTTCTTCATCAGGGACGCAGGCAACGTCGCGGCAAGCGACGCCTGCCTCCTCATCGGGTCGCTCCTCGCCGATGCCGTGGGCCTCGACTGCGGCGGGTGCGGCTACGCCACCTGTGCGGAGATGCTCGATGCGCAGCGCGAGGTAAATCCGCCGGCCACGCCGTTCCGAGGCCCGAACTGCGTCGTCAGGATGGCGGATCTCGGGATTGCGGTCGGTTCCGCGGCAAAGACCGCAAGCATCCACAACGTCGACAACCGGGTCATGTACTCGGCCGGCGTCGGGGCGCTCTCGCTCGGATGGCTGGGGGGCTGCGGCGTCGCCTACGGGATCCCGCTCCGGGCATCGGGAAAAGATATCTTCTTTGACCGTACACGCTAACCAGGTAACAGCATGCCTATTATGAAGATCCGGGGCGGGGATCTTGACCTCGTCGAATACGAGTTCTCCTCCTTCTCCCCCGGCGAGAATATCCGGCTGTGCGGTCTTAAGAAGGACTACCAGCTTGCGCCGGTCCTCGGCACCGTCGTCGTCCGTGCTCCTGCACGGATCCACCTCTCCGTGCTCGACATGAACCGGTTCTCTCCCGACCGCCCCGGCGGCGGAGGGATCGGGTTTGCCATCGGGGTCTACTGCACCGCCGAGGTCGAGTGCACGGTCTCAGGCCTCGAGATCGACTACTCCCGCGAGCCGATCCTCCGGCACTTCGCGGAGGCCTTCCGGCAGGTCGTCGGTTACGAGGGCGGGTTTAAGATCCGCGCCCGCGACCACCAGTACGAGCATGTCGGGCTCGGTTCGACGAGCACCATCCTGATCGCGGTCGCAAACGCTCTCAACGCCGCCGTGGGATCGCCCCTGACCCCCGACGAACTCCGCATCCTCCTCGGCTGCAACTTCGTCGAGGAGACCGTGGGCGGGAGCGTCGCGTTCGGGTTCGAGACCGGCGTCGGCCCGGCGGCGAGCACCTACGGCGGGATGGCGGTGATGGGGGACGAACTGACCCTCGTCTACCGGCATGCCTTCGCCGAAGGCAAGCGGGTCTACATCGCCATCCCGGCCTCCGACGTCTCGTCGGCGGGGGAGAAGGAGTTCGACCTGCTGATGAACAAGGCCCGGACC
>DAOSER010000234.1:0-2708 GCA_035363235.1 Methanoculleus sp.
GGTGACGTGTTTGCCGACATGAACTGTGGACCGTGGTGGCATCTGCGCTGATCGTAGATATTATTCGTCCGTGCCGAAGCAAAAGAGGGTGAGCAGGCGAAGAGATGCATCAGGGAGATCGTCCGGTTGCAAGCGACACAAACGGGGACCCGTGATCGGTCACCCTCTCAAGCATGGTGCAGATGAGGACCTTCTCCACCCGGCGGAGCGAACGAAGATTGATGGTTCCTGCACACCATAGAGAGATGAGGAGGTTCGCAACATTGAGTGCAGAGCCAGTCACGTTGTCGATGAGCTCGCGTTCCGGGTCGCGGTGATCCTCTCCCTGCAGGAGTACGAGCAAAGGATAGACCTTGCTGTGGTGGCGGAGCGGCGCGAAGAGCCGGCCATAGAGTTCAGGGAGCGGTAACGGGGGGTACGCGATTCGCGACAGGTGCGATCGGAGAGACACCGCGGCGTTGCCGCATAATGCTATTATTCCCATTCACCAGAGCCCGCCATGAGCCTTCGGCTCATAGATGAGCACAAGACAGAGGTGATCGACCCGATCCTGCGGCAGCCGAAAGTGACCTCTGTTCACGTTTCATGAACATATTGTTCACGGATCGAAAACAACATCTCCCCCCACCACAAACAACCTCTCGGGATCATGCTCACAGAGATCTTCAAGACGGAAGAACGCATCCGCATCCTCCGCCACATCAGCCTCAGGCAATCGGCCACGGTCGGAACAGTCGCCCTCGCCACCGGCGTCTCCAAAGGGCTTGTCTCCGGCTACCTCAATATGCTCGCCAGGGAGGGGCTGCTCAGACTGGAGAACCGGGCATTTCACAGGGATGATACGCCCCTGTGGCCGGCTATCAAGCGCCTCCTCAACCTCGATCTTCTCAAAGACACGATCGTTCTACCGGAATGGGCGCGGGGAGTCGGGATCTACGGGTCCTGGGCCGGCGGCACCAACACCACGGAGAGCGACCTCGACCTCTGGGTCCTCGTCGATACCGCGAGCCCCGACACCGAGATCCGGGCGGCGGAGCTTGAAGGGACCCTCGCAATGCATACCCGGTGCGAAGTCAACACCCTCATCCTCACCCCCGATAGAGTACGACATCTTCGAGAACACGACCGGCCGTTCTATACGGCCTTGACGACAGGACACGTAACCATGGGGGGTGTTGACTTTGCGACCGCTTGACGACTGCTTTGCCGGCGGGAAACTCCGGACCGTGGAGCCCTCATACGAGAAGGCATGCCAGTCGATCGCCCTCGCCCGTGCCTACCTTGACGAGGCACGGCAGTCCGGGGCCATCGGCACCACCCGGCTGGCGATGAACGGCCTCTACTTCGCATGGTTCCACGCCGGCCGATCCGTTCTTTTTGCGGACGGCATCCGGGAGAAGAGCCACTACTGCCTCGAGCAGTATCTCGGCACATACGTTTCCGCAGGGAAACTCGACGCCCGATGGCTATTGCTCTTTTCGCGGATGCGAAAGAGGCGTGAGGACAGCCAGTACTCGTTCAGTCCCGCGCCTCTCCCCGACGAGATCGAGAGTGTTCTTGACCTGACGGAGCAGTTCATTGACCGGATGGAGAGGCTTGTATCAGAACGATAGCAAAGGATCAGATTGCAGTGCAAAGACCCCGGAATCTCTGCATTATGGACTGACGAGAGAGGTCGGTGCATTCGAGCCCTCGTTCCAGGAGCTGAAGAGCGGAGCGAAGGTACTCGATAGCGCCTACATCATGGCACGTTATCCGGACAGCATCGTGGGGAATCTAACGCCGTCGGAATACTATGACAGGGAGGATGCCGGGGAATGCATCGAGTACGCGGACTCGATCTGCACTGCCGCGAGGCGCTCGCTCTCCGGGTGATCGAACAGGTCCGGGACCTTGCCCGGGGCGCGCCGGCACGTCTCCACCATCATCCTGCACGGGTCGTTTTCCCGCGGCGACTTCCATGAGGGGAGCGATGTCGACCTGATCGTCGTCGGGGACTTTCGCGAGCGGTTCCACAAAGCCGGGCGGCAGCCATCCTCGATCTCACCGAGCTCCCGGTCGAACCGATCTGCTACACCGACGAAGAGTTCACCGAACTGGTCCGGAACGAAAACCCGTTCATCCTCCAGGCACTGGCCGAAGGCATCCGGGTGTGAACGATCCCGTCCGTAAGGGTGGGCAGCTCACGAAAAATAACTCGCTGTGCTAATAATTCATCAGTCTTGCCGTGAACTCCTCGCGGGTGAGGCCGGACCCTGGATCAGATCATCGCCGGTCTTAATGGGAACGACCACACCTGCGAGAATCTTCGCGGAGAGCAGGGTGGTCGCGACGGGCAACCCGAACCAGAATTGCATGGCAAGTTTCAAGGGGGTTGTCCTCCATACTCCTGAATGAGAGGGCATGACAGACGGGGCAGGGATCTTAGAGCGGGTCATGACCGAGCGGGACCGGATCTGCGAGATCGCCGCACGCCACGGCGCACACAACGTCCGTATCTTCGGTTCCGTAGCGCGTGGGGAGGCGGAAGCGGAGAGCGACCTCGATCTTTTGATCGACCTCGAACCGGATCGGAGCCTCCTCGACCTCGTTGCCCTGAAGTCGGAGCTGGAGACACTGCTCGGGATCCCCGTCGATGTTGCCGAGCCCCTAACCCTGCACTGGTATATCAGGGACCGGGTGATGGCAGAGGCGGTGCCGCTGTGAAG
>DAOSER010000235.1:0-2684 GCA_035363235.1 Methanoculleus sp.
GTTCCCGTGGCGGCGGGGGGAAGTCGCAAACGCGAGGACGTCAATGGTCATATATGATGTGTTGTCCCGGCGGAGGCAAAAAACGTGCCGGGATTTGTTTCACTGCACCTTCTCCTGCGACAGCCCGATCGCGAGCGTGTAGCAGAGGCCGATCATCACGAGCATGAACGGGAACGCCGCGGTGATCGCCATCACCTGGAGAGCGTCAAGCCCCCCGGTGAGGAGGAGGACGATCGCGACGGCGGAGAGGGAGAGGCCCCAGACGACCTTCTTGTAGTTCGGGACGACCAGGCCCCCGCCTGATGTGAGCGAGCCGAGGACGACCGTCGCGGAATCCGCCGATGTGACGAAAAAGACGATCAGGAGAAGTATCGCGGCGAGCGAGAGGATTCCTGCGAACGGGTAGTGCTCGAGGAACGCGAAGAGGGCGAGCGAGACGTCCTCTCCCGCGACGGCGGCGATGCCCGCTCCCTCTTCGAGTTCGAGGTGCAGCGCCGATCCCCCGAAGATCGTGAACCAGACGAAGGTGAAGAGGGTAGGAACCGTGAGGACGGTCAGGACGAACTCCCGGATCGTCCGGCCCCGCGATATCCGGGCGATGAAGAGCCCCACGAACGGCGACCACGAGATCCACCATGCCCAGTAAAAGACCGTCCAGTCCCTGCTCCACTCGAACCCCGCGAACGGGTAGGACTGGAGGCTCAGGTCGATGATGTTGTTGATGTAGCCGCCGAGGGTGGAGGCGAAGACGTTGAGGACGTAAGGCGGCGATCCGAGGGCGAGGACGAGGAAGAGAAGCACCGTCGCCAGGACGATGTTGAATTTCGAGAGGACCTGGACGCCTTTCTCCACCCCGAGGATCGCGGATGCCATGAAGAGCGCCGTCGCGATGAGGATGATCCCGATGGTGACGGATATCGCGGACGAGAGCCCGTAGAGATGGGTGAGCCCGCTGTGGATCTGGAGGGCGCCGAACCCGAGCGACGTCGCGGTCCCGAAGACCGTCGCGAAGACCGCGAGCACATCCACCATCTTCCCGGCGGCCCCGTAGATCCGCTCGCCGAGAACCGGGTAGAAGCAGGAGCTGATCAGGGCGGGCATCCCGCGCCGGAACGAGAAATACGCAATAGAAAGGCTGACGATGGTGTAGATCGCCCACGGGTGAATCCCCCAGTGGAAGAACGCGTAGCGCATGGCGAACGCGGCGGCGTCGGGGGATGCGGCGTCGATGAAGGGGGGCGGCTGGAGGAAGTGGACGAGCGGTTCGGAGACTCCCCAGAAGAGGAGCCCGATTCCCATCCCGGCGGCAAAGAGCATCGCGACCCAGCCGAAGAACCCGTACTGCGGCCGTTCTGCGTCGTAGCCGAGTTTGATCGTCCCGTATCGCGAGAGCGCGAGTGCGAGCGCGAAGACGAGGAAGAAGAAGACCGATATGAGGTAGAGCCAGCTGAAGTTGTCGAGGATCGCGGCGTGGACCGCAGACGAACCCGCGTCAAGGAGGTCGGGCCTCGTGACCCCGAACCCGATGAAGAAGAGGATGATCCCGGCGGAGAGGAGGAAGACCCCCTCCCTCCGGAGATACTCACGAAGCATTGCGTCTCCCCGGTTGTGGCACGAGGAATATCGATGCTTTCGACCCGGTCACGATCCGCTCCGCCGTGTACCCCATCGGGGCGGAGAGAAACGCCGCGCTCCTCCTCCCGAGGACGACGACGTCGGCCTCGATCTGGTCCGAGACATACAGCACCTGCCCGGCGGGATCCCCGATCCTCTGTTCAAAGGTGACCCGCTCGAAGTACGGGCGGAGTTCTTCCGCCACCGTGCCGAGTTCTCTGTCGACCGCCTCCCGCCGAACCCGTTCAGCAAGCGGGTCGGCCATCCTCCCCCTGACGTGGAGGACGTGGCACCAGGCTCCCGCGAACTCCATTACGTAGGGAAGCAGGCGGTTCGATGTCTCGTCGAGGTCGGTCGCGTAGAGGACGTTCAGGTCGCTGCGGTCGGGTTCCGCCCCGTCGTCCGGCAGACGGGGCCGGACTTTGTGGACAAATACGGGAACGTCGGCAAGCCGGAGGAGGTCCCGCGAGACACTCCCGAGGAGCATCGTCTCGATGTGCCACCGCCGCTTCGCTTTCATGTAGATGCCGTCGGCACCTTCAAGGAGCGCTGTCTCCGCGATTGCCGAGGCGATGTGGCCGCCCCCCATCTTTACCTCCACGGTGAGCCCTGTCTCCTCGAGCGCTTCCGATAGAAGCGTGAGCCACGAGAGGTCGGCTCCCCGGAAGAACGAGCCGGGTTCATTCACGTGGTAGAGGCAGACCGAGCTCGCCCCGAGGCTTTTGAGGATCTTTCCGACCTTCCTCAACTCTTCAGGCCTCTCTCCGTAGGCGACTGGAATCAGCATCTTTTCAAACATCGCCAGGACACCTCAAGAACGCCAGGCCGCCGCCCGGCAAATCCTGAATACCGGTAATGTCGGGGTTCCGGCACCATTAATGCACCGAAGTCGATCCCGGGCCTCTCCGACGGCGGCGGCTCCCGGAATTCTTGTGTCTCGCCGCACCGGAGGAGTGAGAGTGATTGTTTGACTTTCGCAAAAAAAGAGGGTTTTCAGAGTTCCTTGAAGCAGAGATACCAGTCTTTGCACTCGTAGCCTTCCTTCATCCGCTTCTCGATCCCCTCGGGGG
>DAOSER010000236.1:0-2671 GCA_035363235.1 Methanoculleus sp.
AGGCGTATACCAATATCACGGAGCCGACGGAGTTTGAAGATCGGTTCACGGTTCCCGTCGCCCGCGCCTTCATCGAGGGGAAGACTACGGTCCTTGAGAACTTCGCCGAGATTGCGGGCATCCTCCGGCGCGACCAGGACCACCTGATGAAGCACCTCCTCGGGGAGCTCGGCACCGCCGGCAAGATCGAAGGGACACGGGCCGTCTTCTCCGGGAAGTTCGAGCAGGAGCAGATCAACACGATCATCAAGGGCTACGTCGAGGATTACGTCATCTGCTCGGAGTGCGGAAAGCCCGATACTCGCCTGGTTAAGACCGAACGTGTCCTGACGCTCCGGTGCGACGCATGCGGCGGTCACCGGCCGGTCCGGAAGCGAAAGGCGGTGGCGGATCCCTCTGCAGCCTCGAAACCGACCGAGGGCGCTATCATGGACGTCACTCCGCAGTTCCTCTCGAAGCGCGGAGACGGCGTGGTGAAGATCGACCGCTACACGATGTATGTTGCAAACGCAAAGCCGGGCCAGACGGTGAAGGTGAAGATCACCCGGATCGCCGGGACGATCATCTTCACCGAGCGCGTGGATTGATCGCGTCTTTTTTGATCTCCACCCACATCCCCTCTTCTTCCTCCCTGATACGGGAGCAGGCGACACCGCTCTCTGCAAGTTCCCGGCAGAGGGTCCCGGGGGTCGCCCGCCCGCTCCGCCGGGCGACGTCCTGGTCCCAGTTGGGGTTTCGCCGCCGCATTTTGATGAATATCTCATCCCGGAGTGTCGGGGTCCCGAAACTGCCGCCGACGAAGGCGAAGCCGCCGGGCCGCAGCACCCGTTCGATCTCCTGAAACGCCCGCGGCCGGTCCTCCCAGAAGTAGATCGAGCCCCGGCTGACGATGAGCGAGACGGTGCCGTCGCGGATCGGCATGCAGTGGATGTCGCCGGTGACCGGGATCACCCGGCCCGCACTCCCGGCGGCGGTGGTTCTGGCAATCCGGGACATGGCCGGGTCGGCATCAAGCGCGATGACGACGAGATCGCTTCTCTGTGTGAGCGCGACGGAGAGGAGGCCGGGGCCGCTTCCTATGTCGAGCGCGATCCCGTCGTTTATTCCCGACCACGCGAGCGCCTGCTCTGCGATGACGGGGTAGATGGGAGCAAAGACCTCCCGGGCAACCCGGGTGAAGCCTTCGGCGCTCTTTGTCATGGCTATCTACGCGGTATCGAGGGTCTCCATCTGCCGGAGGAGTTCGCCGGCGTAGCCGGAGAGCCGCTTTGCCGCGTCTGTTATTGCAAGAAGAGGTGATCTGCCGCCGACCGTGGTGACGACCAGTTCGGGGTCGGTGAACCGGAATGCCTGCTTGCGCTGCGCAACGTCCACCTGCGGATCGTGGATGAGTTCGGCGGCGAGCGCGTCGATATAGGTGTTGCCTTCGCCTTCAAAGAGGATCCGGGCCTTGTCGTCAGTCAGCTCCAGAAGTTTGAGTTTCATGGCCATACGCACCTATGTTTTGGTTCCGGGAGGGGTATATAGGTATTGTTGGTGGGCCCGCTTCATGCGGCATGCCGTCCGAAGCCGGGATGGATGAGACGCCTCGACGAATGAGAGCAGACGATCACCAGCAGAACGTCTCCATATCGTATCCTGCGTGCGGCATTCCCGGTGGGACCAGGTGGCTCATGTGGACGCACCGGTAGTCCTTCGCCCCGACGTCGCGGGCGAACCGGACCGCCTCGGCGTAGTTCATGTGCTTGCTGATGGCATAGCCCTCGGGCGCGATGCCGTCCACGAAGAGGAGGTCGATATCGGTCTTTTCGAGGAGATCCATGCTCGCTTTGGGGATATCCTCCCGGGTGTCGGCGGTGTAGGCGATCGTCACGCTGTCGTGTTCGAGGAGGAGCCCGCAGGTGTAGACCGGGGGATGGTTCACCGGAAAATACGTGAAGGTCACGCCGAAGAGATCGAAGGGCTCATAGACCGGGACCGGATGCTTCTCAAACGGCAGGAAGTGGAGGTAGCGCGAGCAGTAGTCCATCACCGGCGGCGGCGCGTAGGCCGCCGGCATCTTCTGCACCCGGTAGAACTCCCCGAACCCGATGAAGTGGTCGTAGTGGCCGTGCGACCAGAGGACGGCGTCGATGTGGGGCGAACAGGCCCGGAGGAGCTGCTGCCGGAGGTCCGGGGAAGACTCAATAAGAATGTGCTTTCCCCCCACTTCGACGAGGAGGGAGGTCCGGAGCCTTGATCTCCCCGCAGCGACCATCGCCCGGCAGTTCTCGCAGTCGCATCCCACCTTCGGCGTCCCGATGGCGTCTCCGGTCCCGAGCAGCGTTATCTGCATGTCAGCGCCCTGTCCGGATGACGTTTCTCTCCTCGACCCTGAGAAGACCCTGCTCGATGTCCACCGGGTCGATCTGGTGCCGGTCCTCCATCAGCGCCGACATCACCGCCTCTTTCATCATCATCCGCAGATCGGAGCCCGAGAACCCTTCTGTCCGGGCGGCAAGATTCGCGAAGTCGCAGTTGCACTCGATCGTGGCGGCGACCTTCTCGAGGATCGCCTGCCGCATCCCGCGGTCCGGGAGCGGGAACTCCACCACCTCGTCGAACCGCCGCCAGGCCGCCTCGTCGAGGATGCGGGGATGGTTCGTCGCCCCGATGAGGAGGACGCCGTTCT
>DAOSER010000237.1:0-2653 GCA_035363235.1 Methanoculleus sp.
ACGATAAAACAGGTGATTGCGAGACCGCAACATCTAAAAGCGCAGAAAGTATAACCCTCAACAGTAGTGATTGGCATGAAGGTAAAACGAGTCATAAGCGAAGAGCGGATGCTGCTTCCCGAGTTGCGCGACACCCTCCTCTCCGTTGAGGCAGTCCGGCTCGAGTCAGGAGAGGAGATGTCATACGAGCTTCGTAAGAGTATTGAGCATGCCAATCACCTCTCCAGGACGTCTTCTGAGAAGGCTCGCGGCCTCGTCGGCGAGCTCATGAAACTCGAGAAGATGAAAGAAGAGATCGCCTATCGCATTGCGAACCTTATGCCGCGGACGCGGGACGAACTGCGGGCAATCTACGCCAAAGAACGGTTCAATCTCACAACGGAAGAGCTGGACGAGATTCTCGACCTGGTAATGATCCACTTCTGATTGAAGGGGTGGTGCCAATGAAGACCGAAAGGAAAGAGGAGAACGCGGTAGTTATCGATGTCCTCCCTATGGGATACGTGAGCGACCAGCGTCCGGCCTACAAGCGCGAACCGGTTATTCAGGCGGTCGGGGTGGATCAGTTCAAACTGCTCGAGCTCGTCCCGAAGCCGGGTGCGGATATCCAGATCTACGACCGCGTCTACATCGGCGATGCGGAGCGGGAGAAGATTGAGCGTGTCAAGCGGCGGATCGGCTACGAAGACCTGACGGCAACCGCAAAACTCGAGTTGCCGTTCGTGGTCGAGCAGATCGTCGGCGAGAACGAGCAGCGGTTCGTCGACTTCTTCAATAAGTCCGTGCCCATCACACCGAAGTTCCACATGCTGCACCTGCTCCCCGGCATCGGAAAGAAACTGATGTGGGAGATCATCGAGCAGCGCGGGAAGAAGCCGTTCGAGAGTTTCGCCGATATCTCTGCCCGGATCAAGTCGCTCCCGCACCCAGACAGGATGATCGTCAGCCGGATCCTGCACGAGATCGAGGATCCGAACGAGAAGTACCATATCTTTACCTCGAGATGAGTGCTCCGAAAGACCAGCATTTTCTCGTCAACAAAAGAGCTGTCGAGAAGATCGCCGGGTTTGTCGACGTTTCCGGCCGGAGGGTCCTCGAAATCGGTCCCGGCGAAGGGATCCTCACCCGCGCCCTCCTTGACCGGGGTGCGAGCGTTATTGCGGTAGAGGTCGATCCGGCTCTCGTGGAGGAGCTTGAGGTCACGTTTGCCGGCGAGATCGAGGAGGGCCGTCTTGAGATCATCAGGGGCGACGCGAAGAAGGTGGATATTCCGCCGTTCGATATCGTCGTTGCGAACCTCCCCTATTCTGTTTCTTCGAAGATCACGTTCCGGCTGCTCGAGATCGGCTTTGAGGTCGCCATCCTGATGTATCAGAAAGAGTTTGCCCAGCGGATGATCGCGCCGCCGGGGACGCCGAACGTCGGCCGGCTCTCGGTGATGGTGCAGACCTACGCCTCCGTAAAGCCGCTGCTCGACCTCTCGCCCTCATCCTTCCGGCCGAAGCCGCAGGTCCGCTCCTGGGTGGTCCGGATCACGCCGCACGAGCCGCCGTACCCGATCGCGGACCGTGAGGTCTATGCGGACGTCGTCCGGGTGCTCTTCTCCCACCGGCGAAAGACCGTCCGGAAGGGCCTTCGGAGCGGCAAAGATACTTTCCCCCCCCAGGCGATCGAGCGGGCGATCGCGGATCTCCCCGACGATCTCCTGCAACGCCGGCCCGAAGACCTGGCGCTCGAGGAGTTCGCGACGATCGCGAACAAAATGAGCGGGGGTTAGGGATGCTCCCCGATCAGGTTTATTCCCCTGCCGAGGACTCCGAACTCCTCCTCCGGGAGGCGCTTGCCGAGGTCCGGCCGGACGACCGGGTGCTGGAGGTCGGGACCGGGAGCGGGTATGTCGCGGCCGGACTCCTCTCCCGGGCGGCGGCGGTGGTCGCGACCGATATCAACCCCCACGCCGTCCGGTGCGCCCGCGCCCGTGGGGTGGAGACGATCAGGACGGACCTCTTCGCGGGGCTCTGCAGCCCGTTCGACCTTATCCTCTTCAACCCGCCCTATCTCCCGACCGCCCCCGAGGAGCGGATGGACGACTGGCTGGAGTACGCCCTCGACGGCGGCCCGACGGGGAGGACTACGATCGAGCGGTTCGTCGCCGATGCCGGAAGGGTGCTCTCGCCGTTCGGGCGGGTCCTGCTCCTGGTTTCGTCGCTGACCGGGCCGGGCGAGGTCCGGGAACTCTTCGCCCGGGCGGGGTTCGTCTCGTTCGTCATCGATACCAAGGCGATCGAGGGGGAGACCCTCTACGTTCTGCGGGCGATGCGGGACCTCTGCCGGATGGGGGCGTGATTTTCCGGGTAGCGGGTTCGAGTGTCGCACGGCGCCGCCTGTCGTCTGGATCCTCGGCCGGAAGATAATTCGCAAAACGGCATCTGCGGTTTTCTTGCGTGTTTTGATGGAAAAAAGAGTGGCGAACCCTTTCGGTCACACCGTCGAGGGCCTCTCGAACACCTCTTCAAACTCAAAGTGCGCGAACTCCGCGAACGGTGCATCTAAAATCCCCGCCGCGAGATCCTCTTTTGCAACGGCGAATGCGCCTGCGTCCGGGTACGCGATGAAGGTGTACTCGGTGGTGCCCCGGTACTCCTCCGAGACG
>DAOSER010000238.1:0-2649 GCA_035363235.1 Methanoculleus sp.
CGGCGGCAAGTTTCGTCACCCCGTAGGGGGAGACCGGCTGCACCATCCGGTCTTCGCGCATGGGGAGTTCCGTATCGCCGTAGACCGAGGAGGACGAAGAGTAGACGAACTTCCTGATCTCCCGAGACTTATAGGACTCAAGCAGCCGCTGGGTCGCGAGGATGTTGTCGCGGGTGTAGACCTCGAAACTCTCTCCCCACGATGCCCGGACGCCTGCCTGCGCTGCAAGGTGAAAGATGTAATCGACAGGCGGAAAGCCATCCATATCGAGTATATCCTCTTCCAGCAGCGTGAAATACGGATGCTCCATCGCGGATGAGAGGTTCCGCTCTTTGAGATCCCTCGCGTAGTAGTCCGAGAACCGGTCGATACCGATCACCGCATACCCGTCACGCAAAAGCCGGTCTACTAACGAGCTCCCGATGAACCCGGCACACCCGGTCACAAGGGCTCTCATGTCCGCACCACCCTTCTCATATACGCCATCACATCGTCCCGGAGATCGTCGTGCTCCAGGGCGAAGTCGATGATCGCCTCGATGTAGCCCATCCGGTCGCCGGTGTCATACCGCCTGCCGTAGAACGTGTAGGCGTAGACATTCTGGCTGTCTTTCAGGAGGCGGATTCCATCCGTCAACTGGATCTCTCCTCCGATGCCATGGGTTGTCCTCGTTAAACAGTCGAATATCTCCGGGGTGAAGACGTAACGCCCGATCGCGCCCATGGTCGAGGGCGCTTCCTCCGCCTTCGGTTTCTCCACGATATCCTCAAGCAGGAAGAGGGAATCTTCAAGTTTCCTGCCCTTGATGATCCCGTAACTGCTGACCATCTCCTTCGGCACGTCTTCAACCGCGACGACGGAGCAGCGGTAGCGGTCGAACGTATCGATCAGCTGCCGGGTGCAGGGTTTCTCATTCCTGATGATGTCGTCCCCGAGCAGCACGGCGAACGGTTCGTCGCAGATGTGCTTCTCGGCCCGGAGAACGGCATCGCCCAGCCCCAGCGGTTCTTTCTGCCGGATATAGTGGATGTCGACGAGCGACGAGATCTCCTGCACCATCGCAAGGAGGTGCTCTTTCCGGCCTTTTGCAAGGTGCATCTCGAGTTCGGGCGAGTCGTCAAAGTAATCCTCGATAGCACGCTTGCTCCGGCCGGTAATGATGATGATGTCGTCGATCCCCGAGTCCAGGGCCTCCTTGACGACATAGTGGATGACCGGAACGTCGATGATGGGAAGCATCTCTTTCGGCATGGATTTCGTGGCCGGCAGGAACCTCGTGCCGAGCCCTGCCGCGGGGATAACCGCTTTCGTGACCGCCATCACCAGCACACCCCGTCGTAGGTAGAACCTTCGCGTGCTCGTTCGATCCTTCTCCCGTCGACGACGGTCTTCCCGGCGTAGTTCAGGCTCTCGAACTCCTCCCACTCCGTCGTGATGAGTATGGCATCCGCAACGAGAGCATCTGCAGCAGTAGAGACGTAGTTGACCTGCGGGTAGAGCTTCCTGAAGTTCCCCATCGCCATGGGGTCGTAGGCAAGGACCGTTGCCCCTTTCTGAAGCAGGGTCTCGACGATCGGGATCGCCCGGCTCTCCCGCACATCGTCGGTGTTCGGTTTGAACGCCAGACCGAGAACTCCAATCGTCTTCCGGTCGACATCAGGAATATGCGTCTCGAGCAGTTCGAGGAGTTTCAACGGTTGTTCCTCGTTCACTTCGATGACGTCTTTCAGGATCTTCGGTTCGACTCCGACCTCTTCCGCTTTGGCAATCAACGCCCGCACATCCTTCGGGAAGCAGGAGCCCCCGAACCCGATGCCGGACTGGAAGAACGCCGGGTTGATCCGGTGGTCCATCCCCACGCCCCTGAAGACCTCGGCGGTATCGATCCCCATCCGTTTGCAGATGTTGCCGATCTCGTTTGCAAAACTGACCTTTGTCGCGAGAAACGCGTTGCTGACGTATTTGATCATCTCGGCGACAGGAATGGCGGTGTACATCTTCGGGCAGTCGATAGGCGCATAGAGTTCTTCGAGGAGGCGACGGGAACGATCGTCCGAAGCCCCGATGACAATTCTATCCGGCGCAAAAAAGTCGCTGAGGGCCGAGCCTTCCCGCAAGAACTCCGGGTTGGAGGCCAGCCCAAAGTCGACAAAGGCCCGCTTCCCGGACTCTACCTCGAGGATAGGAAGAACGACACCCTCAGTCGTCCCGGGGAGGACGGTGCTCTTCACGATGACAGTGTGACCATCCGATTTATCTTTCAAGACCCGGCCTATCCCGGCAGCAGCAGACCGGACGAAAGCGAGATCGATCGATCCGTCCTGCTGTGAAGGGGTTCCGACGCAGATGAACGTAACCTCTGTGCGGGATACAGCGCCCGCGAGGTCATCCGTTGCTGCGATCTTTGAGGCATTCTTCTGCAGCAACCCATCAAGCCCGGGCTCATAGATTGGCGACCTACCGGCGTTGATCGCGGCAATCTTATCCGGATCGAGATCGACGAACACGATCTCGTGTCCGAGGGCGGCAAAGCACGCTCCCGTGACCGCGCCGACGTAACCGCATCCAATGATGGAGATCTTCATATCCTTTCGTTCCTGTACCACGCAATCGTCCGCTCCAGCCCCTCGCGGAAGTCGACCTTCGCCC
>DAOSER010000239.1:0-2637 GCA_035363235.1 Methanoculleus sp.
CACAGATGATTGGATTTGACCGGTCCCTCAGGCTGGACTGGCTCGACGCCGCCGCCGGCGTCTCCAGGGAAACCGGGGATATCGAGCAGATCCGAAACTACCTTCATGCCTACCTTGCAGAGAGTTATCCCCACTACACAGCGCGACGAAAGACCATCACCGTGTTGACGCGGGTGTGGGCCCGCATCCCGGATTCGGATCGCCCCGCAAGAGACAGGGCCTTCGTGCTGCTGCCGACACTGAACCAGGACGACCGGATCTGGCTCCATTGGGGCATGTGTCTCCTGGCGTACCCCTTTTTCCGTGATGTGGTGCGGACGGTGGGTCACTCTCTCCGGTATTATGGCAGTTTTTCAAAACAGGAAGTTATCCAGCGGATGAGCGAAACCTGGGGAGAGAGGGCCACCATGCCAAGAGCGGTACAGCGGGTGGTCGAATCTCTGAACAATTGGGGCGTTATTACCGGATGTGAACAGAAGGGCAGGTATCGGTGTGCTGTGCCTCTCTCTACATCGAACAAGGACGTGGAGATCTGGCTGCTGAAGGCGGCGCTGTGTGCAACCCCCCATGATTCTTTTCCCGTGGACCGGATCCATACGATTCCTGAGCTCTTTCCGTTCTCATGCTCCCTCTCAATCCCGGATATTTTGAGATCCCGTGAGTTTGAAGTATCGCAAATGGGAAATAACCGATTTGCTCTTCGATGCTCTGAGAGAAAAGGGGCAGATTAAAACCATTTTTGGTTCGTTGAAATCCATGTTACGGATCTTCATGCTTCTCTCCATCACGGCGCAGGCGCCCGCGATATACGATCCGGATTGTACGTAGACGCTCAATGACCAGAGTAAACTTGTATCCAAAGGAAAACTCGTCAGTTTAGACCCCCTCAAACCGGCAGATCACGCTCCTTCCGGTCGTGGCGTCTGCCTGATCCTCTCTTCCAGTCCGGGGCCTCTGACGACCACGACCGGCTCGAACCTCGCCGGTCATCGTCTGCCGGGAAGTGCTCGTCGCTCCGTGCTCCCGCACAGAGGGATGGCGCAGGGCCGCCGCTCAACCAGACCACACCGTCCGGCCCGCGGGACAGACGGGTACCCCCGGCCTCAGACCCATCATAACCGCCGGCACCCCCCTCACTCACACACCTCCCGTACCTTCTCCGGCTCATAGCGCAACGCAACCTCGCTCGTCCTCCCGCCGGCCTGCACCCGGATCAGGTCGACCAATCGCAGCGAGTCAAGTTTTCGCAGTTGCCGGGAGAAGACCGTGTAGCCGACCTTCGGCGTCTCCTCTACCCGGCCGTAGATCGCGCCGGAGACGAGCGGTCCTGATTGCTCCTGCGACAGCTCCGCGATCCGCCGGAGCAGCCGTCGCTCATCTGCGGAGAGTGCCCGGATGGTGCAGGCGAGGTGAACATGCTTTGACTGCTCATAGGCGGCTGTGATATCCTCCTCGACAACTTCAGTGCGGGCGGCACACTCCGCGTTCAACACCGCCCGCTTCACGAGGTCCAGCCCCACCCGCACGTCGCCCGACTCCATCGTCTGCTCGACGATGCAATCAAGCATCGGTCCCGAGATTACCCCCGGATAAAGCCCGATCCGGATCCGGTCCCGGAGGATGCCCCGGATCTCGTCGGCGTCATAGGGCGGGAAGTAGATATCCGACGGGCGGAACGGCGAGATAACCCACCTGTTCAGTTCTGTGACGAGATCGAGGTCCATGTCGCTCACCGTCGCAAAGACCGCGGCCCGGGCGCCGGGATAATCCTGGTGCAGCCGGAGCAGGGAGTTGACGACGTCCCCGAGCGTGTTGTTGTAGTGGAGCAGGTTCGCATCGTCCAGGCAGACGATCAGGCTTCGTTCCTGCTGCTGCAGGGCGCCGCCGATCGCGTCCATCACCGACTTGATCGAGACCCCGGTCCGGGCCGGGGCGTGCCCGAAGATCGCGGCATAGATCCGGGAGTAGACCATATACTTCGTCCGGTCGTTCTGGCAGTTGACGTAAACCGGCAGGATCTTCTTTGTGGTCTGTTCGAGCTCGGCAAAGATCCGGAGCACGCTGGTCGTCTTCCCGGTCCCGGGCAGACCCCTGCAGATGGCGGAGAGCGCCCGCCCGCCTTCGAGCGCGGGGCGGACCTGGTAGGCAAGGTCATCGAGCTGACTTTCGCGGTAGTTGAAGAACTCTGGAACATAGTCGATCTCGAAGGCGTCGATGTTCCGAAAGAGCGTCTGGTGGGACATGAGGAGCCGTTTTCTCATACAGGGATTGTCGGAGCGTGGCTATTTAAGCACGAGCCGTGCGCATGGTGAAAGTGAAAGCGGCATTGTGCCGGAAGCCCTCTGCGCCCATACTGCCTTTGCTGCGCCCGGCAGAGGGCACTGTACGCGAGCGTTCAGCGTGGCCGCTCAGCCGCCGAGCACCCGCACAATCACCGCCACCACCCCGCCGACGACCCCCCCGGCCCCGGCGCCGAGCGTCGAAACCCTCCGCTCCTCGCCTGCCTTCTCCGCTCGCCAGCCCTCCAGCGCTCGAATCCGACTCTCAAACGCCTCGTCCTGCGCCTCCATCCGCTGGAGCGCCCGGCAGATCCACTTCACATCCCGGTTCGTCTCGTAGACGAGCTCCCGGGTGGTC
>DAOSER010000240.1:0-2583 GCA_035363235.1 Methanoculleus sp.
GGATACCTCGCGATCTTCGTATATATATGTTCTGGAATGGTTGCTCTACCGAACAGATCCGGTCACCCTGTAACAGGCCGGTGGACAGCACGGGAACTCTATTGCAGCGTATGCGAACCCGCCCGGACAGCGGTTCCCGCAGGCATATTTATGTGGACAAATTGTAAATAGCATTTACAATATGTCCACCATAATGCAGGGAATGATCCGGCGGGATGCAGAGGCACAGATCCGGTCGCTCGCTCTCGGCTTCCCGGCAGTCGCCGTCATCGGTCCCCGCCAGTCAGGAAAGACGACGCTCGTCCGGTCGGTATTCCCGCAGCTGCCCTACGTCTTACTCGAAGACCCCGACACCCGGGCCTTCGCAGAGGAGGACCCCCGCAGTTTTCTCGCACAGTACGAGAAGACCGGGGCGATCCTCGACGAGGTGCAGAGGGTCCCGGAGCTCTTCTCGTACCTCCAGGGAGTCCTTGATGCGAATCAGAGGCCGGGACAGTTTATCCTCACCGGGTCCCAGAACTTCCTGATGATGGAACGGATATCCCAGTCGCTCGCCGGCCGGGTCGGGATCGTCAAACTCCTCCCCCTCTCGATGGGGGAACTTGTCCGTGCCGGCATCGAGATCGAACGCTACGAGGACCTCCTCTACGCCGGCCTCTTCCCCCGCCCCTACGGCAGCAGCATTCGCCCGCGAGACTTCTATTCGTCGTATATCCAGACCTACATCGAGCGCGATCTCCGCCTTCTCAAGCAGGTGCAGAACCTCTCGGCGTTCCAGACGTTCATGAAGATGTGCGCCTACCGGTCCGGCCAGGTGGTGAACTACTCGTCCCTCGCCCATGACTGCGGCATCACCCACAACACGGCGAAAGAGTGGCTCTCCCTCCTGGAGACGTCGATGCTGATCGTCGAGATCCGGCCCCATCACAGGAACTTCGATAAGCGGCTTATCAAGATGCCGAAACTCTACTTCACGGACCCTGGCCTTGCTGCGCACCTGGCCGGGGTGCAGGGTGCCGACGACCTCGTGTACCACCCCTTGAAAGGAGGGCTCTTTGAATCGCTCATCATAACGGAGTTCCTGAAGTTCCGCTTCAACCGGGGCAAAGAGTCCAACCTCTACTTCTGGCGGGACAAACTCGGGCATGAGATCGACTGCATCATCGAGTATCAGGGGTGGGATCCCATCCCAGTCGAGATCAAGTCCGGCAGAACGGCAAGTTCCGACTTCTTCAGCGAGATCACGTACTGGAACGGGCTCTCCGGCAACGCCCCGGATCGCTCGTTCGTGGTCTACGGGGGCGACCAGTCTCAGCGCCGGGCGGCGGGGCACCTGGTCGGGTACCGGGATCTCGAGCCGATTACCCGGTACCTGGAGTGAGTCCGGTGATATACACGAGAATACAAACGCTTTCAGTCCCGGGGCCTGGATTCTATCAAGCGGCCCTGCAGCTTTTTCTCCGTTGAGATTGCGCCGCTCAACCAGGAGACCACGGGGGGGCGGATTCGCGCACCGGCAGGTTCAAATGAACAGACGTTCATATTTCCGAACATATGTTCGATGATACGAACATACTCTCCGGAGCCTCGCTCACGCTTCTCCGGTTCCTGGGCAGGCACTATCGCGACGGCTACTACGTCCGCGAACTTGCCCGGCTGCTCGGGCTGGGGGTGGGTTCGGCCAGCGAGACGCTGGCCCGCCTGGCCCGGGCCGGCCTGGTGCACCGCGAAGAGCGTGGGCGCCTCGTGGTCTACCGGGCAGCGATGGAGAGCTCGCTCCTCCGCGAGGTGAAGGTCTGCGCCACACTTATCGAACTCAACCCGCTGATCCTTCGCCTGCGGGGCGACGCAACGAGGGTGATCCTCTTTGGGAGCACGGCGAGCGGCGACGATACCCACGAGAGCGATATCGATCTCTTCATCGAGACAGGTGATGCGAAGGCCGCGGCAGAGAGCGTCGCCGCACTTGGGGCCGGGCTCGACCGCGAGATCTCGCCGCTCATCCTCACGCCCGGAGAGTTCCGGTCCCTGAAGACCGCCGATCCGGCTCTCTACGAACGCATCCTTGCAGGGAAGGTCCTGATCGAGGCGTCGCGATGAAGTACCGGTTCGAGCAGTGCCTGCAGCGGGAAAGATCGTCCGCATTCCGGTCGACCATGAACTGGTCGCGAAAGAGCTGCGTGAGGCGGAGCAGGATACGGCTGCTGCAGAGCATTCTTTCACAGAGGGGAACATAAAGTGGGCAATCATCCAGGGCTACTACGCACAGTTCCACGCCCTTCGCGCCCTCGTCTTCTCCGACTCCTCATACTCGACGCACTCCTCGAGCGCCTCCGTCCCGACCGCCTGCTCGGCGGCGGTGATGGTGACCTTCGCGATCTTAACGAAGACCTCGTCATGGTCTGCGAATAGATCCCGGATAGTATTCTGCCGGATCCGGGAAAGGGAATGCATTGCGACTCTTGATTACTTAATACATTATCTAATACCCTCAGATACCCCGGAGCACCTCGCCCGTGCCGGCAACCGGGGAACATCCCCTGGCAGCACCCGGCCTGAAAAACCGCAAACGTCCACGCCACA
>DAOSER010000241.1:0-2562 GCA_035363235.1 Methanoculleus sp.
GACCCTTCCGTTGTAGGCGCGTATCCCCTCGAAAACGCCGTCGCCGTAGAGGAGCCCGTGGTCGAAGACCGAGACCTTCGCCTCCTCCTCCGGGACGAATCTGCCGTCAAGGTAAATTAACATGGCAATAGTGTGGTATCGATTCGCTTGTATGTTTTGCGTTTCGTGCCCCGGGCGACCGGAGGCGTGGTGTGCCGCGTCTCCGGCTTTGCTGAATCACTCTCCCTGAGATCGAATCCCCTGCAGAGTTACCCATACATCTCGACTCACGCGAAGTATCAAAAGTAGGGGCTGCGCCCCTCAGTCCCGGCAGCAGTCCACAAAGTGCGCGAGCATCCCTCTGCTCGCCACCGGGTGGAGGTGCGTGTAACTCCCGATCGTCCGGTCCCGGACCGCACCGTCGAATCCTCCCTGGATCCCGCTCCCCCGGCTCAGCCGGTAGGCGAAGCGCGTCTCCGGCGCGAGGTCGACGCTGCTGTAGTGGAACTCATGCCCCTTAAAGGCCGCCTTGCCCATCGGGCTCCCCGCCGCGCTCGCCCCCACGACGTAGCCGAGCATTCGGCGTGCCGGCATCCGGGTCTCGCCCGCAAAAACCCCGGCGAGTTCGTAGGCTCTCTCCTCCTCCGCGTCCATGAACCCCCGGGCGAGAACCATCCGGTCGGTGAGGTAGATCAGCCCCCCGCACTCCGCGTAGACCGGGGTGCCGTTCCGGGAGACCTCGCGGAGTCCCTCCCGCATTGCGGTGTTCTCTTCGAGTTCCGCGCCGAAGAGTTCCGGGTAGCCGCCGCCGAGGATGTAGCCGTCGGCCTCCGGCAGCCGGTCGTGGATCGGGGAGAACGGAACCACCTCCACCCCGCACGATGCCAGTATATCAAACAGATCCGCGTAGTAGAAGTTGAATGCCTCGTCGAGCGCGACGCCGATCCGGACGTCCGGATCGACCGCCGCGTAGACAGCACTCTCCTCTGTCGGCGGCTCGCCCTCCCGGGCGAGGGAGAGCAGGGCGTCCAGGTCGACGTGCTCACCGATCTTCTTCTTGACGAGGTCGATACGCGCGAGGAATTCCCCGTGCTCCTGCCCTTCCCGGTAGGGAACGAGGCCAAGGTGGCGCATCGCGAGTTCCATCTCCGCCGTGCGGGGGATGACCCCGACGACCGGGACACCGCAGTAGTGCTCGATTGCACGGACCGCCTTCTCCTGGTGCCGGGTCCCGGTGACGTTATTCAAGATGACTCCCCGGATATCGACATCCGGGTCGAAGGCCAGAAAGCCCTTCACGATCGCCGCGGCGCTCCGGGTGATGCTCCGGGCATTGATGACGAGTATGACCGGCAGGTTGAGCTGCTTTGCAATCGCGGCCGTGCTCCCGAGGTCGGTGAGCGCCTCCGCGCCCTCGAAGAGCCCCCTGACCCCCTCGACGACGGCGATATCCGCCCCCCGGCAACCGTGGGCAAAGACCGCCCGGACCTCGTCCGGGCTCATCACGTAGCCGTCCAGGTTCCGGCAGGGCCGCCCGGTCACCCCGGCAAGGTAGGAGGGGTCGATGTAGTCCATCCCCACCTTGAAGGTCTGGACGGCCCGGTCGGCTGAGAGGAGGGCCGAGAGCGCGAGAGTGATGCTTGTCTTCCCGCTCCCGGAGCGGTCGCCGGCAACAAGGAAGGACTTCATCGCATGCTCCGGAGGACTTCCCCGAACTCGCTTGCGACGATCTCCCGGACGCCGAGGGTCTTCGGGTGCAGGTCGATCTCGACCATGACGTGCCGGTGCCCCATCTCCCGGAGCGGCTCCACCTGCCGGGGGCCGTTCGTGATCGAGAAGACCTCGATGCCTTCCGTGTACTCCGGCGGGACGGCGTGCGGAACCCCGACCATGAGGGCGAAGTCGGGTTTGATCTCCCTGATCCGCTCCCCGATCGCAGGGCCGTTTGCCCCGTACTCGTCGAGCGCCCCGAGAAGTTCGGGGTCGACCCCCCGCTCCCGCATCCCGGCGAGGATCCGCCCGGCGTCCTCCCGCACCTTCGGGAGACCGCGGTCTTCGAGGTTCGCGATATAGGTGACGGCGGCGTCCGGGCAGGCGTCGTGGAGGGCGAGGAGTTCGTCGGCAAACATGTAGGCGGTCTCTTTCTTCGCGTTCATGACCGCAACTCCTCTGGCACCGGAATCGGCGAGTTCCGCGAGACGTTCCGCCGCGATGTGCTTGAGGTCGCCACGGGAGGGCTCGATGTAGGTCCGGGAGGCCGCTCCCCGCAGCCGCTCCACCTCGTTTGCCTTTGCGAGGAGATAGCGCTGACGTTCCAGTTCGTCGCCGCTGATCCAGCCGGCGGCCGCCGCCGGCTCGAGCGTCGCAAGCACGCCGTCGATGTTCTCCCGGAACCCGGCGTGGATATCCACGGCGATCGCCGGGGTCTCAATCCCTGCATCCTGGATCGCGGACTGGAGGTCTTCTCCGATGATCATCGCGACACACGTCCCGACGACCGCCATCCGGCGGGGCGAGAACGTTTCCTCTGCGTAGCGGAGCACCCGCATCAGCGGGTCGTGCCCGCCGAAGATGAACTCGTTG
>DAOSER010000242.1:0-2543 GCA_035363235.1 Methanoculleus sp.
CCAGTTTCGCTTTGCGGTGAAGTCCCCGCCTCTTGAAGGCAGGCTTGTTGTGCCGGGTGCGGACGCGGATCAATCTTCGTGTTTCATCCATTCTTTTCACGCCCTCTCGGTGATGTAGATGCCGTCCTGGAACACCCGGGGATCACGCTTCGTGATCTTCGTCGCGTGCTCGATGTTTGCGGCCGTGTTGCCCACCTTCTCCTTGTCGATACCGGTGAGAGTCACCTCGTCGTTTCCAATCTTGACGGTGACGCCCTCGATGATCTTTGCGACCCGGGGCTGTTTCTCGCCAAGGAAGTTGTTGATCTCAAGGCGACTGCCCTGCTGTTTGAGCTGGATCGGGAAGTGGCTGTAGACCACCTTCATGCGATACTCATAGCCGTCGACGACGCCCCGGATCATGTTCTTCGCGTGTGCCTCGAGCGTGCCGCACATAGCGAGGAACCGCTTCTTGTCGGACGCTGTGGAGACTGTGACTTCGCCGCTTTCGACCTTGAGGTCGACTTGCGGGAAGCGCATGTCGCGGACCAGTGTGCCCTTCGGTCCGGAGACCGTAAGCACGCTTCCTTCGAGTTTCACGTCCACACCGGGAGGGATCTCGACCTGTCGTGTTATTCCCATACTCGCTCCCCCCTTTAGTAGACGTAACCCAGCAGCTGCCCGCCGATACCCTCGCTCCGAGCCTCTGCATGGGAGATGACTCCCTTCGAGGTGGAGACGATCAGGATGCCGAAGTTCTTTGCGGGGAGGTACTGCGACTCCCAGTATTCCATATCAGCCATCGCCACCGGGAACCGGGGGGTGATGGCGCCGCATTTATTGATCGTTCCGGAGAGCTGGACCCGGAACTGACCGCCACGGCCGTCGTCGATGAACTCGAAACCGCCGATAAAGCCGTTTTCCTGCATAACGCGGAGCATTGCACCGAGAAGCTTGCTGGCGGGTTCAACGATAACCTCACTCTTCCCAGAGTCGCCGGCATTCTTGATTGTGCTCATCGCGTCAGCGATTGGATTCAGTCGTGCCATATTCCTTAACCCCTAGTTCATCTTCTTGAAGCCCATCTTGCTTGCCCACTCGCGGAAGCACTGGCGGCAGAAGTAGATGCCATATTTGCGTACAAGGCCCTGCTTCCGGCCGCAGATGCGGCACTCGTTCGCGCCGCGGCCGAACTTCCTTACGTTTGCACCTGACGCAGGTGCCCCTGATTCTTCCGCCATGCCTTACACCTCCACCTGGTAGCGCTCGCGCATGAACGCGATGGCTTCCTCTTTGTTCACCTTCTGGTCGGCCGGCAGTTTCCTGCGCTCGACACCCCTGCGCGCGACCCGCACGCCCTTGTACTCGAGCACCACGTTGATGTCCATGCCGTAGATCCCGATCGTCGGGTCGTAGGACATGCCCGGGAAGTCGGTGTGCTCTTCGATACCGAAGGAGACATTCCCGGTCCGGTCGAACTGCGAGGGTGCGAGCCGCCGTTCGATGATATCGAGAGCGGTCGTGATGAACTTCTCGGCGTTCTCCCGGCGCAGGGTAACCTTGCACCCGATGGGTGCGCCCTTCCGGATACCGAACGCCGGCTGGGTCCGCTTCGCGATGGTGCGGACGGACTTCTGGCCGGTGATCTGCTTTACGAGAGCCTCGGCCTTGACCAGCCGCTCGCCGCTCTCTCCGACACCCATGTGCACGACGACCTTGTCGATGTAGATATCCTTCATCGCGCTCATGCCGAACCCTCCAGTTCGGGTGCAATCGCGGAACGGCCGACCATGAAGATGTATTCATCGATCGTCTCGAACCGCTCGCCGGCCGAGTCGTCCGCGAGGATGACACGGTTCGGGACGGAACTTGCGGTCTTGATGATCTCGACGATCCTGCCGATCTTTCCGGAGTGCTTTCCGCCGACGACCATCGCCACATTGCCTTCTGTAAAGGGGAAGTGATCGACGATCCTGAACCGGTCTTCGCCATCCGTCCCGAGGGTCACCACGACGGAGTCTTTTGCCCTGTAGGTGTTGTCGGCGAGAATGTTTGCGCCGTATGCAAGATTCAACTGCACTTTGCCGCCCCGGATCGTGGTCTTGTTCCGGATCTTGCAGAGCCGGGTCTTTGCGGACTCCGCCGGAATCTCGATAGCGACCAGGTTGCCCCGCATATCCAGCTGGATGCGATAGTGCTTCCCGAGTCTTGGGATCGAGACGATGTCAAAGACACCGAGGCCCATCTGGGGGTTCCTGCAGGCCCGCCCGTTGACAATGACGTCCCGCTGGTGCAGGATCTTCCGGACCTCACTCGCGTTCTGTGCGAGGCCAATGTGCTCGCGGAGCCAGACACCGACCGGCAGAGCGCCGGCGTTGTGGGGACCGGGGGCGGTCTTCATGACAAATTTCTGTACTTTCTTCGGTATATGCCAGGACCCTGGCGCTACCAGCCGCTTGAGATGCTTGGACATTATGCTCCGCCTCCGAGTCTCTCCTCACGCAGTTTGTCTTTCAGGTTGAGCTTCGTGATCTGCACGTTCGAGGGATCGACCGGCCGGGGAA
>DAOSER010000243.1:0-2534 GCA_035363235.1 Methanoculleus sp.
CGATCCGGAGCGAGTTCCTCTACTGGTACCCCTACGACTACCGGTTCTCGGCAAAAGACCTCATCTCGAACCACCTCACCTTCCAGCTCTTCCACCACCGGGCGATCTTCCCGCAGGAACTGCAGCCACAGGGCATGGTGGTCTTCGGGATGGGCCTCCTGAACGGGGCGAAGATGTCGTCGAGCAAGGGCAACGTCTTCCTGCTCGAGGATGCCCTGGAGGAGTTCGGTGCCGATACGGTTCGGATGTTCCTCGTCGGGAGCGCGGAGCCCTGGCAGGACTTCGACTGGAGGAACGAACTCGTCTCGTCGACGAAGAAACAGATCGAGCGGTTCTGGAACACCGTTACGGAGACGAAAGAGGCGGAGGGCGCCTACGACATCGACGCCTGGCTTGCGAGCAGGCTCCAGCGCCGCATCGAGAGCGCGACAGCAGCGCTTGAGGCGTTCCAGACCCGGCAGGCGTTGCAGGAAGCGTTCTTCGGTATCGAGGCCGACCTGAAGTGGTACCGCCGCCGCCTGCCCGAGGGCATGACCGGCGGAGCCGTGATGCAGGACCTCTGCCGGACCTGGGTGCGGCTGCTTGCCCCGATCATCCCCTTCACCTGCGAGGCGCTCTGGCGTGATATCGGCGGGGAGGGCATGGTCTCCTTCGCCCCCTGGCCGGAGGTTGATGAGACCCTGGTCAACCCGGAGATCGAGCTCGCCGAGGAACTTCTCGCCCGGACGGTCGAGGATATCGAGTCGATCGTGAAGCTCATCCCGATGGAGCCTACGTCGATCAGCCTCTTCGTCGCCCCGGCCTGGAAACACCAGGCCTTCCGGATCATCGCCGCATCGGCCGACAAGACGAAGGTGGTGCGGGAGATCATGCAGAACGAGGAGATGCGCAAGCGCGGCCGCGAGGCGACGGACGCGGCGAAGCAGATCACGAAACTCGTCCTGAAGCTGCCGCCCGATCTCGTGAAGCAGCTCGCGGCGTCGTCCCCCGACGAGCAGGCGGTCCTCGAGGGTGCACGGCAGTTCCTGGAGCACGAGTTCGGCGTGCCGGTGACGGTCCAGAGCGCCGAGGCGAGCACCCACCCGAAGGCGTCGGCGGCCCTGCCGTTCAAGCCGGCGATTGTGATTGAGTAAGATACCCTTTTTTTAGCCTTTTTTGCGGGTTTTGTCCGGGGTTCAGGCCCGTTTTCGAGTAGGACAGGATCAGGAATCTTCGATAAGGATGAAGACTCCGTGTGCCAACTGAAACAACCAGAGCGAGAGAAAAAGCCGGTACACGGGACCGTGGGGATATCGCCATTGGGGGAGGGGGAGCATGCCCCCCTCGAAACCCTTCGGGTTTCTCATGCTCGCTACGCTCGCACTCCCCTTTGTCCCCACCCCCCATGGCGATATCCACTGGAAATCCGTGCATGAATTCGTGCGATCGACTGGAGAGCTGAGAAGACTCTACGTGCAAGTGACAGGCAACAACATCAGAACAGCAGGGGTGCCCTATCCCTCTGCACTGAAAAATCGGAACGGCAAGTACGGATTTACAGCCCACAAAAAAGAATTGATGCCTCGCCGAAGAGAGCAATCCGGTTATTCCTTCCCCTTCACGGCCTGCTGGGCCTTCTTCGCCCGCTCTTTCGCCGTATACCCGGTGACCTGCTGGAGGTAGTTCCGGAACCGGCGGTTGGTGTCGATGATCGTCTCGTCGTCGGCGCTTTTGTTCGCCTCGGTATCGACGACCAGGGTCTTGCCCCCTGAACCGGACCAGACTTCAAGACGCAGGAGCGCTCCGTAGGTGATGCTGTAGTGGCCGTCCTCCGAGACCGCAGGTTCGGTCCCGAACTGGTCGCGAAGACCCTGAATCATGGATTCTGTGAGTTGTTTCGTGTATCCGCGCTTGATCTGGTATTCCTGCATAATATTTTTAAGGGACATCCAGCTATGTTAAACTAATGCAGGAGTGAGTGATTGATCCCATGGACGATATAAAGGTCATATCCAGAGCGCTCGCCGGCGCCGAAAAAACGGTGCTGATCGGGTTCCCCGGCAGCGGACTCGTCGGGAGTATTGCACTGCAATATCTTGTCGATCAGATGGACTTCGAGCAGATCGGGTCGATCACGAGCAAATACTTCCCGCCGGTCGCCCTCATGACGAGGGGCGTGATCAACGCCCCCGTGCGTCTCTACGAGAAGGATCACCTCGCCGCGGTCGTCTCCGACGTCCCCATCCACCCGGCGATCTGCTATGAGGTGGCAAACGGCATCATGGACTGGCTCACTCAGTTCGACGTCAGGGAGATCGTCACGATTGCAGGGATCATCACGAATGAACCGGAGAAGAGGGTCTTCGGGGTCGCGACCAGCAGCGGGGCGCTGCAGCGAGTCTCTGAAGAGACGATCATCCTTCCCATGGGAAGCATCTCCGGCGTCGCTGCAAGCATCCTTACAGAGTGCAAGACCCGCGGCATCCCCGGAATAGGGCTGCTCGGGGAGACGGTGAACACCCCCGACCCGCGGTCCTCTGCGGCCACGATTGAGG
>DAOSER010000244.1:0-2524 GCA_035363235.1 Methanoculleus sp.
GCCCCGACCTCGGTCCGGGATCGATGACGCGGCCGAGCGACTCGTGCCCCAGAATGAGCCGCGATTTCCCCGGAGGCGCCCAACCGTATTTTCCGGCTACAATTTCGGCATCGGTCCCGCAGACGCCGACGGCGATCGCTTCCACAAGCACCGAGCCGTCCCGCATATCCGGTTCGGGGACGTCCTCCAGCCGTGCGGTTCCTGCTTTTTTCGGTTCAACAGTAATCGCTTTCATCGTTTCACCTCGGTATCGGCATCTCAGGGCCTCTATCGCACATCCAGGAGTGGAAGGCCCCCGGAATCGAAGTCTTTCCAGATATTGCCGTGCCTCCTCCCGGCCACCCGACCCATCTTCAGCTCGGGCACCCCGGGCAGCTTCGCCGGGGCCACCTTCTTCCACCGCCCCTCGAGCAGTTCTCTCGCCGCCGGTTCAAGGCACTCATGCAGATTGAAGCCGTTCTTGATGTAGCCGTGGTTCGGCCTGCTATCCTGGCATAGCGGGAGCGGGTCCGGCCCGGCACCGCTTCATCGGGCCGGGGCAGCCACCGGCTTTCTCTGCTCCTCCGCTTCTGCAGCCCCGACCGCGTCCCGGAGCGCCGCACCGGCCAGCACGAGGGCTTCCGGCGTGAGCATGCCCTCTGCGATGAGGTGGCCGTTGGCATCGCGGAGCGCCTGCTTGAGTTCTTTCGCCCAGAGGTGCTCGATGAGGAAGATCGCGGCGGCGCTGTTGTTCGGGATGATATTCGCTATCTTCCGGACACTCTCCTCGGTCATGCCGAAGGTCCTCTCGGCGGCCGCCATGGTGCCGGCTTCCCAGCCGGTCTGTACGCCTTCCTCCCCGCCGGCGCCGAGGCCGATGAGCGCTCCGACGGCGGCGCCGAAGCGCTGCCGCTCCGCATCGTCAAGCTGCGTGGCCTCCATGGCCTCGACATTCCCATCCGCGTCCTTCCAGACAAACCGGACGTCAATCAGCCTGACAACACCCTTCTCCATTGCCGAGCCGAGCGCCTGCCGGATCTGGCCGTGGAAGTCCGGGTTCTCGAATCCGATGACCAGGAGCTGCATCGGTCCATACATCACTTCAGCCATTTTCTCTTCCCTCCTGACTCAGTACATAGGTTGCTCGCCCGCATCCCGTGATCCGCCGCTCTCATGTCAGCAATATGTTTGTATCGGGAGAATGCCTCTCCTGCAGTCCCTGCATCGTACTCCGAATGTCTCCGCACCGGAGGCGGGCGCGAACCACAATATATAATGAAATATAAAAAGATGGTGATAAAATATGGGGAACCCCAAAATCCGAATAAACTTCGGGTTTCAGGCCAATCCTCCCCGATCAGGGGGGCCGTGCTCCCTGATCCGTTCTCCTGGCGGACCCGTTGACCGCCCCGTCGATCGTTCTTCTCCCGTACCGGCCCGATCGCACCATCCGGCCGATTGCCGCCGTAACGGCGAGGACGAGAGCGTCGTCGTGCCCCGGGCCTCCCGTCACCCGCCCGATCGCCCGCGGGACCGGAAGTAGGCCTCGATCTGCTCCAGGGACAGCCCTTTCGTCTCCGGCACGAGTTTGAAGACGAAGAGCCACGCGAGCAGGACCCCCGACTCCCCGATGAGGTCCACCAGCGAGAGGAACGTCGCTGCAATGATGAAGTTCGCGGCCCAGTTCGTGACCGTCGCAAGGCTCATGGCCAGTCCCCGCACGCTGAGGGGGTAGATCTCGGCGATGAGCAGCCAGAAGATCGGGCCGAGGCCCAGCGCGAAGGCGGCGACGTAGATGATGAGGCTCACCGCGGTGACCTGCCCGAGCGAAACCGCCGCCCCGCCGGCGCCGCTATTCTCGAGGGCAAACCCGACCCCCAAGAGCAGCATGGCGATGCCCATCCCGGCAAGGCTCCAGAGGAGGAGCGGCCGGCGTCCCGCCCGGTCGACGAGCCAGATGGCGATGAGGGTCACCAGGACGTTCACGACGCCGATCCCGACCGTCGCGGCGATCGAGGCGGTCGCCTCCTCAAGGCCGGCAAACTGGAAGATGGTCGGGGCGTAGTAGATGACGGTGTTGATCCCGGTCGCCTGCTGGAGGACCGCAAGGCCCACGCCCAGGAGCAGCGGGAGCCGGACAGCGGGCGCGACCAGGTCCGACCACGTCCCTGCTCCCTCCGTGCGCACGCTCCTCTCGATCTCCCCGAGCTCGTCCGAGACGTCGGCGGTGCCGCGGATCTTTTTGAGGACGCCTGCGGCGTCGGCAGGACGGTTCATGAACACCAGCCACCGGGGGCTCCGGGGCATCAGGAACATGCCGACCAGGAGGACCGTGCCCGGGATCACGCCCGCGAGGAACATCGCCCGCCAGTCGCCGGCCGCAGCAAAGTAGTAGTTCACGCCGTAGGCGATCAGGATGCCGATCGTTATCAGGAGCTGGTTGAGCGAGACAAGGGCGCCCCGGATGCTTTCCGGCGCAATCTCCGAGATGTAGAGGGGCGCGACGAACGATGCGACGCCGATCGCGATCCCGATCAGGATCCTG
>DAOSER010000245.1:0-2521 GCA_035363235.1 Methanoculleus sp.
CACCGGCGAGGATCTCCTCACCCTCCAGTACCTGAACAACCAGATCCTGGACTACAAAACGGTCATGGTGGCATCACCCAATGCCGGCCGGCTGAAGGAGTATATCAGAGAGCGGGACCCCTGGCAGGAGTGAAGGCTGCCCCCCCGGGTCTCCAGCCTCTAACGGTGCGCCTGAAATAGAGTCCGGGTTACATCTGCACGGAGTTCGAACATAACGTTGTGTACTCCCGGCACGTCCCCTGCCACCGGCAATAGCGGCAGCAGAGGACGGTCTCGGTACGAAGGTTCCCCTTTCCGAAGGCGACAATTCGCTTGTAGCGGTTCAGTTCCGCCCCACAGCACGGACATGCGGCCATACTTCGCCCCGGTTCAAGATCCGATCGGCGCCACCTTACCGGACAAACCCGCTCCGTCCGGCATACCGGGCCGTATCCCCGGCCGCCTCTTCGATCCTGATGAGCTGGTTGTACTTCTCCACCCGCTCACCCCGTGCCGGTGCACCGGTCTTGAGGTGGCCCGTCTGCATGGCGACGGTGAAGTCGGCGATGAACGTATCGATGGTCTCGCCGCTCCGGTGGGAGACCATCGCACCCCACTGCTGCTGCTGCGCGAGATGCACCGCGGCAATAGTCTCGGTGACGGTGCCGATCTGGTTGGGCTTGATCAGGACGGCGTTGGCGGCCCCCTTCCGGATACCCATATCGATCCGATCGACGTTCGTGACGAAGAGGTCGTCACCGACGAGTTCCACCCGATCGCCGATTGTTTTGGTCAGTAGCCGCCAGCCGTCCCAGTCGTCCTCGGCAAGGCCGTCCTCGATGACGATGATCGGGTATGCCGCCACAAGGTCGCGGTACCGGTCCACCATCTCGGCAGCGGTCAGGGTCAGCCCTTCTGTCCTGAGGTTGTAGACATCGTCGCTGAAAAACGCGCTCGACGCCGGGTCAAGAGCGATCCCGATCTCCTGACCGGGCGCATACCCGGCACGTTCGATCGCCTCCACGATCAGGTCGAGCGGCTCGGTGTTCGTGGAGACTGCAGGGGCGAACCCGCCTTCATCGCCGACACCGGTCGTGTAACCCCGCGCCTTGAGGATATCTTTGAGCGCATGGTAGGTCTCGCTCCCCCACCGGACCGCTTCAACGACGCTCGGAGCGCCGTAGGGGGCGATCATGTACTCCTGGAAGTCCGGGCCCTGCCAGTTGGCGTGAACACCGCCGTTGAGGATGTTCATCATCGGGACGGGAAGGAGCGGCTTTAACGGGTCTCCCAGGTACTCCCAGAGCCAGAGATCCTCTGCAGCGGCGGCCGCACGGGCGACGGCCATGGAGACCGCAAGCGTGGCGTTGGCGCCCAGGTTCCGCTTGTTCGGTGTTCCGTCGAGATCGATGAGCGCCTCGTCCACCGCCGCCTGATCGAGGGCGTCCATGCCCTGCAGGGTAACGGCAATCTCGCCGTTGACCCGGGTAACGGGTCTCTCCACCCCTTTGCCGCCGTAACGATCTTTTACGCCGTCCCGGAGCTCGATGGCTTCGTGTTTGCCGGTCGATGCGCCGGACGGAGTCGCGGCACGCCCGGACGCCCCGCCGGCGAGTGTGACATCCACTTCGACGGTCGGGTTCCCCCGCGAGTCCAGTATCTCGCGGGCATGAATTGATCGTATCCTCGTGTCAACCTCGGTCATGCTCGATGGCACCGGGAGGGCGGGTGATATCGAGCGCAAAAAAGGTATCGACGGCACCGGGCCCGTCCAGGCAGGGGCGGCAGCATGGGCCGATACCGCATTTCCGTTCGTGATGAACCCGGTTACCCGTTCTCGTCCGTCTTCGGAGTTCATTGAGGTACAGGGCAGGTATGCGAAGTCCTGGCAAGATACAAAAGGAACCGGCGGCAGTGCGGGAGATCCTCCCCCTCACCATGTCCGGCCGCAGTGCAGGCAGCGATCCCTGTGCATGCTGAGGGTATGCCCGCACTGCGGGCAAGTCCAGCGGGCCTTCTCCTGTTCGACGAACTCTGCGACTCCCCGCTCCCATATCTCGCGCAGGTTGTCAAGCACGCTCGTCCGGTATTTCGTGTAGCGCTTGTCCAGGTGTTTCAGCCGCTTGCAGGGATATCCGGCGCACTCGTAGCAGTACTCCCCCGTACGGTCTTCGCACTGCCGGATCCTGCATCGGGCGCAATACGCGTTCAGCCCGCCGGCATCATCCGTCCGGCAGCCCGGGCACCTGTTTTTCTCCCGCAGGTAGCCGATGCAGAGCCCGCAGTTTATGCCGCAGGGGGCGATCCGGAGAGGAGAGAGATGGGTCATTCTCGTATGCTCGCCATACGCCAGGAAATCCCTTCCGGTTTCGCCGCCGAACAAGATGAGGGCGACTGCGAAATACTCATGTGTATTATCTTATGTGGATGAACAATACTCCCTAGGCGGCGCATAAAATAGTGGCGTGGGTATCGAACTCCACGCCCTGATACCCCCGGGCGGATTCGAACCGCCGTCGCCGGATCCAAAGTCCTGCATGAT
>DAOSER010000246.1:0-2519 GCA_035363235.1 Methanoculleus sp.
TTCTTCATGGTCTGGGCACGGGGCGTGGCCTTCATCGTTGCGGGGAGCGTGAAGGAGTTCTTCTCACGGAAGAACCGGGGCTGACGGCAGGTATAAATCAGGCCGGGATGATGAGCAGGTATGGACTTCAAAGAGTGTGTAGAGCGGCGCTACGCGACGAAGCGGTTTGACGGCCGACCGATTCCCGATGCTGCCGTCAGGGAACTCCTGGAACTGGTCCGCCTGGCCCCCTCGGCGCTCAACCTCCAGCCCTGGCGGATCAGGGTGGTCTCGGACCCGGCCCGGAAGGAGGCCCTGAAGCCGGCGGCCTTCGGCCAGGAGCAGATCACGACCTGCTCGCATCTCCTGGTATTCTGCGCAGACCCCGATTATGACGGGCTGATCCGGCGGCTCGACGCCCTTCTGAAGGAGAACGGTGTCCCCGAAGAGACGCGCAGCGCCATCGTGGAGATGGCCGCCCGGTTTGCCGATGCAATGACGCCCGAGCAGCGGCTCGCCTGGTCGCAGGCCCAGACGTATCTCGCCCTGTCCAACGCCCTGCACGGGGCGAAGTCGCTCGGGTTCGATTCGTGCCCGATGACCGGGTTCGACCCCGCGGCGTTCAGCCGGCTCCTGGCGATCCCCGACCCCCTCGTGCCGGTCATCCTCTGCCCGATCGGCTACGCCGCGGACAGCCCGGGGCCGAAGATCCGGTTGCCGCTCGAGGAGATCCTGGTTTGAGTCGATTTATCGTCAGGATTGACCCATATGTGGGCCTGCAGCAATACGGGATGCCGGTCAGGGTGAGCGTGAGGAGTCCAGCAGGCAGTCGTAGCAGAATTGGGTCGCGGAGAGGACTGCCTCGTCATGGTCCTCAAAATCGTGCCATCGCCACTCCCTCTCGGTGTAGGGCCGTATGCCGCGTCGCATGCCGCCGATGTTCCTCGCATCGTAGCCTGCCTCGCAGAGGATGAGGGTGTAGCGGCTCACCTGCGGAGAGGCGGCGGAGAGGCCGTAGAGGATCCCGATCTCCAGGGTGGCTGAATCGTTGATGCCGTATTCGCCCTCCTCTTCCCGGAAGAAATGGACATGTATACCCGGCTCTCTTCGATAAGGGCTTCTGCCAGCCGGAAGTCATAGGCGCGATCGTCCTCGCCGGGCTCTTTTGGGTGAGATGCCGTAAGGTCGTATGAGATCCGGGCGTTGAACCCTTCGCGCTCGCGGAGGTGGTGTCTCAACGCTTCGAGGTGTGATCTCTTGAACGAACCGAACAGGCCGACGGTGAGCCCGTCTTTGAGCCTCTCTGCATAATCGAGGTCCCTGTTGAGTCCGGCGAGGAGATCCATCAGAGGAGTATCGTGGTTCTCACGGATAACGGATAATAGTATCAAATTTGTTACTTGAATACGTAGAATTATATATTGCGGTAACAAATGTGGAACTATATGCGGTCCGGGTGTGAACCATGAACGAGACGATCCTTGAGCGGCAGATATCCAATGTCCCTTCGGTGATCATCAACGCCACGGCCCCCCTGGGGAACCGGAAGGCATGGGCGATCTTCATTGCGCTCCTCGAGAGGGACGAGGGACTCCGGTTCAACCAGGTCCGCGAACTCTTCGAGGCAGAGCCCCCAGAGATATCGAGGGCCTTGAAAGCGCTCACAAACGCGGGGCTTGTCGCCAGGCAGGCCCGCAGCCTCGACGATATCGGTAACGCTGAAGCATCGTTCTACGTCCCGACCACACTCGGGAAGGCCCTGATCACGGCCCTGTACCGGGGGCTGCTGCCGTCGCGGGAGGACGCCGGGCCCGCACGGACGCACTGCCAGGAGAGCCCGTTCTCCGCGGGCAGGATCACGGCTTCGGCGCCGGGGGAGGAATAGGTGCATGTCCCTCAAGAGGCGGCCGGCGATCGAGGTATCACGGGAGCCGGCGTGCGGCGTGGCCCCCGTGGACGGGGTCTACGGGACCCTGACCCCCACGCTCGGCCAGGTGGCGTTCTACTACGATCTGCCCGAGATCGGTGCCGGCGAGGACGGCGAGATGGTTGTCGAGTCCATACAGCGCCGGATCGTCTTTGACGCACGGATGTCGCCCGCGACTTTCCGTGCCATCGCCCGCTGGATGATGGATCAGGTGGAGGACTACGACCGGCAGGAGAGGGAGAACCGATGACCAGGGTGGTGACAAAGTCGAGGTTTCCAGGATTGAGGAGCCACCCATCGAGGCCCCGGCCTTCCTCGACCTCGCTTGCCCGGATGATCTCTATCCGGTAGCCGATGACCTCCTCGACCGTGTACTCTTCCATACGCACTCGCAGTCGCCGTCCGTTCTCCGGTGCCGGATTGTCAGATGATAACCTGTTAGAGGTGACCGGGAAAAAAGGTTGTTCCCGGGCCGCTCGCGAATAACCGATGCCTGTCCCGGGATGGAACAAGACGCTCCTGATCAACGATGGCGCAATAGGGAAACGTAGCATTACCTTTTTAAGCACCGGGGTCCAGTAGCGTCTCGTATTCCGGTGAGCGAGCCATGGGG
>DAOSER010000247.1:0-2494 GCA_035363235.1 Methanoculleus sp.
CCGCAGATACAGCCACGCAGAGCCGCCCCTCCCCCCGACGCCGACGGCAAGCGGGCAGAAGCGGTCGCGACGAGATCTGCTCCACCTCCTGTATGGGGCGCGTGAAGATGCCATAGGCCTCTTTCCCGTATCCACCGCACCCTTCCCGGCAATACAGACGGTGGCATTCACCCTCCGGGCACCGCCCACCCTATACTCCGGGCACTATCGCTCTCATAGCGAACCCGGTTGCCGGGCAGCGATCAGATAACATAAGCCTCATCCCGGCGAGAGGATATGAGAGGGTGAGCGTGAAAGACCCGGGCGGCGCATCGCGGAGGGACGTACTGCGGAAGTTGAGGATGCAGTTCGTCCAGGGCGATATCGAAGTCGAACGGCTGGCAAAAGAGGCCGTCTCCGAACCGCAGAGGTTCAGGGGCATAGCCGGCTCGGGAAAGACCCATATCCTCTGCCAGAAAGCGGCCTACATGCACTGCGAGCAGCCCGATCTCCGGATCGTATACACCTTCTTCACGCGCTCGCTCTACGAGTACATCGAGTACTGGGTCCAGTTTTACTGCCGCATGTACGGCGGAGAGTTCGACCCGGAGGATCCGCACAGCACGCTCAAGATACTTCACGCGTGGGGAAGCGCCGGCAGAACGGGCTTTTACCGGATGCTCTGCGACCATTACGACACCGACTTCTTCTCCCCCGAAGACCTCAGGGGGGACCGGCACCAGACACCAAACGAACTCTTCGCACGGGCATGCAAGAGTTTCCTCCAGATCCAGGAGAGCAGAAACCTCCCGCTCGACCCGCTCTTTGATGCCGTCCTCATCGACGAAGGCCAGGACCTCGTCGTCGACCGCGAAGACCTCCTCTACCGGGGAAAGCAGCCGTTCTTCTGGATGGCATACCAGTCGCTCTGCCCGCCGGACCCCGATAGGCCGGAGAAGAGGCGCCTGATCTGGGCATACGACGAGTACCAGAATACGAGCAGCATCAAAATACCCTCATCAAGAGAGATCTTCGGCGAGGAGTTCAAACTCCAGAAAAGCGTCATCATGAGAAAGTGCTACCGCACACCCGCTCCGGTCCTCATGGCGGCGCACGCGATAGGCATGGGCCTCTTCTTCCGCGAGGGCATGCTCGCCGGCCCGACCACGAAGGCCGAATGGAACGCGCTGGGTTACGACGTAGAGGGGGAGTTCAAGAGCGGCCGCCAGGTGAGGATCACCCGCCCGGAAGAGTACACGGCAAACATCGTGCCCGACCTCTGGAAAGGGCACCTCATCGACCTCCAGATAGTTGATCGGCGCGAGGAAGAGGCATCGTTTGTCGCGCGTTCGATACAGCGCGATATCGTCGTGAGCGGACTACGTCCCGAGGACATTCTGGTCGTCTCCCTCAACGCCAGGTCGAATGCCGGGGTGCGCAGCGTGGCAGAAGAACTCATGGAGCGTGGCATCGAGACCTACATATCCTCGGCCTCGGGCCGGAACCGGCTTGATATCGGCGCAAAACCGGACACCTTCTCCGAGGCGGGCTGCGTCACCGTCTCGGGCATCAACCGGGCGAAGGGGAACGAGGGGAACGTGGTCTACATCCTCGGGTTTGACATCATCGGGAGAAACGACGAGAGCATCCCGCTCAGGAACAGCCTCTTCGTCGCGCTGACCCGGTCCCGGGCATGGGTGACCCTCACGGGGACCGGCCGGTACCCGATCTACGAGGAGATGAAGACCATCCTCGAACACCTCCAGAGCACCGGCGGGCTCACCTTCACCTACAGGAGCAGGCCGAAGGTCGCATTCGATGCCGGGCTGGATATGGAGCCGGAAGGTGTCTCCTACCAGCAGATACTGCTGTATTCCGATGAATGAACCGGTGTGAGGGCGAAACAGAACGGATTAACCCTTTATCGCACCATGTGATCGTCATCAGGCGGTGGGGATGAAGACTCACGATGTCTCTGAAGAGAGGGATACCTGGTATGCCTTCGGGCTTGCGAGGCTCAGTGCCGGGGAGGTCGATGCGGCGATCCGCTGCTTCGATCGCGCGCTCGAGATCGATCCGGCGTTCGCCGAGGCTGCCCGGATGCGGGAGAAAGCGCTCCTGAACCCGGGATCCGCCGCCGGGGTGGCGGAGCTCCCTCCCCGGTATGAGGCGGCACCGGAGAAGGAGGATGAGGCGGGAGTTGGCGCGGCTCCCCCCGTTTCGAGGCGCCGCTCCAGAAAAACCGCGAAGATACTCCGGTTTCTCCGGACAGATAAGCACTGCAGAGATAAGGTTGCGCACATCGAGAGGCTGCCCTCGCACAAACCCGCCTGCGGTATAGTCTCCCCTCCTCTTCCCGGACCGCTTGCGGCATACCTGGAGCAGAAGGGGATCCGGCTCTATACCCACCAGTGCGAGGCAATCGAGCGGATCCGCGGCGGCAACCACATCATCCTGACCACGCCGACGGCAAGCGGGAAGACACTCGCGTTCAACATCCCCATCTTCGAGATCC
>DAOSER010000248.1:0-2483 GCA_035363235.1 Methanoculleus sp.
ACGGCACCTGGGCCGGGATCGCCTCCCGGTAGACCCCCCGCCAGCTCGCGAGGACGGGGAGGGGGAGGCCGAAGGTGACGGTGAGGGACATGATGGCGTTCAGGGAGTTCCCGAGCCCGGAACTCTGCATGTGCAGCACCGATAGCCCCCCGGCCATCGCGAGCCCGGCCGAGATCCCGACGCCGTCCTCCTCCCGGGTGAGGTTCACCGCACGGAACCGTTCAGGAATCAGGGCGCAGAACTCCTGTGTCCGGTCGCAGGGGAGCGACGCCACAGTATCAACCCCAAGGGCGGCGAGCCGGTCGAGGACGCAGCCCTCACGCACGGATAGCCACCCCCTGCTCCGCGAGCCAGCCCCGGACGGCGTCCCGGAGGTCCCCCGCGAAGGCCTCGCCGGCCCGTACGCGGATGTAGGGCTCGACCGGGTAGCGGTCGAGGTCTTCTGCCGCACGCTGATACCCCCCGCCGGTCACGTTCAGGAGGATATGCTCGCCGGCCAGCCCCTCCTCCGCCGCCCGGATGAGCGAGGCGACCGCGACCGCGGCGGCCGGGTCGAGGTCGATCTCCTCGGTATCGGCAAAAAGCCGCCCGGCACTCCGGGCGTCGTCGTTAGAGACCGCATACATCCTCCCGCCGGAGGAGAGAAGGGCGTCGTAGACCCCGCCCCTGACCCCCCAGGGCGGGTGGCGGTTCGTGAGCACACTCGCAGAGACCCGGGCGATCGAGGCCTCGGCCTCAGGCATATCCTCTTCGGGGACGATCTCCCGCCTCCTCGCCTCCCAGGCCCGGACCATCGGGACGAAGGGGCGGTTCTGGGAGAGGTGGAGGGCCGGGAGGCGGGTGCCAAACCGCCCGTCGGCGATGAGCCGCTCCGCGGCCTCCCATGCGGCGATCGCCCCCGTCCCGCTCCCGACCGCCTGGAAATAGGCGTCGGGGAGCCGGCCGGCGAAGCGTGCCGCATCCAGCATCACCGTCCCCATCCCGTCCCGGCGGGCGACGTTCTTTGCCCCGCCCTCCGGGACGATCCCCGGGATCGAGCAGACCTCCCGCCCGAAGGCTATAGAATCTGAGTAATCCCCGTCCACCGTGATGAGGCAGACATTTGGGGCCGGAACCATCGTCCAGAGCCGGTCGGCGGCGGACGCCGGGACCACCACGACGACCGGCGCCCCGGTCAGGGCCGAGGTCTGGCAGAAGGCCCGGCCGGTGTTCCCCGCCGAGGAGATCTGGAGGATGCCGGCGCCCTTCTCCCGGAGGCGGAGCACTGTCGGCTGCGCCTCGAGCTCCTTGAACGAGCAGGTTTCCATCCGCCCGCCCCGCTCGGGCCAGTAGCCCGAGAACGTGATGGTGAGGTCCCGGAGCCCGAGTTCCCGGGCAAGCCCCTCACTCGCGTAGGAGACCGGGCCGGCGTCGATCCGGAGGTGGCCCTCAATGGGGAGCCATGACGAGTAGCGGAAGACCCCGGGAAGATCCTGGAGGATGAGCCGGCGCTCGGCGTAGACGGTCCGGAGAAGGACGTCGCACCCCGAGGGGCAGTCGAGGGTGTAGCGATCCGGGAAGGGCCGGCCGCATCCCGGGCAGTGGAGAAGGTACTTCTCCCTCACCGTCCCCCGCCCCCGGTGAAGGTGAACCGACCGTCGAGGATCATCTCTTTTACGTCCCGGCAGAGGTCTTCGGCGAGCGTCCGGCCTGACTGGCGGAGCGTGATCGGCACCTTCCGGCCCCGGACCCGGAGCGACCCCTCCCCGGCCTCGAGCGCGTCGTTCGGGCAGGCAGCAAGACAGGCAGTGCAGGCGAGGCAGCGGTCGCGATCGATCCCGGTCTCGCGGGTGAACGCGCCCGTCGGGCAGACCGCGGCCGCTGCGCAGGCCGAGCACTCCTCGCACCACTCGGGGTGGTAGGTTACCTCCCTATCAGGCCGCTGCCAGACGTCGGCGTAAGTCCCTTCCCCGAGGACCCTGCGGGTGTTGATATCGGCGACCGGGAGCGGGATCTCCTCGTCGAGGACGCGAAGGGCAGCGACCTGCCGGTCGTCGATGACCGGGATCGCGACGCCGAGGCTCGTGATGCACTCGGGGCCCGCAGAGGTCTTGAACCCACCCATGTAGCGGGGCTGCATCCCGGCCATATCGGCGATGACCGTGAGGTTCGGCCGATCGGGGGTGCTCCTGGTTCCTTCCCCGGTCACAATACCGGCCGAGCCGTTCAGGAAGACAGGCGTCCCGTCCCGGATCGCGAGCCGTGCGGGGTCGTTCTGGAGCGGGTTGATCTCGCCGCACCCGCTGACCGAGACCTCCCGGCAGGGGCCCTGGAGCCCCGTGACGGAGAAGATTGTCGTCACCCGGGTCGGCCGGGTGTTCAGGTAGGCGGTGTAGTTCTTGTAAGCACTCCGGGTGGTGAAGATCCGGGCGTAGGCGAGGTCGTCGAGAGTCACCCGCGCCTCGATCGAGCGGTCGGCGGCCTCCACCAGCACCTCGATCTCG
>DAOSER010000249.1:0-2460 GCA_035363235.1 Methanoculleus sp.
CTTCCGCGATAACCGCATCTTGATCCGGTTCGCCCGCCGGGCGAGGAGGGCGGGGGTCGGGGTGTTCAGGGTGACGTAGATCCCGGCGACCGAGGGGTCGACGTCGAGGGCCTCGACGGCCCGGGCGAGGCGCTCGTAATCGTCGAAGTAGCCGGAGTGCGTCACGCCGTCGGCGAGTGCCCGGACCTCGATTACGCCGCCGGGGGCGAGGATCTTCACCACGCTTCTGATCCCCTCGATCATGCTGTCACCCCGACCAGGGGGAAGAGGGGAGCGGAGATGGCCTCCCCGCGGGCGACCCGCTGGAAACTGACGAGCGGGATGATGTAGGAGCCGACGCGGGTGTGGAGCATCACCGCCTTGCCCGAAGCGTTCATCGCCGCGTGGCCCTCGATGGAAACCTCGCTGACCAGGATCCCGCCCGGGGTCGTCCGCGAGCGGTCCTCGCAGATCGGGATCACCCTGCCGTAGAAGAGCAGGTTCCTGAGGTCCTCAGGCTCGATCCGGTACTTCTCGGCGTCGACGGAGATGTGGAGCGCTCCGCCGGTGCCGTGGGAGAGGGTGCCGGGCTCAGTCATGGCCGGCCGCCTCCTGCTTCGTCCGGATGACGGTGACGACATAGTGGTGGCATTTCGTCCGGACAACGTGGATCTCCCGCAATCTCCGGCCGCACCGGTTGATCTCATCGGCCGCGACCCGCGGTATCAGGTAGAGCGGGACGACACCGGCGCGTCGCTCCTCGGTAGCTGCTCTTATTGCCCCGGAGGGAGAAGAGTTGTTGGCAGTCCCGTGTGAATCGATGTTGGCGCACGCTTCATCCCGTGGGCTGCCGCCTATCCTGTCTGTGCGTTGCATTCTGTTTCCTCGCTGTGGAACGTTATCAATCTGGCTTTACCGCCGGCGGCCGGGCTCTCCCGGAGAGGCTTTGCCACCGGATTGCATGCTTTCTGGATCTTCTTTTTCATGTTCTTCTCCTGTGCGGGCGGATTTCCGACGACCTGTGCCGGAAATCGACCGGACGCCCCGGTTAAGGCGCCGAACCTTCAGGCGGGTTCCCGCACGCAAAAGAGGTCGATGAGGGGGGTTATAAGGGAGAGCCGCGCTCAGTGAAAGTGAGGGGGAGCGAGAAGACCGGTAAACCGGGGTGGCAGGCTCGCCGAAGGCGAAGGAGGAAAGATCAGTCGGAGGGGCGCCGCTCCCATCCCCCCTGCGTGCGCAGGGGGTGTCGAATAGGGAGAGGGTGTTACCACCCTCCCCCCTTCCAGGAACGCACCGTGCGACTTTCATCGCAGTGCGCTCGCGCGTTTCACTACCCTGATGAGGGCGGTAACAAAAAGAAGGTTGTTTTTTCCTTCTTCCGTTGCCTTTTCCATCCGGGTCTGTAGCCTGTTAACGTTGGATCTCCCGTTGATTGCCGGGTGAGTCCCTCGTGGCACCAGTACGCTTCTCGCCAATTGGCGTCGGTGAATGACGTACTTTCACGGGTATACCACCTTTCACTGCTGTGAAACACCTGTCCCCCGTGGGCGCCCTTTCAGGCTGAGGCATACACCTCTATCCTGCCGATTACGGGCGGGCGTTGGCTTCTTGGGATATCCTGTACCGCCTCCACCATTTGTCGGCCTCACGACCTTCATACCTCGTTCGAGGGGTGGATACGGGTTTCCAGGTTCCGTATCGAAGATACCGATTGACGCTGTAGGGGCCACCTTGAGACCGGGAACCTCCACGTCCGTTTGCCATCCTGAGGGGGTACCAGTGATGGCCCGATTCCGTTGCCGTTTTGGCTCAAGTGTAGTATCACCCTGGTTTCACTTGTTGCGGATGACGATCTTTTTCGGTGATTCAGCGTTTTCTTCTCCCTGGCGTCGTTTACCTGGCGGATGGAGCAGATCAGGGTTCTACTCTTCTCCTCGTTGTCCCGCGGGCTTCACACAACCCCGTTACCAGGATCGCATGCCGCGGCAGGTACATCTCAAACGGATAAGATGGCGGATTGACCCGAAATCCCCGATACAGCCTCTTGTCGCACCCCCCCTATCCACCAGAGGCGCTCATACCGTGGTATGGGTGACTTCGTCCTGATACCTCAGGGTTCTGACGCGTTCGCGCACCCGGCACGGCTTCGCAACGCAGCCAGCGGCTCCCCGCGCTCAGCCCATCTCACTTCTTCGTCCGGTATGCCTGCGTCGGGTGCCGGGGATTCTCGGGGAGCGTGTACTCAAGAATTCCAGCGCGAAGCAGAGGAGAGAGATAACTCCGGAACACCCACTTTTTGTTTCTCCGGAGGAGCACCGCGAGTTCATCGGCCGTATACGCCCGGATGCTGCAGAGTTCGGTGACGACCTGTTGCACCTGCCCCGGCGGACTTCTCTGCCCGAGGTTTCGGATAGCCTCCGCAAGCCTGGCAGGTAAGCCGTCAGGCATGGTAGGTAAGCCGTCAGGCATGGTAGGTAAGCC
>DAOSER010000250.1:0-2451 GCA_035363235.1 Methanoculleus sp.
TGTCGGCGATGACGGCCGGGTTCCGGGGGTCGTCCTCGGGGATGCCCGCCTCGACTTTGCCGACGAGGTCGGCCCCGACGTCCGCGGCCTTGGTGAAGATACCGCCGCCGACACGGGCGAAGAGCGCGATCGAACTTGCACCGAGACCGAACCCGGTCACGATGGTGAGCACTTCGGCTTGAGCCAGCCCTGTTACGGTGCTGATGACCAGATAGGCAATCGAGAGCCCGAGAAGCCCAAGCCCGACCACGGCCATGCCCATGACCGAGCCGCTCGCGAACGAGACACGGAACGCATCCGCGATCCCGCGCCGCGCGGCGTTCGTCGTCCGGACGTTTGCCGCCGTGGCGGTGAACATGCCGATGTAGCCGGCAGTCGCTGAGAGTGCCGCGCCGAGCACGAAACAGGCGGCCGTGAGCGGATTGATCACGACCGCAAGGACGACGGCGAGCACGATGACGAATATTGCGATAGCGCGATACTGTCTGTTCAGATAGACCATTGCCCCCTCATGGATGGCGGCAGCAATCTTCTGCATTAGTTCGGTACCCGTGCCCTCCCGCCTGATACTCGTATATGAGTATCCTGCAAACAGGAGAGCGAGGATGGCACCCACGGGCGCCAGGTATACCAGATCCATCTCTTTCTATTCCTCCGATTGAGTAATATACAAAGGTATTCAACACTTTTAAATATGCGGAAAAGATCCGGGAGATCCCGTGATAGTTAACTGAAATCCATAACTTCGGGCTGGAGCGTCTGAAGATCGATCACAAACGCGCGCGCCGGTGTCGGATTGATATTCATCTGTTTCTGAAACGCAGTCTGGGACTGCCAGGTGCCGGTGTTCACCCCGAGGACGCCCCGGTAGCGGGTGACACCGCAGATATGGACGTGTCCTGTGAGGAGGATCTCGGGGAGCGGGTCGATGACGAGCCGGTCGTTCTTCATCGCGGCGATGGGAGTCCGCATGCCGTAGGGAGAGGCGAGCAGCCGGCGTTTCAGCATCTCATCCATGATCTCTCCGGGCCGCTCGTAACTCGCCCCGGGGATGAGCCCGATCATGTCGTCGATCGACCGGCCGTGATACATCAGGACCCGGACGCCCTGGAGGTTCAAGAGGCAGGGATTCTCGACGAGGGTGCAGTTTGACGGGAATCTTGTGGTAAACTCCGGCGGGATCGCCGGTTGCGGCTCGGCCATCCTGACAACGTCGTGGTTCCCCGGGGCGGCGACGATCCGGATCCGGGAGGGGAGGTCGCGGAGCATCTCGGCAAAGACGTCGTACTGCTCGTAGATGTTCTTGATCGTCAGTTCGTTCTCCTGTCCGGGGTAGATCCCGATGCCATCAACGAGGTCACCGGCGATCAGGAGATAGCCGGCATCGGAGTCCTGGAGCCAGTCGGCGAACCGGTTCCACGCCTCTTCGAGGAAGGTGTCGCTCCCGACATGGACGTCGGAGATCAGGACCGCTTTCCCCGGCCTATCGCTCTTGAACGGGGCGTTGTTGATGGGGACATCGGGCCGGGAGAGCTGTTCGGCGAAGAAGAGCCCGCCGTCGCTTGAGAGTTTTCCCTTGACCCCGATCACCTCGTCGGGGAGGATCCGCTCCGCTTCCGCAAAGGCATCGTCCCTTCCTTTGTTGAAGAGCACCCGGATGGCCCCGGTGGGGTCCTCCACCTCGACGAGCCGATGCCCTTTGGCGGTCGTCCGCACATCGGCCACCATCCCGATGATGCTGCACTCTTCATCCCGGTAGCGGTGAGGAGACTTCGCCAGTGCCTCGATCGGCATTACGGTCATCCGGCCCCGGAGCATCGAGGAGAGGTTGTTGTAGCGGTCCCTGAAGTAGTGGACGGCGTCCTCGTGACCGCTGACGCTCCCGGTGGTCCCGGCGCTCCCCATGATCACCTCGAGTTCCGGGTCGACCAGGAACCGGGTGCCGTCCCGGACTTTCCGGAGGCCCGGGATATGCTCCGCCGAGACGACCAGGGTATCGCCCGGGACTCCTGCCGCTATCCGGTCGATGAGTGAGGGGTCGTTCTGCTCACGGATGTAACTCACCACGTCGGGATGGACCTGATGCTTCAGCGCAAGGAACCGGCGTACGATCTCGGCGTTGGCGAGCATGGACTTCATGTTATTCTCCCCCGGGCAATATGGGTTTATCCTTCTCGCGCTCCGACACCGGTTCGGGCATCCCGGAGAACCTATGTATATGAAGGATAGCAATCTCTTTAGAACAAATGTCGGATACCACCTGGCTGCAGCGTGCAGCATCGACCCTCACGGCGTTCCGGGAGAGCGACCACCCGGTCATCTCGCTCGCCCGGGACCTCCTCTGGGTCGTCGCCGTCGTGGGCGGTATTGCCCTTCTTCTCTACCTCTTTGCCGGCACCTGGCCGGCGGTGGTCACGATCGAGTCGGAGAGCATGGTCCCGAACATGAACG
>DAOSER010000251.1:0-2421 GCA_035363235.1 Methanoculleus sp.
CGGTCGCGCCCGGCCGGACCCACGTCTGGCACCAGTACTCCCTGCGGGTCACCGACGCATTCCCCCTGTCGCGGGACGAGTTCATGGCCTACCTCCGCGAGCACGGGATCGGCTGCGCCGTCCACTACCCCATCGCCCTCTCCCGGCAGCCCTACTACGCCGGGGCCGCTGCCTGCCCGGTCGCGGAATCGCTCGCGGCCTCGGTCCTCTCGATCCCGGTCCACCCGAACGTCACCGACGAAGGACGGGCCTACATCTGTGAGACGATCAACGGGGTGATCTAGATGGACGCGGGCGTCATCGGCACCGGCGTCATGGGCAGGAACCATGTCCGGGTCTACTCCGAACTCAAGGAGGTCGGGACGACCTACGTCTACGACCTGAACACGAAGGCGGCCGAAGAGGTCGCCGCCGCCACCGGGGCGGAGGTCTGCCGCTCGATGGAGGAGCTCCTCCGGAAGGCCGAGTGCGTCTCGGTCGTGGTCCCGACCCCCTACCACCTCCGGACGGCGGGAGAGGTCATCGCCGCCGGGGTGCACACCCTGATCGAGAAGCCCCTCTGCCTCACCGTGCGCGAGTGCGAGGAGTTGATCGGGCAGATCCCCGACGGGCTGGCGGTCGGCGTCGGGCACATCGAGCGGTTCAACCCGGTCGTCACCGAGGTTGCGCGGGTCGTGAAGGACCCCCTCTACGTCTCCTTCCACCGGCACAACCCGGCATCGGCACGGGTGAGCGGGAGCTCCGTCGTCGAGGACCTGATGATTCACGACATCGACGTCGCGTTCAACGTCCTCTTCCCCGGGCGGGAGTATACCGTCCACGCGAGCGGGACCGGGGACGTCGCCGCGGCCCTCGCGGCCTTCGGGCGGACGCCGGTCTACCTCTCGGCCTCCCGGAAGTCCTCGAAGAAGGTCCGGTCGATCTACATCGAGGAGGAGGACCGGACGATCGAGGGCGACTTCATGACCCAGGAGGTCTACGTTTACCGGAAACCCGAGACCTACGGGCAGGAGAACGGCCTCTACCGCCAGGAGAACATCATCGAGAAGCTCCTGGTGAACAAGGTCGAGCCCCTGAAGATCGAACTGGCGACGTTCCTGCGGGCCGCCCGCGACGGCAAGCCCTTCACGGTCACGCCGGAGCAGGGGCTCTCGAACGTCCGGGTCTGCGAGGCGATCTCCCGGAGCCTTGCGGCATGAAGATCCTCTCGGTCGTCGGGGCCCGGCCCCAGTTCGTCAAGTGCGCCCCGGTCTCCCGGGAGCTCCGGAAGGTCCACGAGGAGATCCTCGTCCACACCGGCCAGCACTATGACTACCTCCTCTCAGAGGTCTTCTTCCGCGATCTCGGGATCCCGGCACCCGACTACCACCTTGAGGTCGGGTCGGGGAGCCACGGCGTCCAGACCGGGCGGATGCTCGCCGCGATCGAGGAGGTGATCGGGAAGGAGGAGCCGGATCTGGTTCTGGTCTACGGGGACACGAACTCGACCCTCGCGGGGGCGCTCGCGGCGGCGAAGGTGCACGTGCCGGTGGCGCACGTCGAGGCCGGGCTCCGGAGTTTCGATCGCCGGATGCCCGAGGAGGTGAACCGGGTCCTGACGGATCACTGTTCGGATCTCCTCTTCTGCCCGACGGCGACCGCCGTCGCGAACCTCGCGGCCGAGGGGGTGACCGCGGGCGTCCACCTCACCGGGGACGTGATGGTCGACGCGCTCCAGCAGAACCTCCCTCTTGCAAAAGAGCGCTCCACGGCTCTCATTGACCTCGGCCTCTCGCCAAAGGGGTATTTCCTCGCCACGGTTCACCGGGCGAGCAACACCGACGATCCCGCCGCGCTCCGGGCGATCATGGATGCGTTTGCCCGCCTTGATGCGCCGGTGGTCTTCCCGGTCCATCCCCGGACGAGGAAGAAGTTCGCCGAGTACGGGATCGCGCCTGCCGCGAACGTCAGCGTTGTTGAGCCGCTCCCTTACTTCGACATGCTCGCCCTTCTCTCCGGCGCCCGGGCGGTCCTGACCGACTCCGGCGGCGTCCAGAAGGAGGCCTACATCCTCGAGGTGCCCTGCGTGACCCTGCGGGAGAACACCGAGTGGGTCGAGACCCTGGAGGACGGCTGGAACGTCCTCGTCGGCGCGGATGCCGACCGGATCGTCGCAGAGGCTGATGCGGCCGGCGATGCGCGCCGGCAGCACGCCGCCCGGTTCGGCGACGGGCATGCAGCCGCGCGAATTGCGGCGATCATCAGGGAATCTGAACCCTGAAGACAAGCCAGAGATGCATACAATAGATGTGCCGGGTACCAAGCACGTCTACGGTTTCCAGCGGAACTCCCCCTCGTAGGGGTACAAGATCACGATGTTCAACCTGGGGAGTCCCCGCTCAGGGGCGAGGGGCCCGGGCTTGAAGAGTTGCTGAGAAAAGT
>DAOSER010000252.1:0-2395 GCA_035363235.1 Methanoculleus sp.
CGGGCCCGGTGCATCCTGAGGTACTCGGACCGGGAAAGGGCGAAGTTTTCGGCGTTCTCAAAGAACGCGTCGATCAGGTCGGCCTGCTCGCGGCTCCAGACCTCGTTCGGGACTTCCCTGACCCAGAGGGCATGTCTCCGGACAAAAGCCAGCCGCTCCTGCCGGTTCTTCTCGCGATTAAACCTCAATTCCATACTGCTCTCCCCGGACCTGCAGGCGCTCCATGAACGATCGCAGGAGATCGCCATCGAGCGTCTCCCGGAACAACATCCAGAGGTAGACCGCATCCTCGATATCCTTGTCGCTCCCGAGATAGAGTTTATAGGGAATCTGCAGCTCGATGGGCGATACGAAGAACCGGATGTCGTCAAACTGTATCCTCTTCGCTCTGGACATCGCATAACGATCGAAATCGTCTTTCTTGAACTTCATCTCGATGTTCGGGATGATCCTGCCTGCCCCGGCGATCCGCACGGCGAGCCTGTCGCAGAGCATCGAGTAGATCTCGCCGATGTCGTCGGAATTCAGGAAGTAGAACCCTTGTTCCAGGAGGTCTTCGGAGAACGACATGAATGTATCGCGGTCCATGTAGTCGATATAGAGATCGATATCTTCCGTACCCCTGGCCCTTCCAAAAAGGATTGCAACGTATCCGCTGACGATCACGTAGCGGGTATACCGCTCGATGATCTCCGTCACCGAGGCCACAAAACGGTCCAGTGCGGTTACAACCTTTCCATCGATGTGGATGATACCGTCGGGAGCACTCGCAATCCGCATTCCCTTTCCTCTGGTAGAGTCTTACCGGGCACTATATTAATTGCATCTTCCACGCCTGCTTCGGTGTCCACAACGAGATGCGTGTGAACCGGTCAGGAGTGCCCGATGCGCCTTAAGAGGTCCCGGGCAGACGCCTTCTGCTGACGCCGCTTCATATCCGACCAGATCCGGCGTTGCTTATAGAGCCAGAAGTCAAGGTCGCCGGGGTCCTCTGCGTAGATGATGCAGTGCCGCTCAAGTATCCCTCCCCGGAGATACCAGGGGATCTCGTCATAGATGACGAGATCGTATCCCTCCGGGGCGAGGAGCATTCTCTCATGCACCGCAGTCCTATCCGCTCCATCGTTCAGGATCAGGCAGAGGTCGATATCGGACTGGGGGCCTGCGTAGCCCGCGGCATGCGAACCAAAGAGCAGAATGGCCCTGATCGAGGGGAGGATTTCCCGGAAGTGGTCCAGGATCAGATCCTGTCTGCATTCAGCCATACCAGCACCTCCTTCAAAAACCTGCGCAGGCGAGGCATAAGCCGCTGCATCGCGGCATACGCGATATGGTCGTTGACACCGTCATATTCGTGAACCAGACGGTTTCTTAGCCCGTTAGCAGATTTCATATCCCTCCCGGTCTCCGGATCGATGATCTCTTCGGTCACCAGATAGTCAAGATTGGTGTAATCGTCCTGTGCAGAGGAGTAGAGCATCCGGCGGATGAGCGCACATATATCCGTAACCGCCTCCACGGCCTCTTGAAACTCTTTGTAGAGTGCCTTGCGCAGGATGCGGTCGCTTACTACAGCATCAGACAGATGGCGCTCGATAAACTCGATCCGATCGATGAGCACCTCAATCTTCTGCAATATCCGCTCTCTAATCCTGAGATCGTGGCCCTCCATTGGAGATTATTCACCCGTCGCCTCGATAAAACTTCTTGTGAATTACCTCGCGCCTTTTGGGCGGGGTAGTTCACTGTAGTGTATGCCGGTTCTTATCGCCCCGGCCGATCCCGCGGTAGACGAACCCCGCACCGATCCACGCGTCCGGGTCCACCACGTTGCGCCCGTCGACGATCGCCGGCGACGCACACCCGCACAGGTTCTTCACCCGCTCCGGCACCAGCCCCCGGTACTCCCTGTGCCCGGCAAAGACCACCACCGCGTCCGCGCCGGAGAGCACCCCCGCAAGGTCCCGCGAGAGCCCGGGGGGCGCGTCCGGCGACGTCGCGGGGTCGACCCAGGGGTCATGGACGCGAACCACTGCCCCCGCAGCGAGCGCCGCATCGCGGAACGGCTCCGCCGGCGTGTTCCGGGCGTCGTCGGAGTCGTTGATGAACGCCCAGCCGAGGAGGGCAATCTTCGAACCCGCGAGGGCCTTGCCCGCCTCTCCCAGCGCCGACTCCGCGAGATGCAGCATGTGCTCGGGCATGAAGTCGTTGATCCCGCGGGCCAGGGTGTAGAGGGACTCCCGGCCGTCAGGAAAGTCGAGTTCCTCACGCCCGAGCACCTGCACCCCGCGCTCCAGGTGGTAGGTGTCCTTGGTCAGGCAGTGGCCGCCGACCCCGGCACCCGGCCAGAGGATGGCGCGGGTGATCCCCTCGCCCTTCAGCGACGCCACCCCGG
>DAOSER010000253.1:0-2377 GCA_035363235.1 Methanoculleus sp.
AGTCGCACCTGGCGGTGCTCGAGCTCCGGTTCTGCGAACCGTCGCAAGTCGCACCTGGCGGTGCTCGAGCTCCGGCTCTGAGGACCCGTCGCACAGCAAAGGCCTTCGGCCTTCTCGAACTCCTGTCGTTCCGACAGTCGTTACTCGCACCTGGCGGTGCTCATGCTCCGGCTCTGAGGACCCGTCGCAACTCACACCTTCGGTGCTCCAGCTCCGGTTCTGCGAACCGTCGCAAGTCGCACCTGGCGGTGCTCCAGCTCCGGTTCTGCGAACCGTCGCATCCTACGGACAATCGTACTCCGAAATATCGCACTTCGTGTGAGGCGGCAACGGAGAGTAACAAAGTTTCACGCAGAAGAGGGCGAAAGACACGAAAGACGGCATATGGATTTGTAGATTTAGGCGGCAACAAGCGCTAGTTCCCCGAAACCTTTGCAATCACGCGATCGAGGTGCTGCCGGTAGAGTTCCTGCGGATCGAGTTCCCGCAGCCCTTCCTGAGTCCGAACCACCACCCTGCCGATGCCGGCGTTCACCAGCATCTTCGAGCACATCAGACAGGGCGGGTCGTAGGAGGGCGTTCCCGTCAAACGCTCGAACCCGGCCAGGTACATCGTACAGCCGGCCGCGGCCCGTCCCGCCTGCAGGAGCGCGTTCATCTCCGCGTGCACCGAGCGGCAGAACTCGTAGCGTTCGCCGGAGGGGATGTTGTACTGCTTCCTTATGCAGGTGTTCAGCTCGTCGCAGTGGGCCTCTCCGCGCGGCGCACCGTTGTGCCCGGTAGAAACGATCTCCCCTGCCGAGTTGACCACGACCGCACCGTAGCACCGCCGGATGCAGGTGGACCGCCGGGCGGTCTCGACCGCGATACCCATGTACCATTCGGTTCGCGAGGCCCGGGGCGGTACGGGCGGTGCATCGGTATGTCGTTCTGTCATGACCGTCTCTCCTCCGGCGGCAGATTGCGCCCGCTCAGGTTTTCGCTCATGATAGATCTTCCACGGTGCGGGAATAAAAAGAGGTGTTTTTGTGCCCCGTCAGTACACGCCCTCGCCCGCCACGAGAATGCCCCTTACCGGATAGGTGCCGTTGCACGGACCCGTGAACTCGTGGCGTAATCGCTCGTGGTACGAGTTCGACTGCCAGCCGAGAATCCACCACTGGTTCGCCCCCTGAAACTCGGCCGAGATGGTGAGGACGTTATCGTCGGCGGCGCCATAGAAGAGGATGAACGGTACCTCGACGACATGCCCGGACGATCCCGGGCTCACGTAGTAATCGTCGACGGGTCCGCCGGAATCGGTGAGGTTGCCGACGATCCGGTAGGGCGCAAATAGGGGTTCGGTCCCCATCGGTGTTCTGGTCTCGATCTCGCGATCGGGACTGGTGTCGTGCATATACAGTTCCATCTCGACGAGCACCGGTGTCTCTTCTGAGTACCGGTCGGAGTAGATGTGGGTCGGTTTGGGGAGTTCCGATTCATTCTGCCCCGGCATTATTGGAATCGGCGTGATGCGGTTTTTGTAGACGGGGTCGATCCGGTCGGCCGAGATGTTCAGCATAGGGATGCCGTCGATGTTCTCGATCCCTATCGATATCGCGCTCCTATCGAAGTTGCGGAAACTTGCCCGGGAGAGATCGATAGGGGTGACGTTCGTTCCAGTCTCCGGGTCGTAACGGGAAGGAAGAGGGATGAGGAGAACCGTGTCCTCAATCGGCCGCGACGTCGAGATCTTCAGCTCGTAGTGATACGTCGATCTGAAACTCTCGGACGCAGACTGGCCCAGGTTTGCCGCGATCAGCACGACTACTACGAAGAGAACCGCCACGAGGATGCCTGCCGCGATGAGCAGGCTCCTGAGGGTCTTTGCGTGGTTCCCCATTGATCAAATCGTCAGGGAGCCGGCAGCATTATAGTTATCCATTTCCAGGCGCCCGTCTCTCCATCCCGGCCGCCAGATCCTTCCCGAGCCCGGGCAGACGAGCCGGGCCACAATCTTTTATAGTAGAGTGGCTCCGGGAGCCCGCATGAAAGGAGGGTTTCATGTCTTATCTCGCCGTCGGTAAAGAAAACTCGGGCACCGTTGACCTCTACTACGAGGACCACGGTGCGGGGAGGCCTGTCGTCCTGATTCACGGCTGGCCACTATCGAGCAAGTCCTGGGAGAAGCAGGTGCCGGTGCTGCTTGATGCGGGTTACCGTGTCGTCGCCTACGACCGCAGGGGGTTCGGCAACTCCGCGAAACCGACCTTCGGCTACGACTACGACACCCTGGCCGAAGACCTGCACAAGATCATGACGGAACTCAATCTCACCGACGCCACGCTCGTCGGGTTCTCGATGGGCGGCGGCGAGGTCGCCCGCTACCTCGGCACCT
>DAOSER010000254.1:0-2370 GCA_035363235.1 Methanoculleus sp.
GTTCCTCCGCCGACGCATCGGCCGCCGTGGCACCACCCACGATTGCCGAGAGGAGAAAGAGCAGGACGCAGAGGTTGCGCATCATTCGCTCCGCCCCCGGGGCATGGTACGGTATCGGCGCTGTTCTGGTATCGTTCTCGCAGGTATCATGTTCTCCTCACTCACTTTGACGTGTCGCTCTGGTGCCGCGCCCTTCCCGGAACCTGCGGGAAGGGCTGCCGGACAATGTATTGGATGTTTTACATATTGTTATTTATATCTTACTAATTGGAGGAGTATTTAAACAAAAAGGTTGATCAATCGGACATCTCTCCCGTAAGGGTCCCGGCCTACGGGTACACCCCGGTTCGCCCTGTCGGACCGCCGGCGCTCCCGGATCGTACGCCGGCATGACGGGTTAGGCAGAACCTGCGAATTGATGGACGTACGGGGCGAAACTGGAAGAGCGGAGGTGATGGCCGGGGAGGGCAGGCTGCCTTATGGGTTCTGGTGAGTCGAAGTCGAGGGGCTCAAACGCCCGGGCCGCGGCCCCGGTCCTGGGGATTACTTCCGCTCCGTCGCATCGCCGTAGAGGAAGATATCCTCGATCGTGACGCCGAAGAACCTGGCGATCTTGAAGGCAAGTTCGAGTGAGGGGTCGTACTTCCCCTTCTCGATGGCGAGGATGGTCTGCCGGGTGACCCCGAGCTCGTTTGCGAGCCCCTCCTGGGTCAGGTCGTGCATCGCCCGGTAGACCTTAATCCTGTTCTTCATCCGTATCCCAGTCTCCATATTTACGTGCGTAGTACACCCTGAACCCGACGTACAAAAAGATCATCAGACAGAGCAGCGCCATCTGAAAGAGAGCAAAACCGCCGATAAACGGGAGTTCCAGCATGTCGGGCGGGGCCGTTCCGGGAGGTCCCGGGTGGGGCGGGCGCAACCCGAGCGGCCTTGAGAACGCAACGACCGCACTTCCGAGGCTGATCGCAAAGAAGGCCACCCAGAAGGTCTCCAGTGTCCGGAGCGCCGCCTTCTGTGTGATCATCGCCGTCCGTTCGTCCTCCATTCTCTCTTCGACCGTCCTTCGTACCGCATACAGCAGAATGACGCCGAGAACGAACGCAACCTGGATCAGGATCGGCCTCTCGGCTTCCACCGAGAGCCAGAAGATGCCGACCTCGATGAGCGCAACGATGCCGACCAGAAGATAGAATGTGTTTCGCTTCATAGCAGCCTATGTATACAATCTTGGGCATTTCGTTATTAATGTTTAACTTCAGGCCCGTAGAGACCCCGGAAGCGGTCTGCCGTCCCAGCTCGGCCCGTGCTATGCCCTACCCCGGACGGTTTACGGGGCGAAGCGCGCAAGAGTTCCTCCGCGATCTCCCCCGTGCACCGCCGCTCAAAAAAGCGGTCGGTATCGCCATCCTGAACGCGCTCTCCGAATTCTGCTGGAAGCGCCGGCCCGACTACACCCGGGAGACCGGGAGGGACATCCTCGATACCATCCCGCTGCCCGAGGACGGGTACGTCGTGGTGGTGGGGGCGCTCGTACCGATCATCCGGCGGCTCAAGGCGCGGGGAAAGCCGTTCGGGATCCTGGAGCTCGACCTGCGCACGTTGAAGCCCGACGAACTGCCCTACGTCATTCCTCAGGATAACGCGGATGCAGCGGTCCGGAGGGCCGATATGCTCGTCGTCACCGGCACCACCCTCATCAACAACACCCTCGAACCGCTGCTTGCCCTCGCCCGGCCCGGTGCTTCGGTTGTCGTCGTCGGCCCGACCGCCAGCATGCTGCCGGGCGCATTCTTCCGGCGCGGCGTAACGCTCCTCGGGGGGGACCGCGTCACCCGCCCCGACGAGCTGCTCGATACGATTGCAGAGGACGGCTCCGGATATCATTTTTTCGGCAAATCCGCGGAGAAGACGATCGTCCGCAGGTCGGACGCCTCCTGAACGAACTTTTTTAAGACCAACCTTTGGGACGGAAACGGATCCGCCTCTGGATTACCAGCCCGATCGTCTATCGGCATCTGCGCTGGCGGATGATCCTGCTGCTTTGTTCGACCGATCCTTATTTCCGGTAGTATCAATTATTAATGATATATATTTAACAAATGCGAATATTAGAGTATATATATTTAACTTTGAAAAAGGATCAATATCATACATGGTTGATGCAGAACCGATGAGATCACCTCTTACGACACCTACCGGCGCTGCAGCGGAGACCCGATTGCACACAGCCGGCGCAGCATCGGCCCCATCCGTATCGGACCGAGAGCTGCCCGACTACCGGCTCCGGTTTATCCTTTTGCTACTTGCCGACGGAGCCCATCAAATCAGCTATTTGAAGCATAATCGTTTCTTTTTTTCTGATCACTC
>DAOSER010000255.1:0-2349 GCA_035363235.1 Methanoculleus sp.
ACATCCATGCTTCCGGAAAAGGTGGATGCTCGATACCCTTATACCTTCTCATGACGAATATTCTTACTCCAGTATATGGGCTTGTGGCCTAGCCAGGACATGGCGTCAGCCTCCTAAGCTGAATGCCGGGGGTTCAAATCCCCCCAAGCCCGTCGTTTTTCCCGATACCGTTCCGGAGGACCTCTGGTTATTTATCTTCCGGCCGAGAATCTAACTCATCAAGAATGAGCGCTTCCGCCTTTATCAGGATTACCCGCCCGCACAACGCCGTCGTTGCCGGCCTTACCGCGCTCATCGGGTACCTTATCGCCACCGGGACGCTCACGCCGCCGTCACTCTTGCTCGCCGTGGTCGTCGCGCTCATCACCGCCGGCGGGAACGTCGTCAACGACGTCTTCGACGTCGAGATAGACCGGATCAACCGCCCCGAACGTCCCATACCGGCAGGAGAGATCAGCCTTGCCGGAGCAAAGGCATACACGGTGACGCTCTTTGCCGGCGGGCTTGCTCTCGCTACCCTGACGACACCACTCTGTTTTGCGATTGCCCTCGCGAACACGGTTGTCCTCGTGGCATACGCCGTCCGGTTGAAGAAGACCCCCGTCTTCGGCAACGTGGCCGTCGCTTACCTGACCGCGAGCGTCTTCCTCTTCGGCGGCGCGTTTGCGGGCATCGAGGGGCTCGTCCGGAACCTCTCGCTCGCGGCGATCACGTTCCTTGCGACAGTCGCAAGAGAACTTCTCAAAGATGCAGAAGACGTCGACGGAGATACGGCGGGAGGCGCACGCACCCTTCCGATGATCGTCGGCGTCCGGAGGACAGGGATATTCGCATTCGCCTGCGCCTGCGGCGCCGTTGCAGCAAGCCTTCTCCCCTTCGGCGATTGGTGGGGTGCCTTTTACCTTGCCGGCATCGCGGTCGTGGATATCGCCATTCTGTTTGGGGCCTCCCGCGGTCTATCATGCACGACGCCGGGCTGTGTCCGGGAATCCCGGGCGACCTCAATCCTGCGGGCAGGAATGTTTGCTGCGCTTGCGGTCTTTGCGGTTGCTGCGGTGATATGACCGGGAACCCGCAACCAGCCCTCAAGCAGTGGCCGGTTTCACGCAAAGTGCAAGCGTATCATGTTTGAGAAGCCGTAAGGCTTTGTATCGCGACCATTTAGAAAGGGAGGGAGCGTAAGCCATCGTCAGGAGCGAAAAGGCCGCAACACCATCCCCCTTCTTCGCGCTCTTCGCGAAGGATGATGTTCCGGTCGGAACGGAGTTCGAACAACTGTTAGGTTGCGAAGCGTGATGGTTCGCTCTCCATGAAATGTCTGGTGGATATAGACCGGCAAAAAGATGTCGGGCCTTTCAATGTTCAGAAAATCACCACTGATAATTTTATCTGGTTATGGGCCGAGCTGTTATCCAGGAGATCTTCATGAAAGTTTACCGGCACGGGGACACATACATAGCACCGAAAGGTTCCTTTTTTGACGGAAACGTGAAGATAGATGGAAATTTCATCACCCCTCCGGAGACGCACATCTGGGGCAATGTGGTAGTTGCCGGCCGCCTCGAACTCGGGCCGGGCTCAACGGTCGGCGGTTCCGTCGAGGCAAGGAGCATCGTCGTCGGCCATGACGTCCGGATAAAAGGGACGCTCCGGGTCCAGGAGGGCGCCACCATCTGCGACAACGCATGCCTTCATTCCATCCAGGCGGGAGGGAACATCACCCTCCGGCCGGGAGTCAGGGTCGGCGATGTGAACAGCGCCGAGACGATCTTCGTCTACGGCAAGGTCACGAGCGAGCGCCTATTCGGCAGGGCCGTGAAGGTCTACGGCACCTGAAGCGGGCTTGATGCCGAGCAGGGCGGCATCTCTCACCGCAGTCCAGTCCGCTATCGTCTCCACGCACCCGTCTTTTAAGTTTACGACACCGATGGCGACGAGCCCTATCCGGTCGGACATATCGATCCCGTCTTTCACCTCCATGAGGCAGCCGACGCCGATGATCGCCCGCGGACGATACTTCTTGACCATCCGCTTGATGAACGTCGAGCCCGGGACGATGAACACCTGATACCCGAGTTTTTCAAGCCACACCCTGTTCTCCCCGACCGAACAGCGGCCGCAGTTTCGGCATTTGAGGCCTTCCGGCGTCAGGTGCGCCGGACACTGCGCCGACCGCAGGCACTGGGGCAGGAAGACCGCCCGCTGCTCCACAGGAGTCTCGGAGAAAGCCTTTGTGTTCATGGTGTTTCGAAGCGTTATGAAGAATGTGATGAGATCCTTGTCGTCCAGCCCGAGGAGTTTGCAGAACGCCTTCACGAGCCCTTCGAGGAGGACCATGCCGGGTATCAG
>DAOSER010000256.1:0-2340 GCA_035363235.1 Methanoculleus sp.
TGGGCCGGCGTCCACTCCGGCGACTCGGCCTGCGTCATCCCGCCGCAGTCCCTCACGCCCTCGGTGATCGCACGGGTGCGGGATTACACGAAGAAGATCGCCCTCGGCCTCGAGGTCGTCGGACTGATCAACATCCAGTACGCCGTCAGAAACGACGTGGTCTATGTGCTCGAAGCGAACCCACGTGCGAGCCGGACGGTGCCGTTCGTCGCGAAGGCGACGGGCATTGCGCTCGCAAAGATCGCGGCGAAGGTGATGGTGGGGCGCAAACTCGCCGATATGGGTGTCACCGAGCCCGAGATCGAGCACGTCGCGGTCAAAGAGGTGCTCCTGCCCTTCAACAAACTCCCCGGCGTCGATACCGTCCTCGGGCCGGAGATGAAGAGCACCGGCGAGGTGATGGGTATCGATTACGACTTCGGCCGCGCCTACTACAAGGCATGCACTGCTGCAGAGAACACCCTGCCGACGACGGGAAACGTCTTCATCTCGGTGACGGACGAGCAGAAAGAGGAACTCCTCCCGGTTGCCCGGAAGCTCCGGGAACTCGGCCTCTCTCTCTACGGGACGAGCGGGACGGTTGACTTCCTCACCCAGAACGGCGTCGAGGCGAACCTGGTCCGGAAGGTTCAGGAAGGCTCCCCGAACGTCATCGATGCGATGCGTTCAGGGAGCATCCGGCTGATCATCAACACCCCGGCGGACAAGGCGTCCCGGCAGGACCACATCCAGATCATGCGGGCCGCCGTCGATTACGGCATACCCTACATCACCACGCTCCAGGCGGCCCGGGCGGCGGCGATGGCTATCGATGCCATCCAGCGCGAAGAGATCACCATCGAGCCGCTCGGGCACTACCACGGGCTGGCGTAGTCCCGGCCCTTCACGTATTTTCTTTTTCCATCGCCGTCATCCGCTGCTTCTGGTGATCAGATTCCGGGACGGAACGATCCCGGGTGATACCGTTGTAAAAAAAGAGGGTTATGCCTTCCCGAGCCAGACGTCGGCCCTGTCGCGGTTGGCATCGACCCACTTCTGTGCGGCTTCTTCTTCGGGCATGCCGCCCTCGATATCGGTCATGACCGAGGCGATGTCCTCAGCGGTCCACTCGAACCTGGTCAGGATATCATGGGCCACCGGGTCGTCGGTCGCGAGATCCTGCCGCGCGAGGGTCACGATATCCTCGGCCCCGCCGTAGACGCCCTTCGGATCATCGAGGAACTTGAGGTCATAGCGGCCGAACTTCCAGTGCGGCGACCACCCGGTCACCACGACCCAGTCCTCGTTGTTGATGGCGGTGCGCAGCTCCGTCGCCATGCCGGCGCTGCTGCTCGCGACCAGCTCGTAGTTGAGGCCGTATTCATCGATGGCCTGCTCGGTCCGGGTCATGATGCCCGCTCCGGGCTCAATACCGACAATCCTGCCGCCGAACTGATCGGCGACATCGTTCATCTCCTCGATCGAGTCGATGGTCACGTAAGTCGGGACGACAAGCCCGATACGTGCCGCACCGGGGATGTTTGCCTTGACGTAGTCGATCCTGTCGCCGTACTGCTCCCAGTAATGCTCATGCGTGTGTGGGAGCCATCCGGTCGTCGTGAAGTCGACGTCTCCGTTGGCGAGCGCCTGGAAGAGCGGTCCTGCGTCGACTGCGATCAATTCGACATCATATCCCGCTTCCTCAAAGACCTGTTTCATCACGTTGGTGCTCGCTATGGCGCAGTCCCAGGTGACGTAGCCGATGCTGATCTCCTTTTTGGGCTCGGTCGCTTCCGTACCGGTGCAGCCGGCGGACAAGAGGCAGAGCACCAGGACGATACCTGCCAGTACGAGTGTGCTTCTTATCCTATGAACCATATAATCACCTTATCGAATTATTGCCGCTTTTGGGCGGCTACATGGTGTTCAGAGCCCGGCTGTGTGGGGTTCCGGGTTCTCACGGATGATCCGGACGACGTATGCGCCGATAAGCCGGAGATTGAGCAGAGGCGGCGGTATGTGCCGCTCCTGGCGTGTTTGCACCCCAGGGCAAAAAGGCCAGATATTTGACCGCTTCAACATATAGGTCTAACCTTATTTAGGTTTTTCGAGTCCTGATCGACGAACTGAGCCCGTTTGAAACCCGGATTAAACGGACGTATGACGATAAAACTCTCTTTACTCTACTGCCTGTCCGGTCTCTCTTCGGTCAATACGACCGTGCATGCCGGAGGATGAACCGGCCGCTCGTTCCCCTCAAAAATAGTATTGAGATGGGTCACCTGCTCTCATATTGCGGCACGAGATTCTGGGTGATCCGGTCGAGGATGATCGCGATGATCACGATGGCAAGCCCCGCCT
>DAOSER010000257.1:0-2339 GCA_035363235.1 Methanoculleus sp.
TACCAGAGCGGCGGCGTAGCGGAGATGATCCTCTCGCTGGTTCCGCTCATGAACGACGTCGGGATCAGGACGCAGTGGAACATCCTGAACGGAGAGGGTGACTTCTTCACCATCACCAAGAATTTCCACAACGCGCTCCAGGGGCAAGCGATAACGTTCTCTGACGCGGAGAAAGGGCTCTACCTTAAGACAAACGAGTGCTTCTCCGGGCAGATGAAGATCGACCACGATCTGGTGGTCATCCACGATCCGCAGCCCCTGCCCCTGATCCGGTTCTACAAAAAGACCCAGCCCTGGGTCTGGCGGTGCCATGTCGACCTCTCGAACCCGAACACGGATCTCTGGGAGTTCCTCAAGGGCTTCGTCCTGAACTACGACCGGATGGTCATCTCGCACGAGGAGTACCGGCGCCGCGGGATGCCGATGGAGCAGTGGATCTGCCGGCCGGCAATCGACCCCCTCTCGGAGAAGAACCGCGACCTCTCTGAGGCGGAGATCGCGGGCCTCCTCGAGAAGTACGGCGTGCCGATCGACAAACCGCTGATCACCCAGATCTCGCGGTTCGACAAGTGGAAGGACCCTGAGGGCGTCGTCGACGTCTTTGCCCGGGTTCGCGAGCACGTCGACTGCAGACTGATCCTCTGCGGGAGCATGGCTCCCGACGACCCTGAGGGCTGGGCCATCTACCGGCGGGTCGAGGAGAAGGCCCGGGAGTTCATCGAGTCCGGCGACGTCATCCTGATCACTGCCGAGGACCACCTGCTGGTCAACGCCCTGCAACGGGTCTCGTGCGTCATCCTCCAGAAGTCGCTCCGTGAGGGGTTCGGCCTGACCGTCACCGAAGGGCTCTGGAAGGGACGCCCGGTCATTGCATCCCGCGTGGGGGGCATTCCGCTCCAGATCGAGGACGGTGAGACCGGTTTCCTCCTCGACCCGACCGACACCGATGGGTTTGCCTGGAGGATCCGGCAGGTTCTCGAGAACCCGGAACTCGGGGAGCGCCTCGGGCAGGCCGGCAAGGAGCACGTCCGGAAGCACTTCCTGATCACCCGCCTCCTCTCCGACTACCTGGATATGCTGAACGCGGAACTCACCGTTCAGAGTGCTTGAACGGCAGGAAGGGCACAAAAAAGAATAAATCCCCAATAACGATCGGCAGTCTGTGTGGAAACCCGGCTATTCCGGAGGGGGGACGCTTCGGGTCGGGTTGCCCCGCCGCGTCCCCTGATTGCAGGGCAGATGGCAAGGAGCGGCTGGTCAAACCCGGGCAGGGAGTTTTGCAGCGCACCTTCTCACGGATATACTATCGTCAATATGCGGGTTACAGGGCAGATAATTCTCATTTTTTTCGATGGCGATGAGACTCCGGAAGCTTCAGAGGTTGCATCTATACTAGTTGACGCCACCACCCCCTGATGGTGAAGAATACGCACCAAGGTATATAGTCGTTTCTCCGGCGGAGACCCGGGCCGCTACTCCGAAAAATCCCGCCGCACTCCCGGGTTACCGTGAGGCACTACCGCCGGTTCGCACCCGAGGAGACCCTGATTTCTGCAAAACTATTTGGAATGGGTGACTGTTCTGCTCTGCGGTCTTCCCGGCGTGATTCACGTCTCCGGGCGCGCTGTACCTGATCGGAAAAAACGGATCTTGAGAGCCGGTTCCACTCGATGCCGGCCTGTGCGCTCTCACCGCCCGCCGGGCGCGTTGACGATCTCAATCGGCCGGGTCAGCCGGACCCTTGCGATGGTCTTTCCTTTCATCCCCTCGATGACCTGTTCCGCTGCATCGATGGGCACGTCGACGGTAGAATAGGTGTCGTAGATGTTGATCGCACCGATAGCGCTGCCGGGAATCCCGGTCTCGCCCGCGAGCGCTCCGACAATATCCTTCGGCCGGATCTGGTGCTCTCTTCCGACCGGTATCCGCAGAAGCGCCTGCCCCCGGGCCGGGCTGATATCCTGTGGGAGGGCCTGGCCCCTGTCGGAGGAGAGTTCCAGTTTCAGGAGGGCTGCAGCGACCTCGAGCGAGGTATAGTCTTCGGATATGATACGCTCGACCAGGTTCACGTAACGCTCGAGGCTGCCCTCGTTGATGACCTGCTGCACCCGGTCGATGAGCTTGCGCGTTCGGCTCTCCTCGACATCTCCCGGGGTCGGGAGCGGGATGCGGGCGATCCTGATCCTGGTGTAGTTCTGGATCGTCCGGAGTTTGAAGTACTCCTTCGGACCGACGAACGTGACGGCTCGCCCGGTGCGTCCGGCCCGCGCCGTCCGGCCGATTCGGTGGATGTAGTACTCGATATCCTGCGGGACGTCGTAGTTGATGACCAGGTCGAC
>DAOSER010000258.1:0-2329 GCA_035363235.1 Methanoculleus sp.
GGTCGTCGCGCGGGACTATATCCTCGAGGAGAGGCCGGACGTCGTCGTCCAGGTTGTGGACGCGACGAACCTCGAGCGGAACCTCTACCTGACGACGCAGCTTGCCGAACTCAAGACCCCGATCGTCATCGCCCTGAACATGGCTGATATGGCCGAGGCGCAGGGCGACCCGATCGACCGCGAGAAACTCTCGGAGTTCCTCGAGATCCCGGTCGTGCGCACGGTCGGGACCCGGGGAGACGGACTTGACGCCCTCCTCGACGCAGCGATCCGGGAGGCGGAGACCTCGCCGCACCACGAACACACCGTTGGTTACGGCAGCGAGGCGGAAACGATGATCGCAACGCTCACGGATGCCCTTTCGGCCGACAGGGATCTCGCCGGCCGATACCCTCTCCGCTGGCTCGCGGTCAGGCTCCTGGAAGGGGACGAGAACGTCCTCTCCAGGCTCCGGAAAGGACCGGCATCGGCCCGCGTGGAGGAGATCCTCTCCCGTATCGATACCGATGAGTACGAGGCGTTGATGGCGGACAAGCGCTACGAGGCGATCTCGGCCGTCCTGCCGCAGGTCCGGAAGGCAAACCCGAGAGAGATGAGCCCCTCGGATATGGTCGATCGTGTCGTCACCGACCGCTACCTCGGCATCCCGATCTTTTTGGCCCTGATGTGGGGGGCGTTCGAGCTGACCTTCACGGTCGCGACCCCCTTCATGACCACGATCGATGGCGGCGTCGCGTGGCTCGCGGAGCTCGTGGCCGGCTCGATCGAACCCGCATGGCTTGCCTCGCTCCTCGGCGACGGTATCATCGGCGGCGTCGGTTCCGTCCTCATCTTCCTCCCCAACATCTTCCTCCTCTTCCTGATCCTCGCGGTCCTGGAGGATTCCGGCTACCTGGCACGTGCCGCGTTCATCATGGACCGGCCCCTGTACGCCCTCGGACTGCCCGGAAAATCCTTCGTCCCGATGCTCGTCGGGTTCGGGTGCAACGTCCCCGCGATCATGGCCACACGGTCGATCGAGGGTGAGAAAGACCGGCTGCTCACGATCCTGGTCAATCCGTTCATGTCCTGCAGCGCGAGGCTGCCGGTGTACATCCTCTTCGCCGGGGTCTTCTTCCCCGAACAGGCGGGAAGCGTGGTTTTCTTCCTCTACGTTCTCGGGATCGCCGTCGCGATCGCGTCCGCGAAGCTCTTCAGGAGTACCATCCTCCCCGGAGAGGCTTCACCGTTCATCATGGAGATGCCGCCCTACCGGATCCCCACGGCGACGACGGCCCTCCTCCATATGTGGACCAGGGGGTCGATGTATGTCAGAAAGGCGGGTACGATCATCCTCACGGGCGTCCTGGTCGTCTGGATCCTCGCGTCGTTCCCCTTCGGCGTCGAGTACGGGGGCGCGGGGAGTTTCGCGGGCATGATCGGCCACGCGATCGAGCCGCTGGTGGCGCCACTCGGCTTTGACTGGAAGGTTGCGGTCGCCCTGATCTTCGGGTTTATCGCGAAGGAGATCGTCGTCGGGTCGCTCGGCACTCTCTACGGGACCGGGGAAGAGACGCTTCCGTCGGCCCTCCTTGCCGATCCTGGTCTCTCTGCGGCAACGGCCCTTGCCCTGATGGTCTTCGTGCTCCTCTACACCCCGTGCGTCGCGGCGCTCGGCGTCATCAGGAAAGAGACCGGGTCGTGGAAGTGGACCGGGTTCTCGGTCGCCTACGGCCTCGTCGTCGCCTGGCTGCTGGCGTTCGCCGTCGGGCACGCTGCCGGGCTCTTCATGGGAGGTATCTAATATGAGCGATACAGCGAAGTTGGTCTTCGGAGCGGTGCTCGGTGCACTCTACCTCGTCATCGGCCTGCTCCAGTTACTCGGGGCCGTCGTCGGCCCCATACCCGGTCTCGACACCTTCTACCTCACGGGCAACCCCTTCAGCGGGTTCGTTCTGCTGGTGGTCGGGACAGTCTTTGCAGTCGGCGCCCGGAAACTCTTCGCGGGCTCCGGCGAGGGTGCGATCTTCGTCTCCATTGGTGTCCTCTTCTCGGTCGCGTTCGGGCTCGTGGAACTCCTCGCCCTCCTCGCGACGGGGCTCGACGCCTACCTCATCGGTGAATGGGCCGAATGGTCGGCTGCCGATGCGGTGAACCCGCTCCTGTACCTCGCGGTCCTGGGAGCCGCAGGGTTCCTCGCATGGTGCAGAGCATTCTTCCGGGGGCCCGGTACGGCATGATGCGGAGCATCCTTGAACGGATCGGTACGGGGGCATTCACGCTCCCGTCGCTTGCCATGGAACTCGGCATATCACGGGAGTCGCTGCTTGACCGGCTCGCGCTGATGGAG
>DAOSER010000259.1:0-2325 GCA_035363235.1 Methanoculleus sp.
CGCTTGACGAGATGGACGGTGGCACCGGAGCGGTTCTTCTCGAAGTCCCCGGCGGCGGTGCCGTCGGCTACCTCGTCGCCGGCGGGGCGTTCCGCCCCGGAAGCGACCTCCCCGGCCCCTGCCTCGCCCTGATCGGCGGGACCGGGAATGTCGCCTGGACCGTGATGCCGGAGGTTTCCGGTGTCTTGGTCACGTCAGCCATCGCGCCGTCTCCGGGGCAGTATGCCTTTACCGGCACGGTCTACGCCGGAGGGCCGCACGACGGGTGGCTGGTGCTCGTGGACCATACGGGGAACGTCACCGCTGCGCACTCGTTCGGCGGAGATGCGACCGATGATATCTCGGCCCTTGCGGCGACGGACGATCGCGGCTACATACTCGCCGGTACCACCCGGTCGTTCGGGGAGGATGGGTGGACGGCGCCCGCCCGCGCCCCCGGGTTCGGGGTGCTCGCGGCGATGGTCGCCTACGGGATCGCGCTCCTGCGCCGCGGGGTGAGGCGGGGATGAAGACCGGCCCGCTCATCGGGCTGCTCCTTATCGTGGCGGGGGTGGCCTGCCGATGAAGTCCCTGGTGCTCGTGCTCCTCTTCCTCGCCTGCACCGCCGGGTGCCTCGGCACCGCCGCGGACCCGCCGCCGGCGGACGAGATTGCGGCCCGGTTCATCGCGGCAGAAGAGCAGACGGAGGACTTCACCGCCACTGTGGCGATAATGGCCGGTTCCGAGAACGTCACCGCGAGGCTGTTCCAGAAAGGCCCCGAAAATTACCGGCTCGAGTACCTCGAGCCCGCGGACCTCGCGGGGACCATCGTCGTCTCGAACGGCACCCGGAAGTGGCGCTACGACCCGGCAACGCAGACGGCGCTGACGGTCGCCGGGCCGTATATTATGGCCGCCTTCTCCGAACCGCCCTACCCCAGCTGGGCAGAGGAGGTCCGGGGATATACGGAGACGGTCGCGGAGTCGCTTGCGGAGCAGAACGCATCCTACCGGGGCAGCGAGACCATAGGCGGCCGGAATGCCTATATCCTTGAGGTCCCGGATGATGCGAAACTCTTTGAGGCGCCCACCCGCTACCGGGAGGCGGTGTACCGCCTCAGGCTCTGGATCGATGCCGAAACCTGGCTCCTCCTCGGCCTGGAGATGTACGGCAACAAGGGGAGCCTGATCCTCTCCGCCGAGTACACCGACCCCTCGGCGAACACCGGGCTCCCGGACGACCTCTTCGTCTTCGATCCGCCGGCCGGAACCGCGATCCGGCCGATGCCGACGGCCGCGATCACGCCGCTCTTCTTATCGAGCATCGACGAGGCCCGGCGCTGTGGTGTGGAGATGCCGTCCTACCTCCCGGAGGGGTACGCCTTCGCCGACGGGGTGTACCTCCCCGGCGGCTATACGGTGCTCCGGTTCACTGATGGCAGCAATGACTTGGAGGTAGCGAAGCGGCTGCACGACCCCTACCGGGAGGAAAAGGTGCTCCCCGGCACGCCCGAGCCGGTGCTCCTCTCCGGGGACCGGGAGGCCGAATACGTTCCCTCCGTCGGGAGGGACCAGCTCCGCTGGAGCGCCGGGGGCTACTCCTACCAGCTCACAGGCGGCATGCTCGGCAAGGATGAACTCGTACGGGTGGCGGAATCGGTGGCGGTGTAGAGGCTGCGGGCGGTTCGGCATCTGTTGGAGAATTATGTGGAAAGATGATCGTCTCTCATGCCGGCGACCTATGCTTGCATCGGGACGGACCCGACTGCCGGAATGCATGACTATCGAGCCCCGGTGCAGTCCGGGAGTTCGTCAGTCATTCCTTCTCCTGGTTCCTTGCCTCCACGATAGGCATCGTCGTCTTCGAGGCGATCCTCGATCGCTGGATCCCAGGCGACAACATGACGCAGATGCGGTCCCCGAGTTCGAGGGCGTCGCGGAGCGCGTAGGTGACGAGGACGCAGGGGATGCCGGTTGCCCGGATGGTTTCGCGGAGTTCGCAGCGCATCTCTGCCCGGGTGCGGACGTCGACTGCGGCGAGCGGTGCGGGACTGCCCGGCGATCTTGCCGACGTTCACGCCGACGTTGTAGCCGGCGGGGTGGAATCGGTCGTCGAGGAAGTCTTTTGCCTTCCGGACGAGAAGGGCGGCCTGCTCGGCGCATATCCACGATCCCCGGTTCCACTTCCCAACCATCGAAGTATTCGAGACTCCCGGAACGGTAAAACGACCTGCATCATCTCGGCAGATGCGACCTACGGTGCCCGAGAGATTGGTCCGTACAACTGAAATCCGGGAATTAGGAGTAGCATCCCGGTCAACCGGAGAGCCCGGAAACACCCCGGGC
>DAOSER010000260.1:0-2320 GCA_035363235.1 Methanoculleus sp.
TCCCGTCCTTCACGACGAGGTTGAAGCTGCATCCCGTACCGCAGTACGGGCATGTGGTCTGTACATACTTGAGATCCATGGTAAAAACCTCGGATACGTACAAATACGAGGTTAGGCATATTTAATTGTAGTGATTAACACAAGCGTTTTTGATGAATAAGTGTGGGATACAGAACATCTATCACCGGGAGCTCCGCACGATATCGGCATTCATCACCGGGATACGGTTTCTGACCCATCACCGGGTCCTGATCTCAGATGCGCCCTCAAATTGCAGAAAAAAGGTTAGTTTTTATAGGGCGCCTTCCCGAGCTTGGGCTCGAAGACACTGTCGCCCTCGGTCCTGATAGCGTGGGAGAAGAGCGCAAGCGGGATGTCCATCGGGCAGAGCTCTTCGCACTGGCCGCAGTTGATGCACGAGTCGGAGATGTGCGCAAACCGCCGGAGGTGGAACATCGGGTTCGGCGGAACCTCTCCTGAGACGATCATCCGGGAGTTTCCTTTGAGCTCGTCTGCCACCGGGACGCAGACAGGGCAGTTCTCGATGCAGGAGTAGCACTTGATGCACCGGCCGGTCTCGCGAGCGATGGTTCCCCAGAGGTCGGAGGCAAGCGCTCCGAAGTCCTTCTTCCGCCACTTGTTGCCGAGATTCAGCATGGCGCCCTCGACCTTGCCGCGGATCTCGATACCCTTGGGGTTCGCGGGCTCGGTGTTGACGGCCCCGGCTTTTGCGGCGGCGTCAAGGAGGTTTGCGCCTTTCTGGGAGCAGACCTCGACGAAGGTGGCCTTGCCGGCCTTCTCACCGATGACACCCCAGTTGCCGCAGGCGAGGTCCGCCTGGCGCGGGACCTTGTAGAGGCACCGGCGGCAGTTCGAGCGACGACCGTAGCCTTCGTCCTCGAGATCGTCGATCTTGATCCCTTTGTGGCCGCCCTCGTACTCGATGATGAACTGGCCCTTGTCGATCTCCTCTTTGTGGACCGTATCAGGGTCGACCTCGAACTTCTCACGGATCATCTTGCGGGCAAGGACCGGGCTGACGGACCCGCCGCAGTTCACGCCGAGCAGAAGGAGGCGGTCCATATCGACCGCATCCCGCTTTGCGAGCTCGTAGAGGCCCATCGTGTCGCAGCCCTTGACGGTGACGCCGAGCTTTGCGGTCTTGTTGGCATCAAGGTACTTCTTGACCAGCTTCGAGAGCAGGAGCGTGCCGCAGTGGAGCGAGCCTGCCGTCTCTGCGATCTCCGCGGGATCGGTGATCACGGTCGGCACCGCATCGTAGAGGTCCGCACCCTTCTTGACGGCAAGGACAGCGTCCACCATGCCGGACGCCAGAGCATACTGCTGCAGGGCGGTGATCGCACCTCCGCACTCTCCCTTCTTCAGCACATCGGCGTCTGCCGCCCATGTGTAGAACATATCGCCAATTGCAACCATGTTCAGGCCTCCGTAATCTTCTCGACCTTCACAGCACAGGCCTTGAACTCAGGGATCTTTGCGATCGGGTCGAGCGCGTTGTTCGTCAGGATGTTCGCGGCGCATTCCTTGAAGTGGAACGGCATGAACATGACACCCTTCATGATGTCCTTGGTCACCTTCGCGGGGACTTCGACGGACCCACGGCGGGTGATCGCACGGATCGTCTCCTTGTCCTTGATGCCGAGCGCCTTTGCGTCCTCGGGGTTGATCTCGATCCAGCCGGTCGGGACCTCGGCATCGAGGGTTGCAGACCGACGGGTCATGGTGCCGGTGTGCCAGTGCCAGAGGACACGGCCGGTCGTGAGCACGAACGGATACTCCGCGTCGGGGACTTCCGCCGGGGGTTTCCACTCGATCGGGGCAAAGACGCCCATGCCGTCGGGATGCGAGAACTTGCCGATGTGCAGGATGGGTGTGCCGGGGTGGTCGACTGCGGGGCAGGGCCAGTGGAGTGCTTCGGGCTTGCTCAACCGCTCGTAGTTCATCCCGTGGTAGGACGGCGTGAGGGCGGCGACCTCGTTGAAGATCTCCTCGGCGCTCTGGTAGGGGAACTGCTTGGCGTAGCCCATCTTGGCGGCGAGCTCGCTGATGATCTTCCAGTCCTCCTTTGCCTCGCCGGGCGGGTTCTGGGCCTTGCGCCACATCTGCACACGCCGCTCGGTGGAGGTCTGGGTGCCGTCGCGCTCTGCGTAGCATGCCGCAGGCAGGACGACGTCGGCGAGTTCGGCGGTCTCGGTCAGGAAGATATCCTGGACCACCAGGAACTCCAGGGTCTCGAGAGCGTGCCTGACGTGGTTGAGGTCCGGGTCGGAGAGCATCGGGTTCTCGCCCATGATGTACA
>DAOSER010000261.1:0-2317 GCA_035363235.1 Methanoculleus sp.
CGATCTCGGTCGACGGCGTGATCGGGTAGCCGCCGAAGAACCGGCACCCGGCGGCAAGCGCCCCCTCTGCGCAGGCGGCATTCCCCTGCATGAACTCAACCCTGCTCAAAACTCCACCTCCACCTTGTGCGGCTCGAACGGCTTCTCCTCGACCCAGGTGATCGCCTGGTCGGGGCAGATCATATGGCAGACCCCGCAGAGCAGCCGGCCGTAGAGGGCCTGCAGCCTGCAGTTCGTGCACCGTTCGGGGCGGTCGAGGACCGGGGCGACGATCCCCCGGCTGTTGAGTTCCGTCCCCTCCTGAAATATACCGTAGGGGCAGACCAGCACGCAGAGGTTGCATCCTTTGCAGCGGCTTTCATCGATGACAAGTTTCATGAGACGGTATCCTGTTTGATATTGAATCGCTGGTGAAATTGTGTTTTCGCTTTCTCGCGTACGGCGCGGAAGAGATCGCCGCCGTGAGCATCGATCCCGACCGTCAGCGGCAGACGATCTGCCTCGATGACCCAGACCGCCTCAGCCATGCCGAGGTCTTCGAAATAGACGCCGGAGAGTCGCATTCGGGCTGCGGCGAGCGCGGCGCACCCGCCCGTGAGCGCGAGGTAGACGGCGCGCCCCCGGAGTTGCTCGACCACTTCCTGCCCCATGCCACCTTTGCCGATAAGAGCGTGGACGCCCGCGTCGATGAGGAATTCCGTGAGCCTGTTCATCCGGGCGGATGTGGTGGGGCCGGCGACGACAAGCCGGCCGTCCTGCACCACCGGGCCGCAGTGGTAGACCGCGGCGCCCTCCGGATCGAAGGGGATGCCTTCTTCCATCATCCGCAGGTGGGCCTCGTCCCGCGCGGTGTAGATCGTCCCCGAGAGCGTGACGGTATCTCCCGCCCGGAGGTCGAGCACCTCGTCGCCGAGCGGTGTTTTGAGGTTCAACGCTTCACCTCCACGGTCGCCCGGCGGCATGCCCAGCACTGCACGTTCACCGCCACCGGGAGGGATGCGGTGTGGCAGCCGGCGCGCTTCACCTTCACGCTGAGCGCCGTCGTGTCGCCGCCGAGCCCCATCGGCCCGATCCCGAGAGCGTTGACCGCGTCGCAGAGTTCCGCTTCAAAGTTGTCCATGGTATCGACCGGGAGGAGGAGAGCTTCCTTTGCAAGCGCTGCCGCCACATCGAATGTCCCGCCGATCCCGACGCCGAGGATCACGGGTGGACAGGGTTTCCCTCCCGCGAGGAGCATTGTCTCCGCGACGAAGCGGGGGATCTCCGCCGCCTGCGAGGGGAGGAGCATCCCGATCCTCGAGACGTTCTCCGAACCCGCACCTTTCGGGAGCACGGTTACGGTGAACCGGTCCCCGGGCGTCACGTGAACCGCAGGCATCCCGGCACCGGTGTTGTCGTTGGTATTCTTCCGGGTAAGGGGGTCGACGACGTTCGGGCGGAGCGGGATCGTGGCCGTCGCCCGGCGCACCCCTTCCCGCACCCCTTCAAAGAGGGCGGGTGAGAACGGGACGTCGGGCGGGAGGGTGATGTAGACCACCGGCACGCCGGTATCCTGGCAGATCGGCACCTGCCGCTCCCCGGCAAGTGCAATGTTCTCGAGGATATTGCCGAGTTCCTGCCGCGCGATCGCGTCCCTCTCGGCCGCCGCCGCCCTCTGGAGCGCCGCAAGCACGTCAGGAGGGAGCTGGATTTCGGCCTCTCGAAGAGCCCTCTCGGTAGCGTCTGCCAGCGCTCCCAAAACCGTCGTGTCTGCCGGGTTAACCATTATTTATACTGGTGGGAAGGGACTATAAAAACCTATATTCCTGCAGGTATCGGATCTGCCGCCCGTGGGGTGCTCCTCGCAAAAAAGATGGAAGATGAGTGGATTTACGCTGCCGGCGCCCGCTCTTCAACGATTCTGGTGGGAGTCGGGAGTTTGTATGTGCCGCGCTTGAGAGAAGCCTTGGCCTTCTCGGCATACTGCGGGCTCGTCCAGACGGAGAAGACCTTCTGGCCCCTCTCAACCCGCGCCGCGGTGCCGACGGCCTTCCCGAAAGCGAGGCGCATACCCTCCGAGACACGGTCCGCTCCTGCGCCGGTCGCCTGCTTGTTCTCGCGCAGAACGTGGTGCGGGAATGTCCGGATCTTTAAGTGGAAGTTTGCCCTCCCGACCTCCTTCTGGAGTTGCCGGTTGATCCCGATACGGGCGGCCTCAAGGGCCGTGTGGCGAATCTGGCAGGCTTCGTCGACGACGATGGAGAGCTCGACCGGGTAATTCTCGGTGAGGTTGCCCATATCAAACTGCACGATCTTGCTGCCCGGCACGCCGCCCATA
>DAOSER010000262.1:0-2255 GCA_035363235.1 Methanoculleus sp.
TTCCATGATTGCCATGCACGAGTTGGTTGTTCCAAGATCGATACCCAGAACTTTTTCCGAAACCATTGTGTTATTCCTCCAATCCTCTAGATACTACAACTTTTGCGCATCTGATGACCTTATCCTGCATACAGTATCCGCGAACGACCTCGTCGATCACGGTGCCCTCCTCCGCGTCCGATGGGATGTAGGCTATCGCCTCGTGACGTTCGGGGTCGAAAGGAAGGTTCCGGCATTCGATGGGCCCGATGCCGTGCCGCTCGAGGATGGTCATGAAGAGTTTCTTGATCTGCTCCATCCCTTCCGTGAGGGCTGCACCCTCGGCTTTCTCCGCCCGCTCGAAGTTATCGATGACTTCGAGCAACTCCACCGCGAAATTCTCGATGGCGAACGTTGTACGGGCGTCGAGTTCCCGGGCCATTCGCTTCCGGTAGTTGTCGAAATCTGCTGCAAGGCGCAGATAACGGCTGTTAAGGTCGTCATATGCATTTTGCAGCTCTTCAAGCGCCGGAGATGCTGCATCCGCCTCGTTTGCGAGATTCTGTTGCTTCTCGTTTGGTTCGGATGTATCCTCCTTCATACGCCTAACCTGCTTCAAAATGATGTTACTGTAGTAGTTCGATTATTTATTGTAATGTAGTTCTATATAATATTAACCCTTGCTGCAGACATCCGTCTTCTCTAACTGCCCGGATTTCCGATTGGACATCCTTTAGCCGTTTTTCTCCCGGCGTTATGCGGATTCAGGGGAGAAGAACCGCCTTCCTCTCCCGGCCCTGCCGGTCTTCCCCGTAGCACGGGTCCGGTCTCCTGGCTAGATACGGCCGGTTTTGCGGGCAGCGCCAGATATATCTCTCTACCCCACTTATGTGTATCCATGAAGTGGGCACTGCTGTCTGTCTGGGACAAGGCAGGCATCGTCGATCTTGCAAAGGTGCTTATCGAGCACGATTACCGGCTCCTCTCTTCCGGCGGCACCGGGGCCGCGCTCGCGGCGGCCGGGGTCCCGTTCACCGATGTCTCCACCTATACGGGCTCGCCTGAGATGATGCACGGGCGGGTCAAGACCCTTCACCCGAAGGTCCACGGGGGCATCCTCGGCCGCCGCGGCATCGACGACACCGTGATGCAGGAGCACGGCATCGAGCCGATCGACCTTGTGGTGGTAAACCTCTACCCCTTCGAGGCGATGAAGGCTGCAGGGCTGACGCTCGAGGAGATCATCGAGTACATCGATATTGGCGGCCCGGCGATGGTGCGGGCGGCGGCGAAGAACCATAAGTATGTCGCGGTCGTGGTGGACCCAGGCGACTACGGGGCAGTGGCGGACGCCGTCCGGCGGGGAGGCTTTACGGCGGAAGAGCGCCTGAACCTCGCTGCAAAGGCGTTCGCCCGGACAGCGGCCTACGACGGCGCGATCACGAACTACCTCACCGGGATCGGCCGGCCGTTCCCCGACGTCTTCACCCTCCAGTTCGGGAACGGCAGAACGCTCCGATACGGCGAGAACCCCCACCAGGCGGCCGCGGTTTACGGCGATGCCGGCATCGCGGGCGAAGAGCCGCTCCAGGGGAAGTCGATGTCCTACAACAACTACCTCGACGTCCATGCCGCGGTCGGCCTGCTCCGGGAGTTCGACGGCTGCGCCGTGGTCATCGTCAAGCACAACAACCCCTGCGGCGTGGCGACAGGGGAGAACCTCCTTGGCACCTACATCGCCGCCCGGGAGATCGATCCGGTCTCGGCCTACGGGTCGATCGTCGCGATGAACCGCGAGGTCGGGGCGGACGTCGCCCGGGAACTCACCGGGACGTTCGTCGAGGTCGTGGTCGCCCCGTCGTTTACGCCCGAAGCCCTTGAGATCATGAAGGCGAAGGAGAACATGCGGGTGCTCCGGCTGCCGGAGCCCGTGGTGCAGGACGAAGTCCGGAGCATCGACGGCGGTGTCCTGGTCCAGAGGACGGAGCCCTACCGCGAGGACTGGCGGGTCGTGACCGAGCGGGAGCCCGACGCCCACGAGATGCGGGCGATGGAACTTGCCTGGAAAGTCTGCAAACACACGAAGAGCAACGCCATCATCTTTGCAAACGAAAAGGAGGTCATCGGGATCGGCGCCGGTCAGATGAACCGGGTTGAGTCGGCGGAGATCGCGGTCAAGAAAGCCCGCAAATCTCTTGCCGGCTCGGCGGTCGCCTCGGACGCCTTCCTCCCCTTCCCCGACACGATGGAGGTCGCGGCGGCGGCGGGCGCGACGG
>DAOSER010000263.1:0-2238 GCA_035363235.1 Methanoculleus sp.
CCGGGATCGTGCTCGGGACCCGGATGACGATGATCGGGATGCGGGAACTCCGCATGGACCCGATGGTGAGAAACAGGGACCTCATCGTGTACGTAGAGATCGACCGCTGCATCACGGATGCGGTCCAGGCGATCACGGGGTGCTCGCTCGGTCGTCGCACGTTGAAATACCGGCCTTACGGCAAGTTTGCCGCTACGTTCATCAACCTCGCGACACAGGATGCCGTCAGGGTCTCTGCCCTGGAGCAGGAGCGGACGGAAACGCCCGGTCCCGAGACCGCAACCGCGCTGCTCGACGCACCGGAGGAGGATCTCTTCAGGGTGCAGAAGGTCAGGGTCGTGATCCCGGAGGGCGACCTCCCCGGCTTCCCGAGGCATCAGACCCGCTGCAGCGGGTGCGGCGAGACGATCCTGGACGACAAAGAGATTGTGGCGGAAGAGACGATCCTGTGCGGCAACTGCGCCCGGGGATCGTATTACACGGAAACGGATTGATCCGGAGACGGATCATCCTTCTCCCACCATATATGGGCAGTTCTCGAACTGCCCAAAACAACATACCCGGAGCCGTCCGGGACCGCCCGATCGAGAAGAAACGCATCGACGATCTCCCGCTGCCAATCCTCCTTCACGAAGAAACGGTTGTAGAAATCCTGTTTCATCTCATCGAATCCGGAATAACGCCGGATCCTATCCCTCGCATCGACCTTCACATTCGCGTAAATACCCAGCTGGCAGAGGACATTCCATAAAACGTCGGCGTTCGCTTCGCCGTAGTACGGCTCGCCGTGCAGTGCCGGCCAGAGTTCGGCATTCCCTCCCGAAGCGTGCGGAGAGGATATGAACCAGTAGAGGTGCACCGCGCGCCTCGCCGCCGCGTCCATCTTCAGGAGGCTGTTACGGATATCGCCCATAATGAGAGACCTCGAAGCAATGACGACGTCGTGTACCCCCGCTTCCTCCGGGCCGACGTCCTCCCAGCGACTGCGGATCTCGCGGATCGGAGGAGCGTTCACCGTCCGGCGGTACTCCTCCATCGCCGCACCCATAGGAGCCGACGGCTCTACGGTCGTGACCCTGCAGCCCATAAGTGCAAGAGGAACCGCAAGGGTCCCGGGACCCGCGCCGATATCGAGAACCGACGAGCCCGGCGGGATCTGCATCCCGGCGATCTGGTTCTCGATACGGGACCGGTCTCCCGAGACGACATTCCTGACAAACCGGTCGACCACATCCTGGCTCGACCCGAACCTCCCGCGGTTCTCGCCCATTCTCTTTTTCTGCGCAAGAGAACGGGCATGCTGATCGTCTCACAAACGGGCGTAGTCAATCGTGGTGCCGGAGGCACCGGGGCTTTCATACCGCATATTACCTCATGAAAATCACAAAACGTGGCCGGATCTCTCTCCTGCTCCGGGGAACTTCTCCCACCGGATATGGGCCGTCTTCGAGACCCCCGGAATTCCGAACCCCGCCCCCGTCCGTATGATCCTCTCGCGCACGAAAGAAGCAACGATCGCCCGCTGATGGTCGTTGCGGACATAGAGGCGCCGGCAGTAGTCGGCAACGGCCTCCTCCTCGGTCGGGTAGCGCTGCCCCTTCTCTACATGTTCGACCGTTACGTCCGGGTAGATCCCGAGCTGGCACAAACAGTTCCAGAGAAGATCCGCCGTCGGTTCGGCAGCAAACTCGCTTCCGTGAAGTTCCGGCCAGAGACTGAAGTTCGCCCCGGTCCACGCGGGCAGCGTCAGGAACCAGAAGAGGTGTACCGACCGCTTCGCCGCCGAATCTATCTTTTTGAGGGAAGGGCCGATATCGTCCAGGGCAAGCGAAAACGAAGCGACGACGACGTCGTGCGTCCCCACCTCCACCGGGTCCGCATCCTCCCACCGGGAGGGGATCTCGCGGATCTCCGGAGCCCCGGAGATCACCCGGTACTCCTTCATCGCAGCCCGCATCCCGGCGGACGGCTCCACGACCGTGACGTCGCAGCCCGCGAGGGCGAGGGGGACGGCGAGCGTCCCCGGACCCGCCCCGATGTCGAGCACCGTTGACCCGGGAGGGATCCGCATCGCCGCAAGCTGGCCCTCGATGCGCGACCGGTCGCTCCCCATCAGCCGGTCCACGAACCGGCGGATGTTCTCCGGGTCTTCCCAGAAACTCCTGCCGTCGTTTCCGATCTGCTTCTGGCGGTTCGCCGCCTCGTGCTGCTCGTTCCAGAGAGCGATGTAGTCGACCG
>DAOSER010000264.1:0-2224 GCA_035363235.1 Methanoculleus sp.
GTTTGCCGCCCTCGCCTGGCTCTGGTACTCCGGCCGGTTCACCCGGCGGCGTGCGGTGCCGTTCCTCATAGCCTCGGCGTTCTTCGGGTTCCTGGTCTTTGCGCCGGTCTTCCCCTACCAGTTCCAGGCCCTCGTCCTTGGGGACACAGCAGCGCTCGGCTCGCCGCTTCCGGTGGCACTCGCAGGGCTGCTCGCCTTTATCGTCCTCGCCCTCATCTTCGGCCGGATCGTCTGCGGGCAGGTCTGCCCGGCGGGCGCCGTCCAGGAACTCATGCACCTCGTGCCGGTGAAGAAGCGCGGCCGCCCCGAAAGCCGGGTTCCGACGGCGGTCAGGGCCGGCGTCTTCGTCGTCTTCCTCGCTGCAGGGTTGGGCCTCTCGGTGAACCTCCTTGGGCTCATGGGCCTTCCCGCCTTCTTCAACCTCACGGTCATGAGTGTCTCGTTCTTCGTCTTCCTCGCGATCGTCCTCCTCTCCGCCGTCGTCTACCGGCCGTTCTGCCGCTACGCCTGCCCCTACGGCGCACTGCTCGCACCCGCGGCATCAAAGGCCGTCTACCGGCTCAGGAGGACGGACGCGTGCATCGGCTGCCGGAAGTGCGAGCGGGCATGCCCGACCGGGGCGGCGACACCGGCCGCCGGACCCGGCGAGTGCTACCTCTGCGGCCGGTGTACGGAGGTCTGTCCGGTGGACGGGGCGCTCGTGTATGGGCGGGGGAGATGAGAAGAGTAGATAAACGAAGGGCATCAGAGTAAAAGAGTGGTGAACCAATGGCTAAAGAGAATCGTGCAGAGTTACAGGGGAAGGTCCTCCGGCTGGCGGACCTCGTCGCCTACCAGGACGGGACCGTGGCAAGCAGGATGATCATCAACAAGCCGGTAGGGAGCATCACCCTGTTTTCGTTCGACGAGGATGAGGGGCTCTCGGAGCACACCGCGCCCTACGATGCGGTGGTGACGATCCTCGACGGGGAGTGCGAGGTCTGGGTCGCGGGCGAGACGCACCAGATGAAGGAAGGGGAGACGATCATCTTCCCGGCAAACGCCCCCCACGCCCTCTCGGCCATAACCCGGTTCAAGATGTCGCTGACGATGATTCGGGAGTGAGATCCATGACAAACGAGAAAGAGGGCGACTACTGCACCATCTGCGGCGGGATCCGGCCGGACGCGATCAAGATCAAGACGGTCCTCGTGGACGGGAAGGAGACCGGCATCAACCAGCTTGACTTCATCATCGCCGGCGTGCGGGACCTGCACCTCGAGGACGACGCCGCGGTTCGTGCCGAACTCCTCAAGTGGGCCGTGGAGTTCAACTACATCCCGACAAAGAAGCGAGAAGCTTACGGCGACGCTCTGATGCGGGAGTATAAGGGAGCCCTTGAGTGAGCGGACGGCTCCAGAGGAACGATTTTTTTTCAAGGACCGGTTGTCCGGTCGTATCTGTTGCCGGTCGCTTCACCGTGAGACGCCGCCGGCGGGAATACTGGACATCCAGCTAAAAAAAGGTCAGGTGCTGATGGCAGCCAGTCTGCCATCATCGCGCACGAAGAGCCAGTAACCCTCGGTCGGAGAGAGTCTCTGGTTCTCACCCTGCGCCCCGGTCGCATTGTTGATGAGCGCCGGCCGGTAGCTCTGGTCCTCTGCGTCGTAGCCGACGACATAGACCCAGATGTCTTCCACCGACGTGAGTGCGTTGTCCGCACTGCGCTCCGTCAGGTCGGAGTAGCCGATGGCGTTCCAGCCCGGACTGAGCGTCTTCATCGCGGGTGCCCTCACCGGGTTGGTGCTGAGCATCAGCTCCACGGTTGTCTCCTCGGTCGAGTAGACCCAGTATCCCTCAAGGACCGTCAGGGTCTCGTTCTCGCCCAGGGGCTCAAAGCCGCCCGCCGGGGTGTAGGTGTAGATCGGCCGTCCGCCGGTGTCGACATCCGCAAAGACCACTGCTGCTGTGTCGTTGCCGGCAGAGAGTTGCCTCGGGATCGAGATGAAGTTCCAGCCTTCATAGAGCTGGAGATCCACGGTCTCCCCCGGTGGTACCGGGGTCGGCGTCGGGGTGACGTTCACCGTCGGTGTCGGGGTGACGTTCACTGTCGGTGTCGGGGTGACGTTCACTGTCGGCGTCGGGGTGACGTTCACCGTCGGCGTCGGGGTGACGTTCACCGTTGGTGTCGGGGTGACGTTGACTGTCGGGGTCGGGGTGACGTTGACTGTCGGGGTCGGGGTGA
>DAOSER010000265.1:0-2206 GCA_035363235.1 Methanoculleus sp.
GGCGGCACTATCGGGACATGCTCAACCAGGCACCGCTGAGCCACGAGACCTGGTGTTACTGAACGGGCGGCCCGGGTACCTGATTGAGTCTGTCGCCGGAGAATCGCTTCGCCCTTCAAAAGACTGATACGGGGTGAGCGTCGTACCAACCAGCATACAGGTACGGTCGGGCGCAATGGCAGGACGCACAGTAACCAGGACGGCACGGGAGACCATCGTCGCGATACTCACCAGGAACGATGCCGAGTGGATCGCGATCTTCGGCTCCTATGCGCGGGGATCCGCCGGCCCGGCGAGCGATATCGATATCCTGGCCCGGTTCTCCCGCCAAAAAAGCCTCTTTCAGCTCGTTCGGATCGAGGACGAACTTGCCCGTGCCCTGTGCATGAAGGTGGACCTCGTCACCGAGAGCGCCGTGAGCCCCTACCTTGCCGATGCCATCTACCGTGATGCCGTGGTGATCTATGGGATCAGGGCTATTCTTAACGAAGCCAGCTGTTAGTTACGCTGTTTCGCACCCCGCCGACGTCGCCCGCCACGACCGGCAGGGGGTGGGGTCTCCCGGTCGAGGTTCCCGCCGGCCGACCCCTGCACCAGAGATTCAGTCTCAGGACTGGCCGGGCCATGGGCATCGCGGCAGGCAATCCCCCGCTCAACCCCCGGCGGTCCCCGCCTACCCGCACATCTGCACCACCTTCTCCGGCGGATAGCGCAGCACGACCTCGCTCGTCCTCCCGCCGGCATGCACCCGGACCAGGTCGACCAGCCGCAGGGCGTCGAGCTTTTGCAGTCGCTGGAAGAAGGTCGTGTAACCGCCCTTTGGCGTATCCTCCCCCGCAGTATAGATCGCGCCGGAGACCAGCGGCCCGGCCTGTTCCTGCGACAGCTCCGCGATCCGCCGGAGCAGCATTCGCTCGCCTGCGGAGAGTGCCCGGATGGCGTGGGCAAGATGGGTGTGCTTTGCCTGCGCATAGGCAGCCGTGACGTCCTCCTCGGCGACCCCGGTGCGGGCGGCACATTCCGCATTCAGCGCCGCCCGCTTCACAAGATCCAGCCCCACCCGCACGTCGCCCGACTCCATCGTCTGCTCGACGATGCAATCAAGCATCGGTCCCGAGATTACCCCCGGATAAAGCCCGATCCGGATCCGGTCCCGGAGGATGCCCCGGATCTCGTCGGCGTCATAGGGCGGGAAGTAGATATCCGACGGGCGGAACGGCGATATAACCCACCTGCTCAGTTCCGTGACGAGATCGAGATCCACGTCGCTCACCGTCGCAAAGACCGCGGCCCGGGCGCCGGGATAGTCCTGGTGCAGCCGGAGCAGGGAGTTGACGACATCCCCGAGCGTGTTGTTGTAGTGGAGCAGGTTCGCGTCGTCCAGGCAGACGATCAGGCTTTTTTCCTGCTGCTGCAGAGCGTCGCCGATCGCATCCATCACCGACTTGATCGAGACCCCGGTCCGGGCCGGAGCGTGACCGAAGATCGCGGCATAGATCCGGGAAAAAACCATATACTTCGTCCGGTCGTTCTGGCAGTTGACGTAAACCGGCAGGATCTTCTTTGTGGTCTGTTCGAGCTCGGCAAAGATCCGGAGCACGCTGGTCGTCTTCCCGGTCCCGGGCAGACCCCTGCAGACGGCGTTCAGCGCCCGCCCGCCTTCGAGTGCGGGACGGACCTGGTAGGCAAGGTCTTTGAGCTGGCTTTCGCGGTAGTTGAAGAACTCTGGAACGTAGTCGATCTCGAAGACATCGATGTCTCGAAAGAGCGTCTGGCAGGACATGAGGAGCCGTTTTCTCATACAGGGAGCTAGGGAGCGTGGCTATTTAAGCGCGAGCCGTGCGCGTGGTGAAAGTGAAAGCGGCATCGTGCCAGAGGTCCTCTGCGCCCATACCGCCTTTGCTGTACCCGGCGAAAGGCCGTACGCGAGCGTTCAGCGTGACCGCTCATTCGCCGATCATCCGTAACAGGACAGCCACCATCCCGCCGACGATCCCGGCCGCCCCGGCGCTGATCGCTGAACCCCGCCGCTTCTCGCCGGCCTTCTCGGCCCGCCGGCAGGACTGCAATCCTGGGGGATCGGCCTGATCCCGCGATTGTACCGACGATCTCTAAGCGCAAAGATTGATGAGATTTCCAACCGATCACTGTTATACTACCTGTGAGGATACTCATGACCGGCATCGAAGCAGACGTCAGGGAGATC
>DAOSER010000266.1:0-2186 GCA_035363235.1 Methanoculleus sp.
CCGGGATATGCCCCGGCCCCTCGATCATCCGCTGCACCCCGGCGGCGAGCGCCCGCTTCGCGAGGTGGCCGAGTGTCAGGTACTCGGTCGCCTTCGCGAGACGGCCGGCATCCACGAACGCGCCCGGCCGCATCCCGTCACCGAGGCTCACGACGACGTCGTGCTCGCTGAGGATCTCGAGCAGGTAGTCGTACTCGGCATATAGTGGGTTTTCATCGCCCGTCGCGGTCATCATCGCCACGTGGAACGCTCCGCCCCTGCTGACGACGCCCATCATCCGGGGGTCGGCCTTGAGCGACGCGAGCGCGTCACGGTTCACCCCGCAGTGCAGGGTCAGGAAGTCCACGCCCTGTCGGCAGTGCTCGCGGATCACCTTAAAGAGCAGATCGGCATCGACATCCGCCGCACTCCCTGCCCGCCGGACCGCTTCGTAGACAGGGACGGTGCCGACCGGCGCATCGAGTTCCAAGATTTTACTCCGGATACGGACGAGATTGCCGCCGGTAGAGAGGTCCATCAGCGCGTCCGCACCCTCCCGGAGTGCCGCCTTCGCCTTCGCGATCTCGAGATTCTCGTCGCATCGGGTTCCCGACGTCCCGACGTTCACGTTGACCCGCACCCTGCAGCCCTCCCCGATAGCACAGAGCCGGTGCGGTCTTGTGGGGTTTGCCGGGATGACTATCCGGCCGCGGGCGACGGCCCGCGCGGCGGCGTGGGACGAGAGATCCTCTTCCCGGGCGATCGTCTCCACCTCAGGGGGAACCCCGCGCAGGCACGCGGAGATCAGGGTATGCATAAGAACCATTTGTCCGGAAGCCATATTAGTCTGCATGCCAGTCCGGTGGATCACGAGCGGCGCGACCTACGCCAATTCGTTCGTTTACGAAAATATCCTCATCGACGCCGGCGTTCTCCCGATGGCGGTGGAACCGTATGCCGAAGTGATCGATACGATCGTCATCACCCACGCCCACTACGACCATATCGCCCACGTGAAGGAGATCGCCCGGCTCTGCGCTGATGCCGCAGTCTGCATCCACGGGGCGGACGCACCCGGCCTCGTGGACGACGCAAGAAGCCTCGCGATGCACTTCGGGGGCCGCTCACCCGGGATCGTCCCCCAAACTGTTCTTGCCGACGGCGACCACATAGGGAACCTTTGCGTGATTCACACCCCCGGACACACACCGGGCGGAATCTGCCTCTATGACGCGGAGGCAAAACTGCTTTTCTCCGGAGACACTGTCTTTACCGGCGGATCGTTCGGACGCTACGACTTTCCCGGCGGCGACCGTACGGCGCTCGCGGCATCCATCGAGCGCCTCAGCGCCCTCGATGTCGAGGGGCTCTACCCCGGCCACGGGGAGCCCGTCGCCCGCGGCGGCAAGAGGCATATCGCGGCCGCCCGGGAGGCGCTCCGATATTATGGATAAGGGAGTCTACGCCCTCATCCTCGAGAACACCGGCTGCGTCGTCTGGATCGGCGCCCTCGGGGAGAGGGAGTTTTTCGCCGGCAGCCACATCTACGTGGGCTCGGCGCTGGGAAGCGGCGGGCTTGCCCGCGCAGACCGGCACGTGAGGCTCGCCCTCCACCGTGACCGACCTCCCCGGTGGCACATCGACTACCTCCTCCTCGACCCACACTTCGCCCCTGCCGCTATCATCACCGCCGCCACGGCCCGGGATTACGAATGTGAACTCGCCGGCACCATCGGCGGATCCTCCGTCCCCGGGTTCGGGTGCAGCGACTGCACCTGCCCTTCGCACCTCTTTTACCGTTCCGGTGACCCGGTCGCCGAGATCCTCGCAGCGTTCCGGAGCCTCGGCCTCGATGCCCGGATCACAAGAATCAAGAACGAGGCGAGCGAGCATAGGGTATGAACGTTCTCGGTATCTCCGGAAGCATGCGCAAAAACGGCAACACCGCGCAACTGGTCACTACCATCCTCGACCGGGTGCGGGAGGCGGGCATCGAGACCGAATACCTGTCACTTGCGGACATGGACATCCGACCCTGCACAGGGTGCGAAGCCTGCAAGGATGCGAAGTGGTGCGTGACGGAGGATGACGACTGGAGCAGTGTGGCGGAGAAGATGATCGACTGCGAGGTGCTGGTCCTCGGCGCCCCGACGTACTACTACGACATCAACGGCCAGACGAAGAACCTGATCGACCGGACCTACTCC
>DAOSER010000267.1:0-2186 GCA_035363235.1 Methanoculleus sp.
CCGAGGGCGACGTTCGCCCCGTACTGCTTGAGCCAGTGGTAGGGCATCGCCCGGTTGACGGCGAGTTTCATGTTGCTCGCCGGGTTGTGGGAGGCGGTGACGCCGCGCTGCCCCAGGAGCCGGCACTCGGCCTCATCGAGCCAGCAGCAGTGCGCGGCGACCGTCCGGGGGGTGAGGCAGCCGCACTCGTCGAGGAGGTATGCGGGGCGTTTGCCGGACTGCGCGACGCAGTCGACGACCTCCTTCTCGGTCTCGGAGAGGTGGACGTGGATGTCGATATTCTGTTCTTTTGCAAACTCGGCGCACCAGGAGAGCCCTTCGGGGGAGACGGTGTAGACGGAGTGGGGGCCGACGGCCGCCTTGATCCGCGGGTTATTGAGCGATCTCACGTGGGCGGCCAGGGTTTCTGTCGCCTTGATCTCGGCCTCACGTTTCTCCTCCATCCCGAGGTCGATGAACCCGTAGGCGAACGTGGCCCGCATGCCCATCTCGTCGGCCGCCGCTGCAGCCCGGTCCATGAAGAAGTACATGTCGTTGAACGCGACGGTGCCGCTCTTGATCATCTCCAGGCACGCGAGTCTGGTGCCGGCGTAGACGTCGTCGCCGGTGAGGTGGGCCTCGAGCGGCCAGATCTTCTGCGCGAGCCAGTCCTGCAGGATCATGTCGTCGGCGTAGCCCCGTAAGAGGCTCATCGCGGCGTGGGTATGGGTGTTCACGAAACCGGGGACGGCGACCCGGTCGGAGCCGTCGATGACGATCTCGGCGTCGATGGTCTTTCTGGCGTCCTTCCCGATCGCGGCGATGGCGCCGGTCTCGTCGATCGCGACATCAACGATCGATCCGTCGATGGCGGCCCCGGCGATCAGGACGGATCCCCGGGCGGTGAATATCTCGTTCATGCAAGTCGCTCCACAATCTTTTCGAGGATGATCTCGGTTCTGCGGCAGTTCGCCCGCGAGGTCGCGAGGATGTGCTCGTAGGTCAGGGTTTCGTCCCCGAGGCCGTTTGCGTAGTTGTCCACGGTGCAGACGGCGGCAAACCGCATCCCGAGTTCGAGGGCGAGCGTCGCTTCGCTTGCGACGGTCATCCCGACGATATCCGCTGCGCGGGCGAGCGCTTTGACCTCGGCGACCGTCTCGATCCGCGGCCCGCGGGTCTGGGCGTAGACCCCGCCCGTCCGTGCCTCCGGCACCAGTTCGGAGAGAGTGCGGACCAGGTCCGCGTCCAGTTCGGGCCGGACGTGGCCGATCGAGCACTCGTGGATGGACGGGATGTCGGTGACGCTCAGGAAGTCGGTGGGGATGACGATCGAGCCCGGCGGGATCTCCTGCTTCAGGGATCCGGCGGAGCCGAACGCGATGATCCTGTCGACTCCGAGGACGGCGAGCGCGGCGAGGCACGCGGGGTAGTTGATCCGGTGCGGGGGGAGGTTGTGCTGGTGGCGCAGCAGGAGCGCGAAGGCTCCGGTATGCACCTCCGCCTTTCCGTAGGGCGTGGCGACGGTCTGCTTCTCGAGCGCCGGCAGGTCGGCAAAGAGGAGGCTGGTGCCTCCGATGATTCCGAGCACTAGATCCTCTCCACTATAGCGGCATACGCTTCTCCGTATGACATTCTCGTTAGTGTTTGGACGTGCCAGCAAAAAAGGATCACCGTCCCGGTGCCTCCGGATCGGTTCAATAAGGATTTACGCCATCGCGACAACCGCAATGATCATGGGACGGTTTCTGATGGTCGGCGAGGACGCCATCAAGAACGGTGAGTGCACGGACATCTACTTCCGGCGGGTCGTTGAGGTGATGGAGCGGGACGGCATCAACCCCGAGGTCACGATGGAGGTGACGGCGTCGGCGCTCCCGGACCCCTGGGGAGTCTTCTGCGGCCTTAACGACGTCATCAACCTGCTCGAAGGCCTCCCGGTGGACGTGGACGCGATGCCGGAGGGCTCGATCTTTTATCCGAACGAGCCGGTGCTCCGGATATCCGGCCGCTACCGGGACTTCGCGGTCTACGAGACGGCCATCCTCGGGTTCCTCTGCCACGCCTCGGGAGTGGCCTCGGCGGCGACCCGGATGAAACTGGCCGCGGGCGGCCGCCCGGTCTACTCCTTCGGCTCCCGCCGCCAGCACCCGGCAATCGCGGCGATGATCGAGCGGGCGGCCTGGATCGGCGGGGTGGACGGGGCGAGC
>DAOSER010000268.1:0-2161 GCA_035363235.1 Methanoculleus sp.
CGGGAACTGTTACCAGGGCCTCTGCCCCTGGGGGATCGCCACCCAGCGCCAGGACCTCGTGGATCGCCTGAACCCCGACGTGGCATCGAAACAGGTCGCGAACCTGATCCACGCATGGACGCTCGAGATGACCGAACTGATAGGCGCAGCCGGCATCAACAGCATCGAGAGCCTGCGGGGCAACCGCGACCGGCTCCGGGGCTACATGCTTGACGAGGGTCTCCTCGAAATTCTCGACGTCAAATCGGTGGGAGCGTGAGCATAATGGCAAAACAGGTCACGATCGATGCGAAGGGAGTGCATTACACTCCCTTGAACCAGCAGATCCGGAAGGCTATCGAGGATGGTGCCAGTGAGGTCATCGTCGATAACGTCCTCGGTCAGCGGTTCATCGGCAACGGTCTCCGCGGGAACACCACCATCCGGGTTAATGGTGTCGCTGGCGGAGATCTCGCCATGTTCATGAGCGGGCCGACCGTCATCGTCAACGGCAACGCGGAGCACGCGCCCGGCAACACGATGGATTCCGGGAAAGTGGTGATCCACGGGAGTGCCGGGGATGCGGTGGCGCATAGCATGCGGGGCGGTAAGGTCTTTGTCCGCGGGGATATCGGCTACCGCGGCGGGATCCACATGAAGCAGTATGAGACACAGCGCCCCATACTGGTCGTGGGAGGGTCGGCACAGACGTTCCTCGGCGAGTACATGGCAGGTGGTCTCCTGATCGTCCTCGGTCTCGACGGGGTCATGAAAGCCCGGGAGATCGGGAGCGGAATCCACGGCGGCGAGATTGTCATCCGCGGGGACGTGGACGACGCCTGCCTCGCTGCAGGGGCAAAGAAGGTGCTGCTCACCGATGAGGACCGGGCACGGATCGCTCCGGTCATCCGGGAGTTTGCAGGCGACTTCGGGCTTGATCCCGAACCGCTAATCAACGCGAAGTACACCCGGATCGTTCCTGCGAGCGCAAGGCCCTTTGCCGGGAAGTATACGTGGGAGTGATAGGCATGGAGATGAAGACATTCAAGGACCTGGAGGCCGAGATCTGGGATACGGAACTCTGCTCCGGGTGCGGGGCGTGCGTGGCGGTCTGCCCGGCGGATGCCCTCCGGTTCGAGCCGGGAAACACCGACACACCGGTGAACATCGGCTACTGCAAGGCCGAGAACGACAGCGTGCCCTGCGGGGCATGCTACGCAGCCTGCCCGCGGGTAGACCTTGCAGCACAGGGGAAGATGCTCGGGCCGTACCAGGATATCGTTGCAGCCCGGTCGGTCTTCCCGGTTGAGCGCAAGCAGAGCGGCGGCGCGGTGACGGCAATCCTCGTGAACGCTCTCGATGAGGGGTTGATCGACGCGGTCGTCACGGTGACGAGAGACCCCTGGACGATGAAGCCGTCCTCAGCGGTGATCACCGCTTCAGAGGAACTCGTTCAGCACGCCGGGAGCCGCTACTCCTGGTGGGTCCCGCTTCTGGCCTCCCTGAAGGAAGCCGTGGTCACCCGGAAGTACCGCCGCATCGCCGTCGTGGGCGTGCCCTGTGTGGCGCGGGCGACCCAGGCGATCCGGGCGAGCGACCATGAACTCCTCCGTCCCTATGCGAAGGCGATCCGGCTCGTGATCGGCCTCTTCTGCACGGAGACCTTCGACTACGCGAAACTGGTCGAGGGGAAGCTGCAGTCAGAGAAGAAGATCGAGCCCTGGGAGATCCGCCACCTGGACATCAAGGGAAAACTGGATGTCTACCTGCAGGACGAGCGGCACCTCTCCATCCCGCTCGCCGAACTGGAGGAGTCCGTCCGACCCGGGTGCCGGGTCTGCACCGACTTTACGGCGGTGAACGCGGACGTCTCGGCGGGTGCCGTCGGGTCGCCGGACGGCTACACGACGCTCGTCATCCGTAACGACATCGGGAGAGGATTCGTCGACCGCGCGGTCTGGCAGGGAAAACTTGCGACCGGCAGTGCCGTCGACCTCCCTGCCATCGAGCGCCTGGCCGAGAGAAAGGCACAGCGCCGGCAGGAATAACCATTTTTTACGCCGCAGGATAGTGGGGTTATTCCCACTCGAAGACCTTCGGCCTTCTCGAACTCCTGTCGTTCCGACAGTCGCAACTCGCACCTCCGGTGCTCTTGCTCCGCTCCTTGCGGGGCGTCGCAACT
>DAOSER010000269.1:0-2155 GCA_035363235.1 Methanoculleus sp.
CCACGCGAGGCTGACGGGGGTGCTTGAGACCTTGAACTGGTAGGGCAGCCGGATCACCGTAAGGCCGTCGACCTGATCGGTCCTCACGGCGTTCTCCTCCTGGCTCCAGTTGGAGCAGACGACGGTCACGTCTTGCCCGAACTGCCGCTGCAGCCTGGTACCGATCTCGTAGATGTACTTCTGCACGCCGCCCATGTGCGGATAAAAGTACGGGGTCACCACCATGACGTTCATGCTTGCACTCCGGTGATGGGATGAAGATGCACGATAACCTCTATAAATGTATCTCCCGGTCCCCCGGACATCGTGCCCCTCTAAAACGCCTATCGGGCTGATGAGGAGGTACAGCCGATCCCCGGGCAGTCTCCATTATAAATTTTTCGCTTCCGGTGCAGTCCGGCCGGCATCTTAGAGGTACTCTTCGAATCCCCGCAAAACTCACTGCCGGATAATTTCATGCATGCCTGATCTCTACAATCTGACGTTCTGGAGAGCGGATGAAGCCATCCTGCTCGTCTATTCGCTGCCTCCCAGGGTCCCGATACCGGATAGGGGGGCTGAAGATGGAGAGCAGGTTTAAATACCAGAAGCGCAACCTATCGCGCATCGAGATTCGTCCGGGGGGGAAGAATTGAGTCGAGGAGCCGTCTTCGTTACTGATGCACAGATGCGCAGCTCTCTCGCGGTCATCCGGTCGCTTGGAAAGCAAGGGCTCGAGGTGACCGCCGGCGAGGAGACGAGATGCGCGACAGGCGCTTTTTCGCGGTACTGCAGCCACCGTCTGGTATACCCTTCGCCGGTGCGGGAGGAGGAGAAGTTCGTACGGCACCTTCTCGCTCACCTGAGAGAGAAGGAATACGATGCGATCTTCCCGGTCGCCGACGCCTGTTTAAAACCCATCGTCGACCACGAAGAGGAGATCTCCCGGTACACCCGGATCGCCCTGCCGCCCCGCGACGTCTTCATGAAGGGCTACGATAAGGGAGCGACCCTCCGCATCGCTCTTGAGCACGGCATCCCCTGTCCGAAGACCTTCTTCCCGGAGAGTGCCGTCGAAGCTGCGGAGATTGCCGGGGAGGTCGACTACCCGGCCGTCGTCAAACCCCGGGTGAGTTCGGGAAGGCGAGGTGTCCGGGTCTGCAGCAATCCCGGCGACCTTCTCCGGGCTTATGAGGCGACCGTATCGGCGTTCGGCCCGGTGGTGGTTCAGGAGTTCATCCCCGGCGGCGGGGAACTCGGGGTCTACACCCTCACGAACGGCCGGTCGGAACCGCGTGCCGTGACCGTCCAGAGGAGACTCCGCTCCTACCCGGTCTCCGGCGGCGCAAGCACGCTCCGGGAGACCGTCAAAGACGAACTCTCCCGGGAAGCCGCGGCGATCGCCCTCCGTCTCCTGAAGGCGATGGGGTGGTCCGGTGTCGCGATGGTGGAGTTCCGCATCGACGCCCGTGACGGTGGGCTCAAACTCATGGAGGTGAACCCCCGGTTCTGGGGCTCGCTCCACCTCTCGATCCTGAGCGGCGTGGACTTCCCCTACCTCCTCTACCGCATGATCATGGACGGGGACGTTGATGCGGTCGCGGATTACCGGGAAGGAGTCCGGTGCCGCTGGCTGCTCCCCGGAGACATCCTCTGGTACCTGAGCGCCCCGAAGACCTGGCAGAACTTCCGGGAGTTTCTCCGGTTCGGCACGCCCGACGACATCCTTTCGCTGCACGATCCGGGACCCACGATGGGGTTCATGCTCGCCACGGCACGCTACGCGTTCGATCCGGAGATGTGGCGATTTGTCCTGAGGCGGTAACGATGCAGGTCAACGCACTCAGCATCGATCTTGAGTTCTGGTGGTGCAACGAGTTCCTGACGAACTACCTCCCTCGTGACCGGGAAGACGGGTTCCGGGATTCGTTGAGGCCGATCTTTGCCGTGCTCGATGCATTCGACGTCAAGGCGACGTTCTTCGTCCTCGGTGCCGTCGCAGACCAGTATCCCGAAGTCGTCAACGAGATCCACCGGGACGGCCACGAGATCGCGTGCCACGCCTACTCCCATAAACCGCTCTACACGATGAACCGGAGCGAGTTCGAGGACGAACTGAAGAAGTCCCTCGAACTGCTCGCCGACTACAACCCGGTCGGGTTCCGGGCACCGTCGT
>DAOSER010000270.1:0-2106 GCA_035363235.1 Methanoculleus sp.
CGATGCCGGCGAGGTGAGCACCCCGCTCCTCAACTACGCCGTTGCGGCCGGGGGGTTCGACGGCGGGGCGATGGTGACGGCCTCCCACCTCCCCGGGGAGATGAACGGGCTCAAACTGGATAGGGAGAATGCCATCCCCCTCTCCGGCGACCGGGACCTGCCGCTTCTCGAGACGCGGGTCGGGGAGAAGCCGGTGGCTCGCGCCGGCGGGTCGTGCCGCCGGATCGATATGCTTGATTCCTACATCGGGAAGGTGGCCGGATTCGTCCGGGCACCGCGCCCGCTCACGATCGCCGTGGACGCGGGGAACGGAATAGTGGGGCCGGAGGTGCCCCGGCTCTTTGAGCGGGTCCCGGCCTGGCGGCTTGTGCCGCTCTACCTCGAGCCCGATGGGCGGTTCCCGCACCACCACGCAAACCCGCTCGACCCCGAGACCACCCGGGAACTCCAGGACCGGGTCGTGGCTGAGGGTGCGAACTTCGGGGCCGCGTTCGACGGCGACGGCGATCGATGCGGGCTCATTGACGAGCGGGGCGAGCGTGTCCGGGAGGACCTGGTGACCGGGCTCATTGCGGCGTTTCTGCTTGAGGAGAATCCGGGGGCGGCGATCCTCTACGATCTCCGGTCGAGCCGGGCGGTCGTAGAGGCGATCGAGGAAGCCGGAGGGCGGCCTGTCCGGTCGAGGGTGGGCCACGCCTTCATCAAGGGCCTGATGCGCGAGGAGGACGCCCTCTTTGCCGGGGAACTCTCCGGGCACTACTACTACCGGGATATGGGGTTTACCGACAACGGACTTCTCACGCTGGTCATGATCGCTAACATCCTCGGCGCGAGCGGTCGGACGCTCTCCGAACTCATCCAGCCCCTCGACCGCTACCCTTCGACCGGGGAGATCAACCTCCAGGTGAGCGACCCCGCGGCGGTGCTCGCGGTGCTTGCGGCGCGCTACCGGGATGCGCAGATCGACCACCTCGACGGGCTGACGGCGGCCTACCCCGACTGGTGGTTCAACATCCGCCGCTCCCATACCGAGCCGGTAGTACGGCTGAACATCGAGGCTGATACAAAGAGCCTCCTTGATGCGAAGAAGCGGGAGGTCCTTTCGGTCGTCAGGGGCGCTGAAGAGGCGGGGAGGGAGGCGTAAGGGTCGGATCTGCATGGAGTAAGGGGACGGCGCGAACTGCTGCAGTTCCGGATTCCGTGGAGAGGCACCGATCGATGCACCCGTTACCGGACACCCTCTCCTCCGCACCGCCGCCGCACAGCATGCTCCACGCAGGAGATTCATTCATCTCTTCTTCGCGCAAGAAGACACCGTTTATCCATTGCTTCGGCGGGGAGGGGCCGTTTGCTGGCAGCCGCAACTTATAAGTACCCAATATTCCACTGTTGCCCGGCAGGCTGCAGCTTGCAATTGAAGTAGGGTAGGGTGAAGCTCCCGGAAACTGTTATCCGGGAAAGAGAGTCGACATGCAACGGGCACCCAAACCCGGGTCAGGATAGCAGAACGAGTGTTAATATGGTGATGAAAATGGCAGAACAGCAGATGGAGTCCCGGCCCTGGCAGCAGACCATGGTCCGGAAGAGCAACAACCAGGAGGAGCAGTTCAACCCCGACAAGATCAGGAGGTCGGTGCAGAACGCCGGAGCAAACCAGCAACTGGCGGACGAGATCACCCAGCAGATCCAGGGGAGCACGCACAGTGGGATGACAACCACCGAGATCGACAACAGTATCCAGGAGACCCTCAGACAGAGGGATATGAACGCCTACAACAACTGGATGCAGTGGAAAGAGCAGCACCAGAAGATGCGATAGGGAACTTCTCAGAGTATTTAGCAGGCGGTTTCTCGTAGTACAGGTGCCGGAGGTCCGTCCGCAGGTTGCACGGTGGACTTCCGGACGTTACGCCTGCCGGGATACGGTGCCCTGCAGGACGCGCACAACGTTTTTATGATCGAGGAACATTATTTATATGCAGTAGGGAATCCGGGATCTCCCGGATGTCTGAGATACGTGTATGGTTTCAACATTCAGGCCGGCTGCATACCAATTCTCGGGCCCGTAGCTTAGTCCGGTCAGAGCGCCCGGCTCATAACCGGGCG
>DAOSER010000271.1:0-2099 GCA_035363235.1 Methanoculleus sp.
TACCTGAACGCCCGCTACGGCGACCGTTACGCGGCCTTCTCGGCCGGCACCGCACCGGGGACCCTGAACCCCCATGCGGTCAGGGCCATGGCCGAGATCGGGATCGACATCTCCGGCCATCGAGCAAAAGATCTCGGTGAGTTCGATGAACAGGAGATGGACTGCCTGATCGCCGTCTGCGAAGGCGAGGTCTGTCCCCTCTTCCCCTGGGCAAAGGAGGAGATACACCAGGGATTCCCGGACCCGTCGCAGCTCACCGGCACCGACGAGGAGATCATGGCCGGTGTCCGGGGCATCCGGGACGCGATCACCGGCTGGATCGATACGACGTTCGGGGCGGCCTAGATGGCATTCACCCTCATCACCTGTTCCGGGCTCTCGAACACCGGGAAACTGACCGCGCAGACCGGGACGGCACTCATGGGCCGCTGTGGCGGGAGGATCGAGGCATGCCTTGCGGCCACCCGGCCGACTGAGTCGCTGGAGAGAGCCCTCCGCAACGCCGACCGCATCCTGGTTCTGGACGGCTGTAGCGACTGTTGCGGGAAGAAGAAGGTGCGGGCGCTCGGGGTCGAGCCGCACCTGCATCTTGTCGCAACGGACTGCGGCATCGAAAAGAACGGGATGGCAGAACCCCGGTTCGACGAGATCGAGCGCCTTTCAGCCGCCGTGCTGGAGGCGATCAGAGGATGAACGGCGGCTTCTCAGTTCACCCGAATAAATCATCATAAGCAGAAAAATGCCCATGCCTCGTAGCGAACGACAGATTAAAAGCCAGATGAAAGTTGGCGCAGGATTCGCGCTCCTCGGGCTTGTGTGCCCGTTCTTCTGGCAGAGTTTACTCTATGGCGATTCCGGGTTTGAAACCTGGGTTTATGGCATCCATTCCGGCTTTTTTATTGTCATCGGGCTTGTACTGCTCGGAAAGGGATGGTATAACCTGAAACAGGCTCGGACTTCCACCGAGAGCACTCGTTCTTGAACTGCTTCGAGCTCGTGGGGCATTGACATCCTCCTCCTCGCGATACGCCACGCCGACGGGCCACACCCTGCCGGCGCTGAATACCTCGTACCACGCCCGCAGGTACCCCTCGGCCATCTGTGAGCGGGCCGCGTTGTGCGTACAGATAAAGTGAATGCTTTCATACGACCCCCTGGTCGACGGCGCACGTCGCGGGGGGCTCATCGGCATACCATCTCTTCTTGATCCAGAGCGCGACGTTCACGAGCCCGATCAGGACCGGAACCTCGACGAGCGGGCCGATCACGGTCGCGAACGCGACCTGCGAGCCGATCCCGAAGACCGCGATGGCGACGGCGATGGCGAGTTCAAAGTTGTTCGACGCTGCCGTGAAGGCAAGGGTTGCCGACCGCGGGTAGTCGACGTTGAGCCGGTGGCTCATCCAGAACGACACAATGAACATGATCAGGAAGTAGAGCAGGAGCGGGACCGCGACCTGGACCACGTCAAGCGGGACCTGGATGATGTACTCCCCCTTGAGGCTGAACATCACGATGATCGTGAAGAGCAGGGCGACGAGGGTGAGCGGCGAGATACGCGGGATGAACCGGGTCTCGTACCACTCGCGCCCCTTCGAGCGCAGGAGCGTGAACCGGGTCAGGGCGCCGGCGATGAAGGGGATGCCGAGGTAGATGAAGACCGAGACCGCGATCTCGCCGATCGTGATGGCGACGGCCGTACCGGCACCGACGCCGAGCAGCGGCGGAAGAACCGTGATGAAGATGTAGGCGTAGACCGAGTAGAAGAAGACCTGGAAGACGGAGTTCAAGCCCACCACCGCAGCGCAGTAATCGCAGCTGCCGCCGGCAAGATCGTTCCAGACGATCACCATCGCGATACAGCGCGCAAGGCCGACGAGGATCAGGCCGTACATCAGCTCGGGGCGGTCGGCAAGGAAGAGAACCGCGAGGGCGAACATCAGCACGGGCCCGACAGCCCAGTTCTGGACAAGCGATAAGCCCAGCACCTTCCGGTCGCGGAAGACCTTACCGAGTTCCTCGTAGCGGACCTTCGCGAGCGGCGGGTACATCATCAGGATCAGCCCGACGGCGATGGGGATCGAGGTCGTGCCGACCGA
>DAOSER010000272.1:0-2077 GCA_035363235.1 Methanoculleus sp.
CCCAGGGGTCATACTGCGTCACCTCAAGGGGGAACAGCGTCTCTCCTGAAATATAGCGGACTGTGAGGTTGCGAACCTTGCTAAAAACCCTGTCGACGGCGAGGACCAGCGGTGGGCCGAAGTGGGTATAGTCGACTTCGATCTTATCCTTGTCCCTGAGAACCCAGGTGATATGCGCAATTGCGGGTGAGAGAAGGGGCGCGGCCTCGCTCTTTCCAAGGAGGATAACCGCAGTATTCGTGATCCGACCCTGATTACATACTTTCGCCTTCGTAAGGAAAGTAAGGTCATCCCACTCGTCGACTTCTTTTGCACGATCCGGGTGTCTCCCTTTAAATTTCTCTTTGTACTTCTCCCGCGCAAAGGCGATCGCCTCAGGATCGAGATCCGCGAGAGTGGCTTCCTCACAGACTTTCGCCGACCAGTCGTCCAGAGGGGCCTGCCGGCGGATCTCTTCGATCTCATAGAGGGCAAGAGGTTCGAGAGACTCATGACTCCGGCCGTATGCAATACCCTTCCATGTGGTTGGAACGCCGCGTGGAGCTGGAGGGACCTCAAACATCACTACCCGTTTCTCATCGACTGCAAGCTCATGGATGGCGACGAACGTTATCCGATGGTTCGTATGTTGCGCGATCTCCTCTTTGAGACGATCGAGACCAGGCGGAGTAAGACGGTAATTTGAGCCGACAATCTTTCGGGTCAGTTTGTCGGTGACGCCGAAGATCAGCCAGCCTGCCGGTTTCCCATGCAGATTGGCCTCATTGCTCAATGCTGAGAAATATTTGCCGACTTTATCGAAGCCGTAATCGTTTCTTGCTTCCTTAAACTCAATATATTCAGTTTCGGCCGGAAGGTTCATCATCTCTCGTATTTGAGCATTCAAATCCTCAGACATCACCCTCTCCTCTTGGCCACTCTATTCACATTAGTGATTGAGTTCATTCCACTTTTAACCTCTCCCTCGCCTCCTTCACGGCCGATGACACCGCACTGTTGCAGGCGAAGTCTTGAAGTGAAGACAGAAGAGTACATCGGAGATAAAATGCCTCATCGGCCCAGACAAAGTTCAGATCGGAACACCCCTACCGGCACGTCCCCGGCCTCTTCGACGCGACCGACGCCGAGCAGGCCGCCCTCCTCGCCCGGGAGGCAAAAACCCTCCTCGACGGACGGTTCAACCCCGACGGCGCGAACGTGCGAGCAGCCGCCGGCCAGACGGTGATGCACCTCCACGTTATCCCCCGCTACGCCGGCGACGTGGAAGATCCCCGGGGCGGGGTGCGGGGGGCGATACCGGAGAAGAGGGTGTATTGAGAGATTCCCGTATCGGGTCAGGGTCACCGGATGACCGATGGAACCTACCGGGGCAACATCCAGATCCCCTCACTATCTTACCGGAGGGGTAATCAGCCGATCTCAAAGACACCGGCTCGCTGGATGCGAACGCCTCCGGATCGCAAGGCAAGAACCGAGAAGAGCGCTCACCAGAAATCTGCGAGCGTCGTCACCCTTGAGATCGGGTGCTGCATCCGCCCGAAGTGCGGGGAGAGGTCGTCAGGGGATGCGACCGGGATTGCCCCGGCCAGGACGAGGTGCTGGTACCCCGCCACGGCCTTTGCGTCCGAGCCGTCGGGCTCCAGGACGTAGACCGATCGACCCTGCCGGAACGCCGTCTCCGCCTGCCGGACGGACCCCCCGGTCCTGCCGGTCTCGATGACGACCACACCATCGGAGAGGCCGCTCGTGATGCGGTTCCGCTCGATGAACCTGCCTTTGTGCATCCCCGCAAGGTGCGTGATCTCGCCGAGCAGCGAACCTGAACTGGCGATCCTCGCGGCGAGATCCCGATTCTCTCCCGGAACGACAACCGTGACGTCGCCCGGCAGGACCGCAACCGTCTCGCCGCCGCAGTCGATTGCAGCCGAATGAGCGCAGGCATCCGTCCCGAGGGCCAGTCCGCTCACGATGGTGTAGCCGAGGCGAACCAGAAGATCCACCGTCTCCCGGGCTCTCCTGACGCCCGCCGGGGAGATCGCCCTCGTGCCGACGACGGCAACCGCCGGCTTTCCGAGGC
>DAOSER010000273.1:0-2063 GCA_035363235.1 Methanoculleus sp.
CGATCCGCTCGCTCCCCCGCCGGGAGACGACCCGGACGGTGCAGGCCCGGTCGGCCTGGGTCCACTCGATACCGGAGTAAAGCCCTTCGGTGTTCTCCCGGACGATGACGACGTCGACCCCCTCGCCCCGGATCGGGCGGACGTTCGCGTAAAGGTCGAGCGCGTGGCGGATCTGGAGAAGAACGCTCCGGTATCCGGGGTCGGGCGGGGTCGTGATTGCCCCGAAGAGAATGGCGTCGGCCGACCGCAGATCGGCGATCGTCTCCTCAGTGCAGGCGCTCCCGGTCCGCTCCCACCGGCCGTATCCTACCTCGACATCGAAGAATTCAAAGTCAGGGCGGACAGTCGCGAGGATATCGCGGGCGACCGGGACAACCTCGTGCCCGATGCCGTCGCCTTCAACGACCGCGACCTTCGCCATCCGCTTTCCTCCACGCGGCCGCGACCCTGCGGACCGCCTCTGCGATATCCCACGACGATGCTCCCCAGTGGACAATTGCGCCGAACAGGCCGTTCCAGCGCCCGATACCGGCCCGCTCGCTCCGGCAGCACCGGGCGATGAAAGGCTCGGCCGCCACAACCTCGAGGGGGCAGATGTTCTCCACCGTAACCCCTTCTCCGTAGCACTCCCGCACCAGTTCCCGCGCCGTCAGGCAGCCAGCGATGCGGTCACCCGGGCGGAGCGGGTCCGCATCAAGGGTGCGGGGGAAACCGGCCGCACGGCAGGGATAGACATCGGCCTTGACCTCCCGGATATCCCGGACGTGGTGCTCGAAGACAACCTCGAGGTCGCCGAAGAGCCCGGTCCTCTCAAGGTCAGTAAGCGTGGCCGAGAGGTGGGGGCGGGGAGGGGTGATATCATAGACGTGGATGCGGAGGAATCCGGAGAGGTCCGGGTCGAGCACGAAAGTGGTCTGCTCGCCGTGGCCGGTAAATATGGTGCAGCGGTACCCGGACCGCATCGCCTCCTGTACCAGGAATGTCCGATCCTGAACGTTCACGCGCTCCGGGTAGCGGTAGACATCATCGCCGGCGGCGAGCACCCGGGTTGAGAGGACGCTCCGCATCAGGCCGGTTCCGTTCGGATCAGTCTCCACCTCAAGCACCTCGGTGCCGTCGGAGGTCTCCCGGACCAGGTAGCGTGAGAGGAAGTAGGCCTTATTACCACACGGGGCGCCGTTTACGGACCCGACAAACTTGCAGTGGGGAGGAAAGATCATCGATCCGACCTCCAGTAGGGGACCAGCCCTCCAGCCCTGAGGATGGCAACCATCTTAGAGGAGAGCGGGCGGGCGGGATAGCGTTCCCCGTCCACCTCCACCCACCCTGCATCGAGGTCGAAGGCGACGTGGGCGCCGTCGGTGCAGGAGACAGAGGCCTCGATCACCGGCAGGCCGACGTTGACGGCGTTGCGGAAGAAGATCCGGGCGAATGACTCCGCGACGACCCCGACAACCCCGGCCTCGCGGAGAGCGACAACCGCCTGCTCCCGGGACGACCCGCACCCCATGTTCCTCCCGGCGACGATGACCGACCCCCTGAGGCGGGCGGCGAGCGTCGGGTCCAGGTCTTCGAAGGCGTGCTCCGCCCAGACCGAGCGGTCCTTCGTCCGGAGGTAACGGCCCGCGATGATGAGATCGGTGTCGATGTCGCGCCCGAGACAGACCGCCGATCCAGCTCCCTGCATCACGCCACCTCCGGTACGGCGATCTCGCCGGCTATGGCGCTCGCTGCGGCGGTGGCGACCGACGAGAGGTAGATCTCGCCGCCCACGCCCATCCGGTTCTTGAAGTTCCGGTTGGCGGTGGAAAGGCAGACCTCGCCCTCCCCCAGTACGCCGGCATGCGCCCCGAGGCACGGCCCGCACCCGGGCGGCGCCACCATGCATCCTGCAGCCACGATATCGGCGAGGACACCGGTGGCGATCGCCCGGGCAAGCACCGACCGGGATGCGGGGATCACCAGTGTGCGGACGGTCACCTTTTCGCCCCGGACGATACGGGCGAACCGGGCAAGGTCCTCGTAGCGGCCGTTCGTGCAGGTCCCGACGAAGACCTGGTCGA
>DAOSER010000274.1:0-2061 GCA_035363235.1 Methanoculleus sp.
CGGAGACTGCTCTCGACCCGACGACACCGCCGCCCCGGGCGTCGACGACGATGTTGCGCACTCCCATCGTGCCCCTACCGTGGCCGCGGAACTCATCGAACTCCGTCCGCTTACCAAAGCCCTGCTCCGTAATGGTGAGGAGATGGTCCTCCTCGACCACGGATATCGCCTGCAGGGCATCGCCGTTGCGGAGCCTGATCCCCCGCACGCCCATGGCGTTCCGGTGAACTGGGCGGACGGCCTCCTCGTGGAACCGGAGGCTCTGCCCGAACCTCGTCGTCAGGATCAGCTCCTGGTTCCCGTCGGTCGCCTTCACATCCACCAGTTCGTCGCCGTCGCGGAGGTTGATGGCGTTGATCCCGGTCTGCCGGGGCCGCGAGAACTCGTCGAGCGCCACCTTCGCAACCGTCCCGCTCCTCGTCGCGAAGAAGAGATAGTGGTCGGGCCGGAACTCCCGAACAGGGATCACCGTGGTCACCCGTTCTTCACCGGCGAGGTTCAGGAGATTTACGAGGGCCTTGCCCTTGCTCGCCCGCTGCCCTTCGGGGAGGTCGTAGACCTTCAGCCAGTATGCCTTTCCCCTGTCGGTGAAGCAGAGGAGGTTGTCGTGCATGTTCGCGACGAAGACGTTCTCGACGCCGTCGTTGTCTTTCGTCGCCATGCCGATGACGCCGCGGCCCCCGCGACGCTGGTTCCGGTAGGTGTCGAGGTCGATCCTCTTGATATAGTTCGATGAGGTGAGCGAGACCAGCATTGGTTTATCCTCGATGAGGTCCTCCTTCTCGAGCGCCTCGACTGCGTCGGCGATCCGGGTTCTCCGGTCGTCACCGTAGCGTGCACCGATATCGACGAGTTCCTTCCGGATCTCGGCGAGGATGTTCGCCTCGCTTGCGAGGATCGCGGACAACCGCTCGATCTCCTTTGCAAGGGCATCGCGCTCGTCGAGGATCTTCTGGTGCTCGAGCGCCGCAAGCCTCCGAAGCTGCATCTTTAAGATGGCGTCCGCCTGCACCTCATCGAGCGCGAACTTCACCACCAGGGCCTTCTGGGCATCTTCGGTCGTCCCGGAACCCCGGATCGTCGCGATGACCTCGTCGATGTTGTCGAGCGCGACAAGAAGGCCGCGGAGGATGTGCATCCGCTCCTCGGTCTTCGCGAGGTCGAACTCGGTCCTCCGCCGGACCACGTCCACCCGGTGCTTGAGGAACTCGTGAATGAGTTCCTTGAGGTTCAGGGTCCGGGGCTGGCGGTCGACGATCGCGAGGTTGATGATCCCGAAGGACGACTCGAGCGCCGTGTGCTTGTAGAGGTAATTCAGGATCACCTGGGGCGCGGCGCCCTTTTTGAGGTCGATCACGATCCGCATGCCGTCGCGGTCGGATTCGTCGCGGATATCGCCGATCCCCTCGATCCTCTTGTCACGGACGAGGGAGGCGATATGCTCGATCAGCCGCGCCTTGTTCACCTGGTAGGGGATCTCGGTGATGATGATCTGCTGTGTCCGGCCCTCCTCCTCGATCTCCGCGACGCCCCTGACCACGCACTTCCCGCGCCCGGTCAGGTAGGCGTCCCGGACGCCTGCGGTGCCCATCATGATCCCGCCGGTCGGGAAGTCCGGCCCCGGCATGAACCGCATCAGTTCTTCCGTGGAGATGCCGGGCTCGTCGATGACGCGGCAGGTCGCCTCGCAGACCTCTTTGAGGTTGTGGGGCGGCATGTTCGTCGCCATCCCGACGGCAATCCCGCTCGACCCGTTGACGAGGAGGTTCGGGACCCGTGCCGGGAGAACGTCGGGCTCCTGGAGCGATTCATCGAAGTTCGGGACGAAGTCGACGGTCTTCTTGTCGATATCGGCGAGGAGTTCTTCCGCGATCTTCGTGAGCCTCGCCTCCGTGTAACGCATGGCGGCAGCGGAGTCCCCGTCGATCGACCCGAAGTTCCCCTGGCCGTCGACCAGTGTGTGGCGGTAGGAGAAGGGCTGGGCCATCTTCACCAGCGTATCGTAGATGGCCGAATCGCCGTGGGGGTGGTACTTACCCATCACGTCTCCGACAACACGGG
>DAOSER010000275.1:0-2059 GCA_035363235.1 Methanoculleus sp.
TGATCTTGTCGAGGCGGAAGGGTTTCCGGCAGGCGTCGCAGGTGGAGTAGCCGTCCCCGTAGGCGATGAGCGCCTTCCGGGCCTCGAGGGTCAGGCGGCCGGCGGCCTGGATGGGCTGGACGTTGATGTAAGACTCTTCCCGGTTCCGGATGTCAAGGCTGCCCGCGATCTTCGTGACCTTCGGAGAGCCGGTCCCTGCCTCCAGATCGTCGAGGATGGCGCGGACCCGGGCGACGCCTTCCCGGATTGCCTGCTCTTCGCCGTGGTCCGGGCCGGTCGGGAGTGTCTGCCGCAGCACTTCCCGGATATCTTCGAGCGCGAAGAGCGCTTCAAACGTCTTCTGGACCTGTTCTTTCATAGAGAAACCTCAGGAAAAGCCAAGGCCCGGAGTCGAACCGGGATGGAGTTGATCTGCAGTCAACCGCGTGGCCGTTCCGCCACCTTGGCAGGGTTTTGGATTAACAATTGTTAACCGCACCTATAACAGATAACAATTGTTAATATTTATGCCTTCGGGTCACGCCGCCCGCCGATGAGGAAAAGAGGCCCGGCAATCTTTCCCGGAGGTGGCCGGAATAAGAGTAGATAGGCAGGTGACGGCGTGCCGGAGAGATCGGCCCCCGCAGTCAGAAGGCCAGACGGACAAGCCCCACCGCCGCCGCCATGACCGCGACGACCGCAACCATCCATCCGGCGATCATGCAGAGGAGAGAGGTGGTCCGCCGGTACTGGAAGAGCCACGCGACGACGGGGGCCCCGTAGAGGGCGATCCCGGGGATCCATATGATCGGAATGAGCATCAGGGCGCCATAGCGCTTCAGGTAATCGATCCTCCCTGTCTTTGCGTCGATCTTCTGGAGAAGCCCCTGGACCCTCCGGGAGCTCCCGGCGAAGAGGTCGCAGACCTCGAGGATGCCGATCATGACGGCGACCGCCACCGACGTCAGGAAGACGAGCACGACCGCAGGGGGCAGCCCGAGCGAGAGGCCGACGACGGCCGCGGCCGCCTGAAGGAGGAGGGTCGATGCGACGAGGGCGAGGACCGCCGGCGGAGGGACACCGAAGGCGAGGCCGAGAAGGAGCGGAATCACCAGGATACAGAGGAACACGAACGCGGCTGCTCGTGCGATCCGGTACCGGCAGGTGCCCGGGGAGAGCGCCCGCTCGCATGCCTCGACGGCAGCAACCCTGACCATTGTTCTCCTCTGTACCCCGGAGGTAGATGAACCTGCGCACTTCCTGCAACCGGGCCGAACGGACACCGGACATGCGGTGCAAAAAAGCCAGGTTTTTATTCCGGGCAAACCTACACCCACGTTTATGAGCGAGACTGAAGGTCGCTTTGAGAAGGGGCGATGGATCCCCAATCCCGCCCCCGCACCGGAAAGAGAGCCGACACCGGCCTCTCCTACCGTCGACGAACGTGTGCACGAGGCATCGGAGTCGGTCAGGAAAGCGGTCAACGATGTGATGAACGCGGGCCACCATCTCCTCGGAACGCCTGAAGGGCACGAGCGCATTGAGCAGGCGGCGCGAAAGGCCGGGGAGGATCTCGAGCGGGCGATCAACGCCTGGGCGGAGTCTGCGCGGCTGGCCTTACAGCGACGGTGAAAGGTACTCCGTGACGCGGGCGACGATTTCGGGGTTTCTCGGCAGCATGGTGTGACAGTAAAGTTCCGGGTGCCGGGCCAGGTTCCCGGGGTCTGCCGGGAGCACGTCCACCCCCGCCCCGGGGAGGAGTGAGTCTGTGTGGGGGACGATACCGTCGCCGGCATACGTCGTCCGCCACCCTCCGTCCGGAGCGAACTCCCAGGTTCTACCGGCGAAGGCCGGGAAGAACGCCGGGGTCGCGGTGAGGTTTGCGCCGAGGAGGATCCTGTAGTCGATATCGTCCCGTGTCCCGGCGTCCCGGAGCGCTGCGACGGTCCTGCTCCCGGGGCGGAACTCCTGCACGATGGTGTCTTCCCGGGGGTCGTAGTCCTGCGGCACGAAGACCCCGATAAGTCGCCGGATCACCTCCGGGCCCCGGTCGGGGTCGTTGAAGAGCTCGGCCATGGCC
>DAOSER010000276.1:0-2057 GCA_035363235.1 Methanoculleus sp.
CGTGGGTGTGCCGGGCGTAGAGCGGCGGCATGGCCGCTTCCATCACCGTGGTGTACCCCATGCGGGCGTAGTTGTAGCCGGTCCGGAGGGTTGTCGGGACCGAGAATCCGCCCTGCATCCGCTCGATGCCGCTTTTAGGCTTGTAGGTGAAGAGCTTGTCTTCGGGGCGGAAGTTGCGGCCGATGTTCACCTTCGGGCCGGCAACGTGGGCGTGGACGTCGACTCCGCCGGCCATGACGGTCTTACCCGAGGCATCGACGACCTTCGGGTTTTTGACCGCGCTGGTCTCGACGATCTTGCCGTCCTTGATGGCGATATCGGCGACATCGCCCTTGATCCCGAGGACCGGGTCGAAGACGAAACCGTTCTTGATAAGATACTCTGCCATCGCTTATACCCCCTGGATCTCCTTGATACGCGCAAGGACGTGTTTCAGGAACTCTTCATCGGTCATCATGCCCTCCGGGGGCTCCACGACCTTTCTGGTCTCAATCGGCACGTTGTCCATCCGGTAGGCACATCCACCCACCTCGACGCCGACGAAGGCGACCGGGACATGGACCTTGCAGACCTCGGTGGTCGGGGTCTCGTGCGGGTCGATCGCGACCGACGGGCGGTTGTAGATCTTTTTGACCGAGCTGAACGGGAAGTGCGCACCGGGGTCGCTGCCGAGAACGAAGACGGCGTCCACCTCGTCCCTGCGGAGCAGGTCGTTGGAGGTCGTCTCGCCGGGGTTATAGCGGGCGAATCCGCGGGAGAGGTCCACCGCGTAGGGGAACCCGAACAGCCAGCCCCAGACCTGGCCGGAGCCGGTGACGTTGTAGTGCCCGCGCATCGGCATGATGGCCGCTTTCGTGTACTCGTTCAAGTCACGGGTGACCGCGATGGCTGCGTCGATGTTGTGGTTCTTCCCGAGCGACTGGGTCACACCCATACCGAAGAAGATGATCGCGAACCGGCCGCTCTTGAGCGTCTCGGCAGCCTCGTAAATCCTCTCCTTTGGTATGCCGGCGACGACGTCAGGGAGTTTCTCACCCTTGAACGCCACGCGAAGTGCATCGAGGAGTTCGTAGTCGCGTCCCTGCTCCACCTGCAGGTGGATGTCCGCGAGACTCGCGGTATCGGTGGGACGCGGGTCGACGACAATCACCTTGCGGCCGGTGTGGCCCTTGCCGGTGAAGAACCCGCGGGGGAAGATCGAGTAGCGGGACATGTGCCGCGGGTGGGCGTGTGCCGGGTTGCATCCCCAGAAGAGGATCCGGTCGGCACGGTTCTTGATCTCACCCAGCGTGCAGCTCGGGATCCCGATATCCTGGACCGCGATGAGAGATGTGCCGTGGCAGACGGTCGCCGTGTTGTCCATGACAGCGCCGACGGCCTCACCGATCTCGGACCCGACGGCCTGGGCCTCACAGTTCGTGGAACTCCAGCCGTACATCAGGGGTTTCTTTGCATCGGTGAGCATCCGGGCGGTATACTCGATTGCTTCATCGTAGGAGATCTCTTTCCAGGAGCCGTCTTCCTGCCGCATGCGGGGGCGGGTGATCCGGTCCTTTGCCTGGGAGTGGAGGAACTTCTCGGCGCCGATGGCGCACGCGTTGTAGACCTCGTAGAGTTCCTTGCTGTCGTCGCTGACGACGACCTCAAGGTCGTCGCAGAGTGTCCCGCAGAACGGGCAGATTACGTCGGTTACAGTCCTGGTCATGCCAGCTCACCCCTGCATCCCTTGCGCACCAGTTCAAGTGAGCCGAGGACAGGTTCGTTTTTGGCGACCTCCACCGTGACTGGTGTGCCCTTAAATGTTGGCATACCGGTCGAGTAGGTGTTCGGGTTGACCACCATGTTTGCCCAGGGCCCCATCGGTATGTATGCTACACCGGGATGAGGGCCCTGGGTTGCCTCGACCGCCTTGACGATGACACTGCCGTAACTGCTGGTGACGCGTACGTTAGTGTTGCGGTAAGCTCCCAGCTTCTTAAAGTCCGCCGGGTCGAGCTCGATGATCCCGCAGGCGGCGGTGTAGGCGGGTTTTTCCTTCCCCGCCTCCATCGACACCC
>DAOSER010000277.1:0-2040 GCA_035363235.1 Methanoculleus sp.
TCACGCAGTCCTCGTCGCCGTCGCACTGCCCGCAGAAGATCCCGTTTGCGACCAGCGTATGGTTCTCGGCGACCGTCAGGCAATAGACCCGGTCGTCGAGCGCCTGCACGGTCTCGCGGGAGACGACCACGTCGCTGATGACAAGCCCGCCCTCCTCCACCGGGACGCGGTCGCCGACCGCGACCTCGAGCGCCCTGATCTTGCGGAGGTAATCCGTGTCCCAGACCAGCATCGCGTGGTCGGGCGTCACCGAAAGAACCTGCCCCCGCCGTGTCATGAACCGGATCAGGTGCGCCGGGGCGCGGTGGACTGAGACGGACGTCACCTTCTTCAGGCTGGTCTTTCCCTGCGGGTCGATGCTCCGGACGTAGAACGGCTGCTTCGGATCGGAGTAGAACGTTCCCACATGGTCGATGCCGGGTTTCGAGACATCGAAGTTCTCCGTCACGAACTGCCGGATCGGCATCGTCATCCACCGCCGGCCGTCGGAGACGGTGATCTCCGTATCGCCTGCAAAACAGTTCCGTCGTTTCGCCGCGTGGAAGAACGGGTGGCCGTAGCCGACCGGCGCCTTCGAGAACCCGATCAGCCGGCAGAGAACCCCGGCGCTCGTGTGCGGGGCAAGCCCCATCAGGAGGTGCCCGACGAGGTCGAGGGGCTTTTCCACCCTATAAAACGGTTCGAGCCCGTATAGCCGCACCAGGAGATCGTCGACGAACTTCGCCACCCGGACCAGCCACTCGCCGCAATCCTCCGATACCAGGATGTCCTGGTGGCGCAGTTCGAGCACCTGGTCGTCCGAGACGAGTTCCCGGCCGTAGGTGTCGTGGGTGTAGCCGAGCTCGCGGAGCCGCTCGATCGGGACGCCGACCTCGTCCGGCCGGAAATGGGTCAGGGGAAGGTCGATCATATCGTAGCGGACGGTGCCGTCCTTGAAGACATAAAGGTTCTGTAGTGCCCGGAGGATCCCCTTCTCGATCGGTTCCACCGGCCGTTCGCGGGAGATCAGCCCCTTCACACCCTTTAAGAGCGTGACCGAGGACTCGCGCACCCCGAGCCGCTCCATCGCCGCAGAATACTCGCCTTTTACGTTGATCGTGACCTTCTGGAGACAGACTGTCCCCACGTTGCACCGTGGGCAGACGTCCTGGCCGACATCCTTGCCGCACTTCGGGCATCGGAAGACCGGGTTCGTGTGCGCACCGCACTCGCAGAGGTTCTTGTAGGTGAAGGCGCCGCAGGCGGGGCACTGCCGCTCACCGACCTCAACCTCGATCACTCCGCCGTCCGTGTTCGAACGGGGTTTCGAGGAGCAGGCTGCCTGGAACGACCGGCGGGCGCCGCCCTCATCCCCGATCGGAAAGAGCGAGTGGGGCGGCGGGCGCATCTCCCGCGGCTTCGACTTCCCCGGCCGCCCCATCCGGCCGCCGATCCGGGTTCCCGCCCGCGAGCGGATCGTAAAGCCCGAGAGGTGCATCACGAGGGCGAGCGAGTTGTCCATTGGGGCGTCCTGCCACGCCAGACGCTTCGTAAGTTGCAGCGTCAGCCCGAGACAAGCGAGCAGCACCAGATGCTCACGGATCGCAATCCGGTCCCCTGAAAGGTGGTGGGGCACCAGGAGTTCCTCGAGGATCGCTTTCGTCTCCGCGGTGATCGGGATCATCAGCATCCCGTCCTCAATCTTCCCGCCGGTGCTGACCGCCTCCGCGAGGCGGGCGATATCGGCCGGGGCGACGTCGTCCCACATGTAGGTGTAGTCGGGGTGGAGAGGTGCACCGTCGAGCGCAAACTCGATCGCCTCAAGTTCATTTTCAGGGTGCCGCACCCCGCCCTCGAGCATCCACCACTCCTCGCAGTAACTCGGGGGCATCAGCGGGTGGTTGTTCTCCATGAACTCCCCGAAACTGACCAGCATCTCGCCGACGTCCAGGATCTCCTCGACCTGCCCCGCGAGCCGCCGGGCCTCCGTCGCGTCGTCCACCCGGCGCACCTCCCCGCTCCGGAGTTTGACCGTCGGCCCCTGGATCGAGTCCACCGGCA
>DAOSER010000278.1:0-2037 GCA_035363235.1 Methanoculleus sp.
CCCCCTCGAAGACCTTCGGTCTTCTCATGCTCACTCCGTTCGCACCTCGCACCTAACGGTGCTCAAGCTCGCTCCGCTCGCACTCCCCGTCAGCCCCACCCCCTATGGCGATAGCCACCACGGTCCACTGCACCGGGATATCCTCCTCACTTAGATTACTTTGTTGAGCACTTGAGGACTATCCCCACCAGGAGGACAGTCCCCATCCTCAGAAAAAGTCACGATGGATAATTATATATCCGGCCGCCCGCACAACTCCCATTAATCATGTACCTCGTCATCCGCTGCCCGGGCTGCAAGACCTTCAACTATATCGACCGTTACCAGCGCTGGCGGCTCTGTCCCATGTGCGGGGAGGTGATCAACGTCGAGCGGGTGCCGGTTTACCTGGACGTCGACGACTTCCTGGACGCAGAACGGGTGGTGGAGCAGCTCGAACTGTACCTGCACGAAACCGGAAAAAAAGACCTGACGGAACAGGATATCCAGGAACTCAGGGCGCAGTATGCCCTGTGGGTGAAAAACCGGGTCTGATCACCACAGGCGCCCGCAGCCCGGGCAGAGCATGCTCACTCTTCTTCCGCAGTGCGGGCAGTAAAGGCCCGTGCGTTCGTTGTTCTCCAGCGGCCTCCCGCACCGCTTACAATATATCGGGGCCTCGAACCCACACTCGTGCCTGACCATCAGTCCAGATATTCGTAGCCCTTCACAAAAAGATTTCCTTTCCCACGGTTCGCGATATCCCCGGCAAACCGGATAAGCGTACGTCCCTCATGCCGAACCGTCCCGATCTTCCTGAAGGTGGGGAGCATCGCCTGCGCGGTGCCGTAGACGTAGCAGGAGCCCCCTTTCATGTTCGCACCCGGGCGGCTGCAGTCCCCGTGGACGACGAGCGTGCCGCCGCGCATCTCCGCCCCGGGCATATCCCCGGCATCGCCGTGCACGGTCACGGTGCCGCCGGCGAGGTTCTCCGCGAGGAAATCGCCGACACGGCCAAAGACCTCCACCGTGCCGCCGGTCATGCCCTTCCTGCCCCCGCGGTAGCCCGACGCGCAGTAGTCGGCGGCGTCGCCCCGGCAGATGATGGCTCCTCCCGCCATCTCCCGGCCGAGCCAGCCGTCGGCGTTGCCGTGGACCTCGATGGTCCCGCCGCTCATGAAGTTGCCGCAGTGCATCCCGATACCCCCGAAGATGGTGATCCTGCCGCCGTCCATGTACTCGCCGACCCTCTTCAGCCGGAATGTCTCACCCGAGAGGACGACCTCGACATCCTCCGCCCGGTCGGCATCCCCCTCCACCGAGACCGAGAAGACATCATCAAGCCGGAGTTCGCGGTTTCCGCGCCAGACCGAGAGATCGGTGCCGGCCAGGAAGTTCTTCGGGACGATCGACTCCGCCTCGATGGGGATGAACCACTTTCCCGCGGGTTTCATCGCGAGCGTGACCTTCATATCCTCGCCTCCGTCTCGATGCACCGGTTCCGGTTCAGGTACTCCTCCTGCACGGGGTAGTTCCTCATCCGGACGGTGTAGTAGCGGTCGAACTTCTCGATGAAGTCCGGGTCTTTACCCATATCGTAGTTCTCGGAGACCTTCGGCCGGACCCAGAACGTGGCATTGCTCCCGTCGACCAGGCACTCGCCCCGCCGGGCGACGACCCTGCCGCGCTTGATCGTGTATTCGGTCCGGCTGAACGCATCGATCACCTTCTGGTATTCGGCCGACGGGTCGACTTCGTCGATATGGAGCGGATAGATGGCGACGTCTGCATCGGCGCCCGGCGCGAGATGGCCTTTCCCAAGGTCCTGGAGCCCGAGCGCCTTTGCCTGGCCGGCCCGGGTCATCACCGCGATCTCGTACCAGTCCATCTCCCGCTCGATTGCCGGGAGGGGCACCCGTGCTTCGGTATCGGGATGGATCGTGGCGAACTCGGCGTCGCGGTACTTCTTGCTCATCAGGAGGGCGACGATCTCCGGGTATTTTACGAACGGCGCACCGTTCGGGTTATCCGTCGTGAGCAGGCACTGCCAGGGGCTCT
>DAOSER010000279.1:0-2036 GCA_035363235.1 Methanoculleus sp.
TCGGTCTCGGGGATCCTCGGGCTCTTCTCCCTCGGCTACTCCTTCCTCGCCTGGCCGGCGGGCGGCGAGTCCGGAGTGCTGATGCCTCTCCTCTCCGGTCTCTTCGGGATAGCGGTCCTCCTCAAGGCGTCGCACGGGGTCATGCCGGAGCAGCACTTTTCGGGGATAGACCTTCCCGCGGGCGCTCTTTCCCGGGGCTCCCTGCTCGGTTCGGCCGCCGGCGCCCTTGTCGGCTGGCTCCCCGGTCTCTCGAGCGCCACGGCAAACGCACTTCTCACCTCGGTCGTCGGCTACGACTCCAATCCCCGGGAATACATCCTCGCGACCAGCGCCGCGAACACCGTGAACGCCTTCCTCGGGCTTGCGGCGTTCTATGCCATAGCCCGGACGCGGAGCGGTGTAATGGCGGCGATAGGGGCGCTCGAGGAGATACCGCCGGCCACCGCCGTCCTCCTTGCGGGCGCGATCGCCGCGGTCGGCGCCTACCTCCTGACCGTTCTCCTATCGTCGATGGCCGGATGGTTCGGAGGCGTGAACGTCACGAACCTCAACTACGGTGTCATCGCCTTCGTCGTCCTCCTCTCCCTCTTCCTCTGCGGTCCGTTCGGGGGGCTCGTCCTTCTCCTCGCAACGGCGGTCGGCTATGTGCCGACTCTCGTCAACATCCGCCGGGTCTACTGCATGGGCGCGATCATGGTCCCCGTGATGGCCTACTCCTTCGGGATCATATAAGCCCGAAGAGCAGGCCGATATACCCGGCGTACGCGAGGAGCATCGCGAGTCCCCATCCCCGTCGTACCCGTGCCCGGGAAGAGAAAAACGGCAGGATAGCAACGACAAACCCGAACATGACGAGGATGTCGGCGTATGAGCCCACCGTGATTGGCAGGACGATCGCCGCGCATCCCATCACGAAGAGGAGGTTGAAGGTGTTGCTGCCGACAACGTTCCCGACCGATATTCCGCCTGCACCCCGCACCGCAGCCACGAGGGATGTGGCGAGTTCCGGGAGCGACGTGCCTACGGCGACCATGGTGATGCCGATGACGAACGGGCTGATCCCGAAGGCGACGGCGAGCCGGGTTGCGGACTCGACCAGCAGCCGGGAGCCGAGGATGACCGCAATGAGCCCTCCGCCGGTGAGGAGGTAGTCACGGATACCCTGACTCTCAAACGTCTCCTCCGTAGATGCCCCCTGTCGCCACAGCACCGCCATGACAAGGGCAAAGGCCACGAGCATGGCAATGCCGGCGGGAAGGTCGAAGACTCCCCGAAGGGCGAGAAGCGAGAAGAAGGCGGCCGCCGCAAGCATCATGGCAACCTGCCCGAACGGCTTCGCCCCCTCCTCCCGGAGCGCTGCCGGGTTGACGACGGCCACGACGGCAAGGACGAGGGCGATGTTAGCGATGGTGCTCCCGACGATGTTCCCGAGCGCGAGGTCGGGTTCCGCGGCAGCGGCGGCCTGGAGGTTCACCACGAGTTCCGGGAGGGACGTCCCGAACGCGATGACGGTGAACCCGATCAGCGCCGGCGAGACCCGGTACCGGGTGGCAAGCCCGCTTCCTCCGCCGACGAAGAAGTCGGCGCCCTTGACGAGGAGGAGAATGCCGACGAAGAACTCCGGGAGGGAGGCGGCTACCTGCGAGAGCATGGTTGCAGGGTATGTGGCGGCTCCCGGATAGCGGTTACCATTCGGTTTACCCTTATATCGACCGGGCACCAATACCGTACCATGCTACAGCGCTACTGGTTCGGAGACGTCGACGAGGAGGGGTGCCGGGCCGCCGGCACCGATCCGGCCGCGCTCGCGGAGCGGGCGGCCGCGCTCCGCACCGGTATGGATTCCTTCGTCCCCATCGACTGGGAGGTTGCCCGGGACTGCGGGGTCGCCCGGACCCGTGAGGAGTACGTCGACCTGCTGCGCTCCGTCTGCACCGCCCTTGCCCGGAAAAAGATCGCCCAATCGTACCAGGGCCGGGACGTCGAGCTCCTCCAGATGGTCAGGATGCTCGACGAGCTCGACAACGTCATCAACC
>DAOSER010000280.1:0-2032 GCA_035363235.1 Methanoculleus sp.
CGCCCAGCCGGAAGTCGGTCGGGCAGACCATGTTGCCGACGTTCTCGATGAAGAGGATGTCGATCTGATCCAGCGGGAGATGCTCGATGGCGTGCTCCACCAGATGGGCGTCGAGATGGCACTCCTTTCCGGTGTTTGCGTTGTAAGCCGGGACATTGAGGGCGACGATCCTTCTGAAATCATCGTCGCCGTAGACATCCCCGGCGATGGCACCGGCGCGGAGCCCCCTCTCACGGATCAGCGGTACGAGCCGCTCGATCAGGGCGGTCTTCCCGGATCCGATGGCGCCGAGGAGGTCGAACGCCCGGATGCCGTGATCCTTGAGGTGGTTTGCATTGGCGTCTGCAATGCGGTTGTTGACGTCGTAGATGTCCTTCTCCACATGGACGTCGATATGATGCATGGTAAGTACTGTGATCATGATCTGTTTATAGGTTAACTACCCAGATCATACAACAATGAGCGCTGAACGCATCCTGTACCCCTGCTACTTCAACGCAACGCTCGAGCGGCGGGAGGGGCGCCGTGTCGCGAAAAGTCTCGGCGTAAAGTCTCCGGATCTTCCCGCCATCGAGGCTGTTCTGCGGAAGATGAAGGTCCCGCACCGGGTCGAGGAGCACCACCACCCCGCCCGGTGGGCGGAGCGCGAGGGCCGGATCGTGGCGGAATGGGAAGGAAGCAAGGAAGACCTGATCCGGAAGGTTGCCCGCGGTCTTGCCGGCCGGAAGTGACCACGATGTACGACCTGCATACTCATACCGGCCTCTCCGATGGCGAACTCCTCCCGACGGAGCTGCTCCGCCGGGCTGCTGTGCTCGGCTACGATACACTCGCCATCACCGATCACGCGGACGCCTCCAACCTCGCGCATCTGGTGGAGGCGGTCGGAAAATGCCGGGAATCGGCACGGTGCTACGGCGTGGACCTGCTCGTCGGGGTGGAACTCACCCACGTCCCGCCGTCCCTGATCCCGGCGTTTGCATACGAAGCAAAACGGCTCGGTGCCGATATCGTCGTGGTCCACGGCGAGACGGTGGTGGAGCCGGTCACCCCGGGGACCAACCGTGCTGCCTGCACGTGTGAGTACGTGGACGTGCTTGCCCATCCGGGACTCATAGCGGTCGAGGACGTCCGCGCAGCCAGGGAGCACGGGGTGGCGCTCGAAATAACTTCCCGGGCAGGACACAACCGCACCAACGGCCACGTGGTGCGGGTGGCGCGGGAAGCCGGCTGCCAGCTTGTGGTCGATTCCGATACGCATGCGCCGTCCGATCTGATGTCAAAGGAAGCCCGGTGGGTCGTAGCGCTCGGCGCCGGCTTGACGGAGGCAGAATCCCGGGAGGCTCTCTCTCTGGATATAAATCGGCTTCTTCAGAAGTGAGATGTGGTATTTATATTTTAGCAAAACATTTTTATATCCTTAGAGTCAATATATATATGTTACTAAATACCTCCGACTATAGTATCCCCTAGAGGTTGCAGTTTGCGGCTAATCGGACGTTCTGTAAGTGTTTGCGGCAATCGCTTGTTAATCTTGCGATGTGATGCTGCACAGTTGCCCCGCCTCTACGGTGAGGCAGTAGATCGCCGGTTAAAACCCGTAGGGAAGGTAGTTGACATCTTTGGGAATATATCATCTCCCTATGCCGTAGTTCTCTGCTACAATGGCTGCTCCGTACAGGTTGGCGAGAAGATATTTGCAAAATAGGTGTATAATCGATGGCAGAAGTAGAAAAGTTGAAACAGCTGCAGTTGCAGCGTGAGGCCCTGAAGAAGAGAGGGGAGCAGAAGGTCAAGGAGACGGAGAAGAAGCGCACCGAGGAGAGTGTCCAGTCCGTCTGCCCCGAGTGCGGCAGCCGTCAGCTCGTCCACGACTACGAGCGCGCCGAGCTGGTGTGCCAGAACTGCGGTCTCGTTCTCGATGAGGAGTTCATCGACCGCGGTCCCGAGTGGCGTGCTTTCGACCACGACCAGCGCATGAAGCGCTCCCGTGTCGGCGCACCGATGACGTTCACGATCCACGACAAGGGTC
>DAOSER010000281.1:0-2018 GCA_035363235.1 Methanoculleus sp.
AGGAGAGCACGATCTGATCGTGGTTATTGCAAACCGGGGGTTTGCCGATGTCGTCATGGAGACGGCCAAGGGTGCGGGAGCTACGGGAGGAACCGTCGTCCACGCTCGGGGCACCGGCGCAAAGGAGATGGAGAAGTTCTTCGGCGTGACCATCCTGCCCGAGAAGGATCTGATCCTGATCGTCGCGAAGGGGGAGGCGAGATGCAGTATCATGGAGGCGATCGTCGCCGAGGCAGGCCCCCAGACCGATGCCCGGGCTATCGTCTTCTCCATCCCGGTGAACGGCGTTGCCGGGTTGTCCACGGCTCCGGGGAGAGAACCGCAGCCGTCGTAGAGGCGGCGACGGCTCTTCACTCCCAGACCGGATCTTCTCTTTCGGCTCAAGGTTCGTATCTGGCCGGAAGGAGCTTATCCGGGTGATCTGTGAACGATCAGGCCGCGGGTTCACCAGACCCAGGCCTGGTCGACCCAGCGCTCGTAATCACCCGGCCATTCGGGTTTTTCCCCGGTGATGACCGCTTCGAACTTTTTCTGATACCGTTCGTGGAACGCTTCGATCTCCGGGTACTGCCGTCGGGTCCGGATCGCTTCAGCGAGTGTCTTGCCGAGTTCACGTGCACTCTCTTCCGACCGGGTCAGGGTATCCCGGTCTTTTCGGATCGCGACCCCCACGCTGCCGACCGGTGTCGCACCGAGCATCTGGAGGAAGTGGTTCAGGTATTTAGCAACCTCCTGCTCGGCATGGTCGCCCGAGGTGGAGACCGAGCATCCATACTTTCCCGAGAATGCCTGACACTGGATTCCATCGGCCATACGGTCGATGAACAGTTTCATCTGGCCGGTGACATGGTCGATGTACACGGGCGACCCGAGCACAAGCCCGTCGGCAGCCTTGATCTTCGCGTACAACCCCGGAAAATCGTCTTCCTCAACGCATCTGCCCTCCTGGAAACAGGCGCTGCAAGCGTTCCGAAATTTGATATCGAGGTCTATGAGGTTCACGAGATCGATATCTGCTCCTTCTTCTTTCGCGCCGTCGAGGACCGCGATGATGAGACGCAGGGTGGCGCTTCTTTCGCCCCGGGGGCTCCCGTTAATACCGAGTATCTTCATGATGACAACTCCAGATGACGGCGCCTATCGATCGCGCCGGGTCATGAAGATTGTTGTTGGGAGATTCCCGCAAGCCCGGCGCAGGTCTATCCGTCCCGCGGGAGAATCGCCACGACGGTGATCGCATAGGTGACCGTCTCGCCTGCAAGCGGGTGGTTTGCGTCGACCGTGACGGTCTTGTCGGTTTTGTCGACGACGGTCACCAGGCAGGGTTTTCCCATCACCTCGACCCCGATGAACTCTCCGGGGACCGGTTCGTGGTCGAGCTCCAGTTTCTTGCGTTTTATCGTGATCACGAGTTGTTTGCGATAGCTCCCGTAGGCCTTCTCCGGGGGCAGCACCACAGTCACCGTTTCACCCCGGTTTCTGCCGATCAGCGCTCTCTCAAAGAGGGGATTGATCTGGTCCTTGCCGAGAGTTATCCGGACCGGTTCTCCGGTTCGGGTATCCTCGAAGACCTCGCCGTCGGGGCGGGTGCTGGTGAAATGCAGGAGCAGAGTGTCGCCGTGTTGTATTGGTGCCATAGGTGCCTGATTGGTATGTCGGGCAGGGGTTTAACCCTCACGATGCCGGGCCGGATGGGACAGGGGCAGGCGCGGGCGCATCCCGGGACAGGGCGGTGTACCCGGCCGCTTGAGGAGAACGAGGCGGAGATCCCGGGCGAGGCTCGAGGTCGGGACGATGAAGACGGTACCGAACGGGTCACGGGCGGCGGCTTCCCGGAACTTTGTTATGAACCCGGAGAGGCCGACTCCGGGCAACTGGCGATACAGAACGGCGGGGGACATCCGGTAATCACTCCTCCGGAGAGATTGGGGGTGGAGGATGGATGAGGGTTGTTATTTTGGTCGGGGAGGGAGAGGACATCGACACGCCGGCCGACTGGTCGGGAGCACGATTGAGAG
>DAOSER010000282.1:0-1986 GCA_035363235.1 Methanoculleus sp.
AGAACCCGGAACGCCACGACTATATCCCCGCGAACCGGTTGCGGGCAAGGATCGCTTCGACATCATCCTCAAGCTGCTGCTTCTTCGCCTGCTCCACCAGGTTCGCGATGATCTCGTCAAACGTTCTGTCGGGACCCAAGAGACTTGAGATCTCCTCGTATGTCTTTTGCGATACGGGGATAAACTCCGTAACCGTCATCAGAGTGTGATCTGTGCCCATCATGGATATACCTCATCCATACCGGGAACAAAACCGGGCCGGCGGGGAGAGCGACTCTCTCTGCAGATCGAGAGCGGTGCAGGTATCCCGGTACCGGCGAAGCGCCCCTGCCCAGGTCTGCCGGAGTGGTCTACCCTGTTTCCGCTTCTGTTTCTGGAGGAGATAAGTAACAAAATCCAGTGCCTCTCTCCGGTGTTCGGGGGAGAGTTCCCTCACGAGAATACCTGCCATGACATCCATCCCCACAACGATCCGCGGATCGCGGAAAGCACACCCGGACGTGTTATTATCCACGATCAGGATAGATACCCATCGGCATGGTTGAGCAAGAATGTTCTCCTCGATAAAGACCGGGAGGCAAACCACCCCGGGGATCAGCTGGTACGGTAGTAGATATACCCCCCACACCGGGAACAAAGGCCGGGCCGGCGGGGAGCGCGACGGGGTGTGCCGGGAGATTGCCTGGCAAAGCCTATCCGCCGGCTGTAGGCAGACATGTGCGTTTTGAAGTCGATTGTATGGCAAGCTTCAAGGGGGTTGTCCCCCACATCTTCAAACGAGAAGATATGAAAGATGGGGCGGAGATCTTAGAGCGGGTCAAGGCCGAGCGAGATCGGATCTGCGATATCGACGCACGCCACGGCGCACACAACGTCCGCATCTTCGACTCCGTGGTGCGTGGGGAGCGACCTTGACCTTTTGATCGACCTCGAACCGGATCGAAGCCTCCTCGACATCGTTGCCCTGAAGTCGGAGCTGGAGGCACTGCTCGGGATCCCCGTCGATGTTGCCGAGCCCGTATCCCTGCACTGGTTTATCAGGGACCGGGTGATGGCGGAGGCGGTGCCGCTGTGAGGATGCCACGCTCCGCATCAGGAAATGCACCGACCGGATTGCACGATATACCCCGGAAGGAAAGAAAGCATTCCTTGCCGATGAGATGACACAGGATGCTCCGAAACCTCCAGATACGAACCTGACCGCGAAGACGTGTGCCGGCAAACGGGGTAATAACGTATATCTACACGGATGCCAGAGGTACACCCTGACACATCGAACTCTGCGAGGATAGTGGCGATATGGCCCAGAAGATTGAATTAGGCCTCTACCTGGAGGGCGACGACGCCCGCCGCTTCGAGGGGTACATGGAGGACCCCGAACGCTACGACACCCCGGAAGAGATGACCCGATGGATACGTACCCACGGAGAGGAACCGGTGCGGTCCATCCGCTGATACCCTCCGCCCGGCAAAGGCGCGGAGGCGAATCCCGGGCCGGCAGACGGCATTCCCCCGCCGCAGGCCGGCAGATTCTCCCGTTCCCGCCCATACATAGAAAGCACAGTTCCAATAGAATTATCTTTTAAAGAGTGAAAAGTTAGTCAGAATGGCGGGTGCGAAGAAATACTATGCTGCGGCCGTACTCGCAGTCTGGCTCATCATCATCGCCTTCTTCATGGTCCTCTCCCGCACGCTCGACCTCGAGGTCTTCTTCGTCCTCGCCCTGATCGGGCTTTTAGTCGTCGCGGTCCTGATCGACGGGGCCTTCTCGCGGCCGCGCTACATGCGGTATATCGGCTACCTCATCGCCGCGGGGGTCGCCCTCTTCGCCTACATCGTCGTCCAAAAGATACTGGAGATCCTTGCCGCATGAACGCCCGGGCCTCGCACACCATCCTTGCCGCGGCAGCCGTCCTCGTCCTCGTCCTCATAGGAGTCCAGGCGGTCGACCCCGTCCTCTACGCCGCAAAGAACATATCGACCGCC
>DAOSER010000283.1:0-1962 GCA_035363235.1 Methanoculleus sp.
CATCACCAGCACCAAGATGCAGCGCTACAAGGTGATCATGGACTCGATGACGCCCCCGGAACTCGACGACCCGTCGGTGATCGGGAGTTCCCGGATCCAGCGAATTGCCCGGGGCGCCGGGGTGATGCCCGACGATGTCCGGGACCTCATCAAGTACTACAAGATCATGCAGCGTGCCCTGAAGGGTATGCGGGGCATGAGCGGCGGCAAGTTCAACATGCAGCGCATGATGAAGAAGTTCGGCGGACCCAGTAGATGAAGCGGTTTGCCGTCGTGGGCCACCTTGCCGTGACGAGCGGCACCTTCAGCCTCAACGATCTGCCCGGAAGCGGCGGGAGGATGGACGTCCTCTGCCGGTGCGTCAACTCTGCGTTCTTCCTTTCTCACGATCTGCGGCGGGACGTCGAGTGCTACCTCGTTCTCTGCGGGGAGCCCGGCCCCGAGAAGACCGTCCTCTTCCGGGGTAGCGTTGTCCGGCACCTCTCGCCGGACGAGCGGAGCAGCGCCGCCCTGATCAAGAAGGCGCTCTCGATCCCCTGCGGGGACGAGTTCCGGGAGTCGACTCCGGGCGTCTACGTCCGCCGCGGCGGGCTCTCCCGGCTGCTTGCCGAGATCCCGTTTGCGGTCCTCGATGAGGCGGGGGAGGATGTCAGGACGGCTCAGGCGCTCCCTGAGTCGTATCTCCTCTCCGACCACCACAACTTCACCCTCGAAGAGCAGACGCTCATCGAGGGCTACCCCCGCTACTCGGTGGGGCCGCGATCGCTGCATGCCGATCACACGATCACCGTCCTCTTGAATGAGATGGACCGGAGGGAATCCTGATGGATATCATCGAAGAGGTAGAAGCAATTCTTGGATACGGCGAAACCTGCAACCACTGCCTCGGGCGTTTCTTCGGCAAGCGGTCATTTTCGCTGACAAACGAGGAGCGAGGCCGGGCTCTGCGGATAACACGGGAGATCGCGGCAAACGAGCTGCACCACGAACCGGACCCGGAGTCCTGCTGGATCTGCGGCGGCGAACTCTCCCGCACCGAAGACTGGGCGGAGAAGGTCGTCGAGGCGCTCGCCGGCATCGAGTTCGCGACATTCCTCATCGGAACGAAAGTGCCGCCGCTTGTCACGGAGAGCGAGGAGATGGTCTGGAGCGATCTTGCCCTCCGCGACCCCGAACCGCTGAAGGCGGAGATGAACCGGGAGGTGGGCAAAGCCGTCTCGGCCCTCACCGGGAAGCCGGCCGACCTGAAGAAGCCCGACATTGTGGCGATCCTCGACCTTGCCGAGGGCACCGTTGAGGTGCAGGTAAACCCCGTCTTCTTCGCCGGCCGGTACCTGAAGTACGAGCGGGGCATCCCCCAGACCCACTGGGACTGCCGGGCGTGCCGGGGAGCCGGGTGCGAGAAGTGCAACTTCACCGGCAAGCAGTACGCCGATTCCGTCGAGGAACTGATCGGCCGCCCGACGGTCGAGGCGTTCGACGCAGCAAACGCTGTCCTGCACGGAGCCGGCCGGGAGGATATCGACGCCCGGATGCTCGGGTCGGGCCGCCCCTTTGTTATGGAGGTCGAGGCGCCGCGGAAGCGCTCGGTGGACCTTGCTCTGCTTGAGGAGGAGATCAACCAAAAGGCCGAAGGGCGGGTGGCGGTCCATCTGACCGGATGGGCGGATCGGAAGATGGTGCAAAGCCTTAAATCCGACAAAGCGCATAAAAAATACAGGATCCTGGTCGAGATCGACGGTTCTGTAACCCCAGATGAGTTCAGGATGGCCCTCGATCAGTTAAAAGGTGTAACGATACGACAGCGCACCCCGAATAGGGTGTCACACCGACGGGCAGATAAAGTTCGGGAACGGCAGGTCCTCGATATCAGGTGTACTGGCGAAGAAGACGGCAGATACTGGGTCGAAGTCGTCGGCGAAGCGGGCCTCTACATCAAAGAACTGGTATCGGGTGACAGCG
>DAOSER010000284.1:0-1960 GCA_035363235.1 Methanoculleus sp.
CAGTCTGGCGCTCTCCCAGTCTGAGCTACAGGGGCTCCTGCCTTACAGTGTTGTCGGTCGTCCCTAATAAATTCTGTGCTTCCCGGGCGGGCAGCCCCCCGTGCCGGGTAGCAGCATGGCAACGGAATCCGAACCGCCTGTTTATCACGTTGTACATCGATGTAAAGGAACAATGGGCCGAAACGATCAGAAGCCGGATAACCGGGGGACGAACCTTATGCAGGCGCTCTCCGGGAGGACGGAGACCGTCGTGCATCTCACGCATAACGACCTCGATGCCGTCGGGAGCGACGCCATCCACCGCAGGACGTACGGAGAGGTCTTCACCGTCTGGGCTTCGGTCGGCAAATTCCTCTCTCTCCTCGACGCAGTTGCCGGCTCCCCGGGGCGGGGCGACCTCCTCAGCATCTCGGATCTCGGTTACCAGCAGGGCGTCGAGCAGCGGCTGGCGAAGGCGCGTTCCAACGGGTGGCGGATCGAGTGGCGCGACCACCACCGCTGGAAGGACGAGGAAGTCCGGGCCGTTGATGCGAAGACGAGCCTCCTCCACATCGATGTCTCCACCTGCGCGACCGGGATCGTCGCCCGCGACCTCGCCAGCGGCGATCCAGTGGCCGAAGAGATCGCGCGGGTGGTCTGCGACTACGACCTCTGGAAGCACCAGGACCCCCGGTCGAAGATGCTCGGCCAGGTGGTGATGCGGAAGGGCTGCCGGGAGTACGTCCGCGACAACCTCGTCCGCGGCACGATCATCGACGCGAGGGTCGAGAGCGAGTATGCCGGAATCGTCAGGGAGATGGAGCGGGATATCAAAAAGAGCCTCAAGCACACCACCATCATCGAGGACGGCCGCTACCGGATCGCGTTCGCCCCTCTCTACGGCTACCCGAGCGAGACCGCCCACACCATCCGCGACGAACTCGGCACCGATATCGAGGTGATCGTCTCTTCAAACGGCCGTATCTCCATCCGCTCCGTCCCCCCCGTCAGCCACCTCATCGCCCGGGAGTTCTCCGGCGGAGGGCACCCCCACGCAGCCGGAGGCACGTTTCCCTTCAACCTCCTGGACCGCTTCCTCTTCTGGCTCATAAAAAGGACCCGCCACTACCGCCGCCTTGCCGGGATCGCGGAATCTATCGCGCGATGAACGCCCGGTCGACCAGTTGCTTCCAGTAGTCCGGGCAGCCGCTCTCGCAGTAACCGCCGACCTCGAGCATATCCGGGTCGGCGAGTTCGGCCGCCGCCGCAAGGTCCTCTGCCTGTGCATCGAGCAGGATCAGGCTCCTGACGCGGAACCGCTCCATCAGGTCCGCTGCCCGGTCGAGGTCATGGGCCGGGAGGACGAGAGCGCCCTGGTACTCCAGCAGGAGTTCGAGGTCGAACGTCTCCGGGTTCCGGGGGAAGAAGAGTATCTTTCTGCCGGCCAGCATCTCAAGTTCGATCGCGTCTGCCGTATCCGCGACCAGGACGTGGCCCTGCACACCCCGATCGCGCATCTCCCGCACGAGACGGGCATACCCTTCCGCGATCGTCTCAGAGAACTCTTCCTCATCGCCGATATAGCCGTCCCGGAACCCGAGCATGTGCGGGGCCGGAAGGGAGAACCAGGCCTCCTTTCGCCTCCCGCAGACGAGGTGCGCATCCGCTGCCACGACGGACGGGTCGATGCCCGGCTCGTCGACGAGCACCCCGTCCGCCATACCCTGGAATGCCGCGCTCAACCGCTCGGCGTAGAAGAGGCCGCCGGCTGCGGGTATCGCCACACCTTCCTGGGCATCGAGCGAGCGCTCGAGCCGGTAGGTGGTGAGGTCCGCCTCCTTTCCCCGCCTCTCCTTAAGCCACTCCGCGAGTTCCGGAACCTCCGGCACCCCGACCTCGGAGCCGAAGGACCGAACCGGTATCGTGATCCGTCGTGCCATGCGCTGGTGTCTTTATTAGCATCGCAACCAGAGTAGATAAG
>DAOSER010000285.1:0-1895 GCA_035363235.1 Methanoculleus sp.
TAGTTGAGGAGCGGGGTGCTCACCTCGCCGGCATCGGCGACCTCCGCCCCGGCCTCGACCGCCCCGCGAGTGAATGCCCGGGCAAGCGACTCCGACGAGAGCCGCATATCTCGCCCGACGACAACCCTCTCCGCCGCGAGGAATGCCACAAATGCGTTCCCTATCCGCTGCGCTGTCGCCTCGTTGAGTTCGTCCGGATAGCGCCCCCGGATGTCGTAGGCTCGAAAGATCCCCGCCATTCACGCCTCCCCCCGGAGCGGCGACATCGATCGCAGCCGTTCAATAATCCCGGGAAGAACCGAAAGAACGTAGTCGACGTCGTCATCGGTGTTCGCGTACCCGAGGGTGAGCCGGAGCGAACCGTGGGCGTGCTCCGGCGGGAGGCCGCAGGCGGTCAGGACGTGCGAGGGCTCAAGCGACGCCGAGGTGCAGGCGCTCCCCGTCGACGCCGCAATCCCGAATGCATCGAGCATGAGCAGGATTGACTCCCCCTCGATATAGCGGAACGCGACATTCACGTTGTTTGCGAGCCGTTCCGTCGGATGGCCGTTTAAGCGGCTGTTCGGGATCGTATCCAGGATCCCCCGGATCAGCCGGTCCCGCATCGCGGCAAGCCGGGGAGCGTTTCGGGGCATCCCGGCGACCGCAAGTTCGATCGCCCTCCCGAGCCCGACAATCCCCGGCACGTTCTCCGTCCCGGCCCGTCTTCCCTGCTCCTGGGCCCCACCGTCGATGAACGTCCCGATCCGGGTCCCCCTGCGGATATAGAGCGCCCCGGTCCCCTTCGGGCCGCCGAACTTGTGGGCGGAGATGGCGAGGAGATCGGCTCCCATCGCGTTCACATCCACTGGAAGGGCCCCGATCGCCTGGACGGCGTCGGTATGGAACGGCACCTTATGGTCGTGCGCAATCTCTGCAATCGCCCTGACCGGCTGGATCGTCCCGATCTCGTTGTTCGCGGCCATCACCGAGATGAGGATCGTCGCATCCGTGATCGCCTCCTCGACCTTCCCCGGCTCCACCCGCCCCAACTCATCGACGGGCAGATAGGTGACCCGGTAGCCCTGCTTCTCCAGAGCCTGACAGGTGTGGAGCACCGCGTGGTGCTCGATTGAGGAGGTGACGATATGGTCGCCCTTCTTTCGGTTCGCCGCCGCCATCCCTTTGATCGCCCAGTTGTCGGCCTCCGTCCCGCCTGAGGTGAAGTAGATCTCCTCTGGCTTTGCACCGATCGCCGCCGCCACGCGTCTCCGCGCCTCCTCCACCGCCTCTTTTGCCTCACGGGCGAGAGCGTAGAGTGAGGAGGGGTTCCCGAACCGCTCCGAGAAGTAGGGGAGCATCGCCCGGGCGACCTCCGGCCGCACCGGCGTCGTCGCCGCATGGTCCATGTAGACCGACCGTTTCCGCTCCATCCCGGTCACTTCGCCGGCATCGGCTGGAATCCGCGCATCGTCTCCGCCATCTCCCGGAGCTGCCGGTCCACCAGATAGTTCACCGTCCCCTCTTCGTAGGTCCCGTCCTCCCGCCGTTCGCCTGCCGGAACGCCCGTGAGGATCTCGATCCCCTCATCGATCGTCCGCACCGGGTAGATCCGGAACTTCCCCGCCTTCGCGGCCTCGACTATCTCCTCTTTCAGCATCAGGTTCTGGACGTTGCTTGCCGGAATCAGAGCACCCTGGTTCCCGTTAAGCCCTTTGGCCTTGCAGACCTCATAGAACCCCTCCAGTTTCTCGTTGACGCCGCCGATTGCCTGGACCTCGCCCCTCTGGTTCACCGAACCCGTGACGGCGAGGTACTGTTTTATGGGAAGACCCGAGAGCGCGGAGAGGAGGGCGTAGAGTTCGGTGCTCGACGCGGAGTCGCCCTCGATCCCCTCGTAACTCTGCTCGAAGACG
>DAOSER010000286.1:0-1893 GCA_035363235.1 Methanoculleus sp.
CGTAGGTGCAGGTGTGGGAGTCGGTCCCGACGATGATCTCGCCCGGCGCCGCCCGTCCCTTCTCCATCACGACCTGGTGGCAGACGCCTTCGAGGAGGTCGTAGTTGTGGATCCCCTGCTCATCCGCAAACTGCCGCATGAAGACATGGTTCTCGGCAGCTGGTATCGAGTCGGCGGGCACCTGGTGGTCGAAGAGCATAATGATCCGTTCGGGATCGAATACGCGCTCTCCACCCATCTCGCAAAAGACCCGAACCGCCAGGGGACCGGTGATGTCGTGGATCATCGCCGCATCCACCGGCGCCATCACCACCTCCCCCGCGCGGACGGATCTCCCGCACCGTTGCGAGAATATCTTTTCTGCGATAGTCGCCGACATACAGTATCGTGTTCCAGGTACGCGTTCCGGACGTATTTAATTTGCCGGGGGCCGCCGGAGTGGTGCAGTAAATCGGAGCCCGTTCCGGCCGATTTCGGGGACAGTACCCTTATGTGACTCCGTGCGGATTCTATAAGGAGAAACGATGACCGACGGACCAACCCCGGCGATGCGGCAGTACTATGCAGCGAAGGCCCGATACCCCGATGCCGTCCTCTTCTTTCGGATGGGGGACTTCTACGAGACCTTCGGTGAGGACGCCGGCGTGGTGGCCCGGGAACTCGACATCACCCTGACGGCCCGGGGCAGGGATAAGAACGGCGACCGGATGCCGCTTGCGGGCGTCCCCCACCACGCCGCCGACGGCTACATCGCCCGCCTGGTGAACAAGGGCTACAAGGTGGTGATCTGCGATCAGGTGGAGGACCCGAAGACCGCAAAAGGCGTGGTGAAGCGGGACGTCACCCGGGTGATCACTCCGGGAACCCTGATCGACTCCTCGATGCTCGCCTCAGCCGGCGCCCACTACCTGATGGCGGTCGCCCCCGACCGGAACGAGACCTTCGGGCTCGCGTTCCTGGACGTCTCCACCGGCGAGTTCTTCGTCTCTTCCGGGAGCGGCGGGCGCGACTACGCCGAGATCGTCTCGGAAGTCGTCAGGTACCGCCCGACGGAGGCGATCGTCCCCGAGAGCCTCGGCGAAGGGCTTCCCGGCCGTCTCGAAGCCATCGGGGTGACGGTGAGCCGCTACCGCGACGACGCCTTCGACGCAGATGCGGCATACGAGCGGCTCTGCGGACAGTTCGGGACGGCGACGCTCGACGGCTACGGGTGCGCGGAGATGCCGGGCACGATCGCCGCGGCCGGGGCGGCGCTCTGCTACGCACAGGATACGCAGCAGTCGTCCCTCTCCCACATCTCGGGGCTCTCGACACGGGTTCCGTCGGGAAACATGGCGCTCGACGCGATCACCCTGCGGAACCTGGAGATCACGACGGGCATCCGGGGTGAGGGCGACGCAAACACCCTGCTATCCGCGCTCGACGTCACGGAGACATCGATGGGAAGCCGGGCGATGCGGTCGTTCCTGATCGCCCCCCTGCTCGGGAAAGGTGCCATCGAGGCACGGCTCGATGCGGTGGAGTGGTTCTTTGAGCACGCGCTTGAGAGGCAGGCGCTCCGCGCGACGCTCGGCGACTTCGCCGACATCGAACGGATAGCGGGAAGGATCGCCTACGGGAACGCCGGGCCCCGGGACCTTGCAACGCTCAAGGACTCTCTGTGCGCCATCCCGGACGTAAAGATGCTCTTTGACGCCAGTGCCCCGGCCCTGGTCCGCGAAGCCCTCGACGCGATGAGCGAGCACGGTCACGTCATCGACCTCGTCGGCCGGGCGATCGTGGACGACCCCCCGGCACGTGCGTTGGCGGGCGGGATGATCCGGGAAGGGTTCAACGCCAAACTCGACGAACTCCGGCACCTCGCGACGACCGGGAAGGACTGGATCGCGGAGT
>DAOSER010000287.1:0-1888 GCA_035363235.1 Methanoculleus sp.
CCTCTCCATGTACTCATGGAAACGCCGGGCATCTTCGCCCTCAAGGGTAAGCCCGAGTTCGATTGGTTTTGCCATTGTCACTCCACCTCTGGATATGATATAATAATCGTGGCTACCTCAAATAGGTTTCGTCATGCTCCCGGGTTAACCCTCTCCGAGCTCCCGGATCCACTCATCACCCCGGAGATGCAGGGGGTCTTTGCATCGGTGAATATCCTTCCCTGATAGGGTTGTGCAGAGAGACCGTCGCGCCGTCGGCGAGCGCCCGGATCTCGACCACGCCTCCAGTGGGGGCGAGGTACTCGATTGCTCGGCGGCGATCCCCCACTTGACCTCATCGAGGTATCGGCCAGCGGCGCCGGGCAGCCGCAGACCTGCTCGAAGATGCTTCGGTAGACGGCGAGCTGAGTGTGGTCGTGGTGGCAGTTGATGTAGGCCAAGGCGACCTGCCCGGGCTCCTCCCGGGCCATGGAAAAGATCCAGCGGACGGTGGTGGTCTTCCCGGTCCCCAGCGGCCCGCGGAGGACGGCGTTCCGGGGGCCGGCGCCCAGGAGGAGGAAGGCGAGTTCCTGGCGTCGCGGTGGTGGAGGTGGTCGGGCATGTAGGCGAAGTCAAAGACGTCGGGATCTCTGAAGAGGGTCTGGTCGGAGCGGAGAAGGCGTTTCATAGGAGAGACTGGAGAAGAAGGGATTGTTAAAGGCTGGCCGTGCGCGGGCTGAAAGTGAAGGGGGGTATTCCCCGCTTCACGCCAGGGCGGGCACCGCATCGGTCCAGGTCTCGACCGTGGTCCGGATCGTGTCGTCCTGGTAGGACGAGATCCGGACGGTCTTCCGGGTGAAGGTGACGTAGTAGTCGTCACCGGACGGGTCGTGGCACGTGAGCTGGCAGTAGTAGGACTCGCCGCCGAAGTCGCGCTCGGCAACGCCGCCCATCGCGGTTGCGAGGGTCGCGTTCGCGAGAGCCTCCGCGGCGTTCGCCTCGAACGCGGTGATCGAGGGGGACTGCAGGGAGACGGTCCCGACCTTCTTGCCATCGTTGACGAAGTTCACCTTCGCGGTGTAGTGCTCGCGGTTCCGGACGACCGGGGCGACGGGCTGACCGTTGCGGTCGGTATACCCGACGCACCCGAAGGGGTTGTCGTCGATGACGGCCTGGATGAGGGTGTTAAACGACGTTACGGTGGCGATCGGAACGGTGAGGTCCCGGACCGCCGATTTGTTCACGGTCTTCTGCACGAAGTCTGCCATGGTTGGTTCTCCTAGCCTGCCAGGCTTCCCGGGAATGTGACAGACACTTATAGGGTATACCCGGGGAGGATTAGCCTGACTTTATCAAAAGGCCTGGATTTGACTCTGATTCTTGAATATAATCCTTACGGTCAGGCTTTTTCCCTTCTGCGTCGTAGTGTCTTCCAGGAGGGTTACCAGGATGACCGAGGAGAAGACCACCCGGGAGCTCGTCTACGAGACAAACCGGGATGTGAAGTGGATCTGTAAGATGCTGCAGCGCATGGAGGCGCAGGATGAAGAGTTTGAGGCGCGGATCCGGGCGCTGGAGGGGTGGCGGGCGGAGAAGGTGGGTGAGGAGCGGAGGGTTTCCACGATCAGCGCCGGGGCCGGCGGAGTCGTGGGCGGGGTGGTGGCGGTGATAGTGAGGGTGCTGGGCGGGGGGTGAGGAGGTACGATTACTTTCGCCTTGCTCCAGGTATCTTTATATAAATCATCCTCTTAATTAAAAATTATTATAATATGGAAGTGATGCTTTTTGGCGACTACTATCAAGCAGGCATTCAATAAACTCAAGCAGAATCTAGAAATAACTGATCTCCAGGAGGGAACCGTCTCGGCACGTCAACAAAGGATAAGGGGGGCAGTAGGAGACAATTTTC
>DAOSER010000288.1:0-1886 GCA_035363235.1 Methanoculleus sp.
AGGGCTTCTTTCAGGACGTCGTCGACAAGATGAAAGAGTCGGTGAAGTGAGGGGGAGTCCTTCTCGCTTTATTGACTATCTTCCACCTTTTGGATGCTTTTATGCGAGCCCCGGCGCGGGAAGTGCGGCTAACCTCCCGTTTGCAACGCTGTTACCCGCATCCTGCAACGGATAGACCTGGCCCGGCAAAGAACCACGCAACCCCGGGCACGGGTTTCGTGAGGATATCGCCGTTGGGGGAGGGGCTGACGGGGAGGGGGGGTGCAGCCCCCCTCCCCTGTCTCTCCCTCATAAGGCTAGATCTGTAACCCCCACCGCCCGCGCTTCGCGCTCCTCCCGCCCCCCGGAGGGGGGGCGGGCAGTGCCTGGCGATAACCGACGTTCCAGCAGGAACGGAGCTCGAGCACCAGAGGTGCGAGGTGCGGGGGCAGGAGCAGGAGAAGACCAGAAGTCTTGGACTGGCGACGTTCGAAGCGCGATGGTTCTAACGAACCGGAGCGTGAGCACCAATGATGTGCAGGCCACCACAGTTCGCCGCACGACTCTCCTCGCTTCTCCTGTTTCCACGCGTTCGACCGAGCGAATATGCACAACCTATGCCCCCCCGCTTTATCCCCCTCGCGCCCCAATACCATAGGAATGAAGCTCCTCTTCGAACTCTCCGGCGAGCACCCCGACCTCCCCGCCATGGAACTGGAGTGCGTGGGCACCGTCCTCGACCGGCGGGCCCAGGTCGCGGTCGCCGAATGCCCGGAACCGGAGGCCGCCGGGCGCCTCGCCCTGACGCACGTGGTGATGGAGTACCTCGGGGAGTGCGAACCCACGCGGGCGGCGTTTGCGGATCTTCTCCGCGACCTCGCCATCACGACCGAGAAGCCGTTCGTCGGCCGGGGAAAGATGATCCAGGGGAGCAGGATGGATATCGAGCGGCTCGACCTGGAACGGTTGATCGGGGGCCTGATTGCCGGCCCGGTCTCCCTCCGCGACCCGGTCGAGGAGTACCGCGCCGTCGTCTCGGAAGACCGCTGCTACTTCGGCCGGGTGATCCTGAAGATCGACCGGGGGGCGTTCGAGGCGCGAAACCCCATGCGCCGGCCGTTCTTCCACCCCGGCGTGATGATGCCCCGGATGGCCCGGGCGCTCGTCAACATCTCCCTCGTCCGCCCCGGCGAGATGGTCTTCGACCCCTTCTGCGGCACCGGCGGGATCCTGCTCGAGGCCCGGGAGATCGGCGTCCGGGTGCTCGGGAGCGACTTCGATCCCGCGATGGTCGACGGCTACCGGCAGAACCTCCCGGGCTCGGATGTGATGATCGCCGACGCCACGGCGGTCCCGGTCTGCGACGGGGTGCTCGACGCGGTCGTGACTGATCTGCCCTACGGCCAGTCGGTCAGGATCCGGGCGGACAGCATGGACCGGCTCTACGACGGCTCGCTTGCGGAGATCCGGCGCATCCTCCGGTCGGGGAGGCGCGCGGTCGTCGTCACACACCGCGACATCACGGGTATCGCCGCCCGCCACTTCACCGTCCTGCAGGAGCACGAGCAGCGGGTGCACAAGAGCCTGACCCGCCGGATCCTGGTGCTCTCCTGACGGCGGGGATAACGGCGCCCGGTGCGGCCGATCCCTCCCGTTCTCCACCGCCCTGTGAGAAGGCACGCCGGATGGCCGGCCCCGGTTTTATGAGGTGGGCCGGCGATTTTTATATGTGGAAGTAAATTTTAAACGATATGGTCTCTATCTCGTCCGGTGGCAGCTCTCGACGCCGATTCTCGCCGGGGTGCTCGCGCTGCTCGGGGGGCTCGGGGCGCTCACCGCCACCATCATAGCAAACCTCATCGGCGGCCTCATCTTCTTCTGGGTCGACCGGTTCATCTTCACCTCCG
>DAOSER010000289.1:0-1833 GCA_035363235.1 Methanoculleus sp.
CCTCGAAGATCGCCCTGAGGGCGGCGTCGTCTTTTGCCTTGAGGGTGAACAGCCGTTGCCGGGTGTAGTTCTGGCCGAGGAAGAGGTACAGCACGAACCCGACCAGCGGCAGGAAGAAGAGCACCATCAGCCAGGCCAGGGTCGCCGTAGGGCTTCTTCGTTCAAAGAATATGACGATGACCGCAAAGAGGGTGTTGAGAAGGTAGATGACACCCGCGACAAGCGGCCAGTCCATACCGATGACTCCGGGCATGCTATCGCGCTGCCTGCATCAGAAGACCACCCGGACAAACCCGAGCGCCACGAGCAGGAGGAAGCCGGTGACGAGCATCCATCCCAGCGTGACGAAGAAGACTGACTGGAGTTTGTTCCAGCGCAGAAGCCACCCGATGACGACGCTGGAGTAAAGCCCGATCACCGGGAGCGCAGGAAGGATGATGAGCGTGACTGCGCCGTACCTGTGCAGGATCGGGTACCTCTCCATCTTTGCTTCCGTGCTCTTTGTGAAGCGCTTGACCCTCTCCGACTGCTCGGCAAACACGTCCAGGATCTCGTAGATGGCAAGGACGATCCCGAGCTCCACGAACGTCATGACGGCGAGGATGAAGGCGGGGTCGAGACCGAGCCCCACACCGACGAAAGCGGCGTTTGCCTGGAGAACGAGAGTGGAGACGATCAGGGAAAAGACTCTCGCGGTCGGGACGGAGAGGAGAAGGCCGAGGAGGACGGGAATCAGGGTGGAGACAACAAACGCGATGGCGATTGCCCGAAATCCCCTCCGGATCCCGTCAATCGCCTTAGTTCGGTCCATCGTTCCACCCAGACGCCGGGAGAGGGACGAGCCCAGGAGTTCTTGCAATTCCGGCGTGCCGTAGGATGCACACTGCGGTATATGAACCTTGCCCCGAGGCGTGTCATCACCGCATGTGTCCGGGAGCACGGACCCCATTCTGCGCCGTGAGAGGCGGGAAGTGCCAGGATAACCCCCTGAGCATAAAACAGCGGCGTGCCCGACATGTTTTTATACAGACCTGCGGGATAATCTATGTATGCGCCGCGTCGTGGAGTTGTTTGAGCATTTCACCTATATCGTGCTCATTGTTTTCCTGATGTTGGTACTGCTCTTCACGCTCTTCGAACTGGGGTGGCTGTTGTTCGCAGGGCTGTTCGAGGGCACTGTCTACCGGCTTACCAGCGCGGAGTTGTTCGACCTCTTCGGATACTTCCTGCTGATCCTGATCGGTCTGGAACTCCTGGAGACGATAAAGGCCTACCTGGAGAAGAACGAGTTCCACGTCGAGATCATCATCCTTGTCGCGATCATCGCCATCGCGAGAAAGGTCATCCTCCTCGGTTCGTCAACAGCAGGCGAGCTTATCGGCATCGCGCTGATCATCATCGCCCTCTGCGGCGGCTACTACCTGGTGCGCCGGGCGGGGATGCCGCGTTCCTTCCTCTCCGGGAGGCAGGAAGAGCCGTGATCTCCGCCGGGGCGGAGGTTCTGCCGCCTCCGGCCCTGCGGGGATGCGGTCCTCATGAGGCGGCGCAGGTATAAGTACCTGAATTGCAACTGAACGCGATGATATCTCCGGCGGGCTCCGGTGACGGAGCATCCTTATTTTGCGGAATTCCCCTCCCCCCTGCGGCAGGGTTCGCTCTCTTCCCTCTCCGCGACCCGGCTTTACGCTCCTCTCATCCCGGCCCTCCAGCTCGAGTCCAGCAGGGATCTAGCATATTCGGCATGTATGCCCGACCGCGGATCCTGAACGGGGAGGAGGACCCCTATGGCATCTGAACCCGGCCGTGTCACGGGGTTCGTCCTCGTCGTCGCCG
>DAOSER010000290.1:0-1833 GCA_035363235.1 Methanoculleus sp.
GGAGGTTTTCGTACAGCAACTGCTACTTCGACCCGCCGCTTGCCCTCTCCTCAACCATCATCGGCGTAAGGGAGGGGGCGAGCGACCGTATCGTCGTCATCTCCGCGCACTACGACACCGCCGTCCCGGAGACCCCCGGCGCCGACGACAACGCCGCGGGCGTCGCAACGATGCTTGAGGTCGCCAGGGTCCTCAACGGCACCCCCCTGAACCATACCGTCTACTTCATCGCCTTCGGCGGTGAGGAGACCGGACTCGAAGGGAGCACACGATGGCTCGCCGACAACCCGGACCTCCGCGACCGGATTGTCGCCGCGGTAAACCTCGACTGCATCGCTTCCGGGGACCGGCTACTGGCGTCGACGCTCCCCCAGCACCGGTGGATCCTTGGCGCGCTCCCGCCGTCGGCGTGTATCGAGGAGACGCCGGAGCAGCTGCTTGATATTTCACGGGGGGACGGACACGCCTTCCGCGACGCCGGGATACCGACGATCCGGCTCTACGAGCGGGACAGTGACACGATCACCCATACCCCCGACGACCGGCCGGAGAGACTCAACTACACCCTTGCCGCCGAGTGTGCAGGAATCGTCGCCGGGGCGGTAGTGGGGATCGACGTGGCCGGCGAGGCCCCGCAGGTCGATCTCAGGATTGAGGAAGGGAAGATCGTCTTCAGAACATCAGGCGATACGCCGGTCGAGGTGATCGTCGACGGCACCAGCCTCGGGGTGCTCCCGTCCGGGTCGGTCACCCTCCCGGGAGGAACCCACGTCGTGCAGGCGATCGCCTACGGCCCGACCGGGGAGAAAGCGGTTGCGACGGCCACGGGAGAGGGGGTGGGGGTCGTGCCGCCGGCCGTATCGGGAAGCAGTATCACCATCCCCTGGGGAAATAAAGCCGAATCGGGCACAAGTCCTCCGGTTCGGCTCACCTTCGCAACCATCCCGCTCTCTTACCGCTTTGATCGGCCTGAAGAGGTTGTCCAGGTCGACGGTTACCTGGACGAGATATTGATCCGGGATCTTGAGGACAGTCATGCGATAATCCCGACCCCGGGGCCGCACTCCTTCACGGTCGTGGCCCGTGGAGTCGCCGGCTCGATCCTCGGGGCCGACCGGGCTGATTTTTCGCTGCGGAACACCCGGATGATTGAACTCGACGGCGGGCTCCTGCAGGTCGATGAGGCCGGCGGCGTTGCCTGTTCCGCGTCGGCCCGCACCTACACCCGCACCTACAGTCCCGGCGAAGGCTACTTTGTCGTGGTGGGGTGCGACTACCGGGACACCGCGGACGTGTCCCTGCGGACGGCGGAGCTCCGGGTTGACGGTCCTGGCGGCCTGAAGTATGAACGGTGCCTCTCGGATTTGCCGATCCTCAACGACTCCCGGCAATCCGAGATCGTCCTCTGGCTGGAGCCGGAGGGGCCGGGCACCTACCACTGGACCATCTCCTGCAGCGAGGGCGATCGGGAGGCTACAGAGACCGGGAGCCTCGTCCTCCGGTGAACCAGGCGGCCCGGGGAGATCCGGCAAAGGACCACTCCGAAACCCGGATAGGCCCTCTCTTGCCCGCCACATCCCCATGTCCCCAACCCCGAGCAGAACCGTAAAGGGGTACCGGCGCCCACCTTGATGAACCAGACGGAGCGGTATCCCTATGAACGGTGCGGTCACGGATTTCCTGATAGTTGCGGACCAGATCTTCATCCTGGTCCTCCTGATCGCCGCCGGCTACGTCGCCGTCTCGACAAAGATCGTCGACCCCCGGGCCACCCGGGGCCTCTCGGGGCTCCTCATCAACATCACCATCCCGGCGCTGATCGTCGCCTCGATG
>DAOSER010000291.1:0-1797 GCA_035363235.1 Methanoculleus sp.
AGATCTCGTTGATGTTGACGATCTCCTCGATCAGGTTCTCCTCAAGGGCGTGCCGCCCCTGGGTATCGATGATGATCACTTCGTAGAGCCTGCGGTATTTTGGGAGGCCTTCCCGGACAATCTTGAGCGCGTCGGGCTCGTTCGGGTCGCCAAAGCAGGGGACGCTGATCCGGTCGCAGAGGGTCTTTAGCTGGTCGTAGGCGCCCGGCCGGAAGGTGTCGGCACAGATCACCCCGACCCGCAGCCCCTTGCGCTGGAAGTAGCGGGCGAGTTTTGCCGTCGTCGTTGTCTTCCCGCTCCCCTGCAGCCCTGCCATCAGGATCGTCTGGGGTCCGAGCGCCACCTCGCCCGGTTTTCCCATCAGCCGGACGAGTTCCTGGTAGACGATCCGGAGAACGTGCTCCCGGACGCCCATCCCCTTAGGGGGCTCCTCCTCAAGGGCCCGCTGCTTGATCGCCTGGGAGAGCTGCATCACGAGTTTGACATTGACGTCGGCGGAGAGGAGCGCCCGCTGCAGGTCGCGCACCAGTTCGTCGACCGCCACCCGGTCGATCACCGTCTTGCCGGCGAGTTTCTTGACGGCGTCTTTTAAGGACGTACCAAGGTTATCGAGCATCAGGCTTCATCTCCCAGAAGTTCGTTCACCACGGCCCGGGGCTGAAACGGCATGATATCGTCGTAGCCCTGGCCTGTCCCGAGGAAGAGGATAGGTTTTCCGACGGTATGCGCGACCGATATTGCCGCACCGCCCTTCGGGTCCATATCCGCCTTCGTCAGGACGACCGCGTCGGTGCCGACGGCCTTGTTGAACTCATCTGCCCTGATGACCGCGTCGTTCCCGGCTACCGCCTCGTCGACATAGACGACGAGATCGGGCTTCATGACCCGCCGTATCTTCTCGAGCTGGTTCATAAGGTTTGCCCGGTTGTGAAACCGGCCGGCAGTATCGGCGAGGACGACGTCGATGTTATGCGCCTTCGCGTACTGGACGGCGTCGAAGAGGACTGCAGAGGGGTCGGCGCCCGCCTGGTGCTGGATTGTCTTGATCCCGAGGCGGTCGGCATGGGTCCGGATCTGCTCGATCGCACCCGCACGGAAGGTATCGCCCGCACCGATCACGACCGTAAAGCCGTTCTTCTGCAGGTAATGGCCGACCTTTGCAACGGTCGTCGTCTTGCCGGTCCCGTTCACGCCGGTGAAGAGGATCTTCACCGGCCGCTCGTGCTCGCGGATGTAGCGCGAGAGATCAAGGCCTTCGCCCAGCACGCCGCAGAGCGCGGACCGCAGGGTGGAGGCGACCAGGTCATCGACCGAGGAGCCGATCTTCCTCTGCCGGCCCACGAGGTCGCGGCGCATCCGGCCGATGATCTCGTCCGTGACCGGGAGTGCGACGTCGTTTTCAAGAAGCACCATCTCAAGTTCAAAAAGCGGCTCCTCGATATCCTTCTCCCGGAGGAGGACCTCCCGCTCCCGGACAAGAACTTTTACCCTGTTAAAGAGCGTGGGTTTCTCCCGCTCTTTCTCGGGAGCCTCCGCGGAGGCCGGAGGTGCAGGCGGGGTGCCTGACTCTACCGCTTCTGCCCCCTCCGGCAACTCCGCAACCGGCTGCTCCGGTTCGGCACCGGCAGCCTCCTCGATATTCGAGGCGAATTTTGTCCTGATATTCTGAAGTTTTTTCTTTAAGGAATCAAACATTATCTACTTCCGCCCTGGCCTGCCTGAGCCTGCCGGGCCCCCCGGTAAGCCGCCTCGAGGCGCCGGGAGATCTCCGTTGCCTGCCCCTGCAACTGCTCGACC
>DAOSER010000292.1:0-1750 GCA_035363235.1 Methanoculleus sp.
CTCGGGGAGACGGTGAACACCCCCGACCCGCGGTCCTCTGCGGCCACGATTGAGGTCCTGAACAAAATCTACAACCTCAACCTGGACATCAAGCCGCTGCTCGAGCAGGCGGTGGAGATCGAGGCGGCGATGTCCCAGATCGCCGAGCAGGTACAGAAGACCGAGGCTCAACCGCGCAGAGAGCAGCTGCCGATGTACGGGTGACGACCATGAAGTACGCAGCGTTAACCGGAATCTCGCCGTCGGTCATTGCCGAACTCAAGAGCGGCAAGGCCCGCACCCTCGAGCTGAACAGCGCCCACAACATCATCACCCTGACCGAGACCTCCCCCGGCGAGTGCATCTTCATAACGTCGGTCAACGAGGAAGACCTCTCGCCCGGCGATCCGGGGATCATGGTCGATCTCCTCGCCCTCAACATCAGCATGAGACGGATCGAGGTCGCCAATCCGCTCTTCTACGAGGAGCGGGAGCGGATGTCCGCCCGGATAAAAGTCCAGTTCCGGGGGATAACCCTCGCACGCGACGTGGAGGGGCGGAAGTGGGGAGACCCGACCAAGGTCGAGGTCATCCGGTCGGCGTGTTACCGGGCCGGTTGATACACTCCCCATTTCTGCCGTCCCCTACCCTCAAAGGGTTAATAACCCCATGCAACCAAAATGTATGGGAATACCACAGGGGTCTGTGGCTTAGCCAGGACATAGCGCCGGGCTTCTAACCCGGATGCCGGGGGTTCGAATCCCTCCAGGCCCGTCGTTTTTGTGATCTGTTTGCCGTATGCAGAATACGTCCGGGGCGAATCACGGCTACGCTTTCCGCGATCAGCGCACCAACGGGCCGGGAGACAGTATGCGGCTATTGTGCGGGGAGAGCGATGCGTGCATCAAAAATTGCCCGCATGGTGCCGGATCGATGAAACCCGGCCGGCCAAAGCCGCATCGGTGCGCCTTCATACCCATTGCGGCCGATGAGGGGGGCCGGAATACCCTCCGTAATGAGTAGATTCATGCCGGCAATGAGGATACCTTCTAGGGATGCATACTGAGGATATACATATGAGACACCGTCCGTTCTACGCGGTCCGCCCCCTCTTCCCCGTCTACCCGGAACCGGAGGACCCGTCGCCTGCACGGAAGCGCTGGATCCTGGTCCAGGGCGGTTCCGTGCTCTTCACAAGCGACCCCTCACCCGGCACCGTCCTCATGCCGGACCCGCTCCCCGCCGGCCTCGCGTGCGGTGCGCCGGTGTACCTCGGCACCCGCGGCGACATCGTCTACTACGCTGCCGGGGTCCCTTCCCATGCCGCACCGCCGGCCGGCTGGCAGCCGTCGCCGGTCCGGGAACTCTCCGGCAAGGTTCCGGAGAGCGACATGGCCGTTGCTGCTTATGCCGTGCGGATCCTCGACTTCGACCGGTCGACCGCCTTCTGCGGCAGGTGCGGCGCAAAGACCCGCCCGCTCACGACCGAGCGGGCACGGATCTGCACCGCCTGCAGCCATATCGTCTACCCCCGGATCTCCCCCGCCATCATCGTGCTGATCAAGAAAGGGGAGGAGGTTCTGCTCGCCCGTTCGCCCCGCTTCCCGCCGGGGGTCTTCTCGGTCATCGCCGGCTTCAATGAGCCCGGCGAGAACCTCGAGCAGACCGTTCACCGCGAAGTCGGCGAGGAGGTCGGCATTGCGGTGCGAAACATCCGCTACTTCGGGAGCGAGCCCTGGCCGTTCCCCGACTCGCTCATGATCGGCTTCGT
>DAOSER010000293.1:0-1733 GCA_035363235.1 Methanoculleus sp.
GGTCAAGAACGTCGGGGCGCACCTGCAGGGCGCGATATCCTACACGACGAGCCCCGTCCACTCGGTCGCGACGTTCATCGATATGGCGGAGAACCTCTACGCGCTCGGCTGTGACTCGATCTGCATAAAGGATATGGCCGGCCTGATCATGCCGCATGATGCCCGCGACCTGATTGTCGGGATCAAGAAGGCGGCGGACGTCAAGGTCTGCCTCCACTCCCACTGCACAAGCGGCGTTGCGCCCCTGAGTTACCAGGCGGCGATTGATGCGGGCGTGGATATCCTGGATACGGCGATGTCGCCGTTCGCCCTCGGCACCTCCCAGCCCCCGACGGAGAGCGTCGTTGCAAGTGTTGCCGGAACGCCACGCGACACCGGCATCGACCTTCTCCCGCTCCGGAAAGTGAGGAACATCTGCCGGGAGATGCGGGAGAAGTACGAGCCGCTCTTCAACGCCATCTCGGAGCGGGTCGATTCAGACGTGCTGATCTACCAGCTCCCGGGCGGGATGATCTCGAACCTCGTCTCGCAGTTGAAGGAGCAGGATGCGCTCAACCGCCTGGATGAGGTGTTCCGTGAGATCCCCCGGGTGAGGGAGGATCTCGGCTACCCGCCGCTCGTGACGCCGACGAGCCAGATCGTCGGCACACAGGCGGTCTTCAATGTCCTTATGGACGGGGAGCGCTACCGGAACGTGACGAAGGAGGTCAAGGACTACGTCTGCGGCCTCTACGGGCGCTCTCCCGCACCGATCAGCCCGGAGATCCGGAAGGTGATCATCGGCGACGAGGAGCCGGTCACGGTTCGGCCGGCTGACCTTCTTGAACCCATCTACGAGCAGATGAAGAAGGAAGCGGCGGAGCAAGGCCTGGTTTCCCGGGAAGAGGATGTTCTCACCTACATCCTCTACCCGAGTGTCGCCCCGTCGTTCCTCCGGGGCGAGCGCCAGCCTGAGGCGATCCCCGAGAAGGTACACGCAGCACCGGCGGGGGTTGCGGAGATTCCGCGCTCCATGGAGGTGGAGGTGGACGGCGAGATATTCTCGGTTCGGATCGTCACCGTGGAGGGAGGCTCGGTCGCGGCCCCGTCGGCCGCCGCTCCGTCGGCCAGGATGCCCCGTGGGGACGTTCCCGGCGGCGTCAAGAGCAACATGCAGGGCATGGTCCTGAAGGTGATGACCCAGCGCGGGAGCACCGTCAAGAAGGGAGACACACTCATCGTCCTTGAGGCGATGAAGATGGAGAACCCCATCCCCAGCCCCCGCGACGGCACGGTCTCGGAGATCTTCGTGGATGCGGGGGACGTCGTGCAGAACGGCGACGTGCTGATGGTCATTGAGTGAGAGGCTGCTAGCGCGATGAAATACTTTGACAAGATCCTGATCGCCAACCGCGGCGAGATCGCCATCCGGGTCATGCGCGCCTGCCGGGAACTGGGTATCGACACGGTTGCGATCTACTCCGATCCCGACAGTAATGCGCTCCACGTCAAGTACGCCGACGAGGCGTTCTGCGTCGGGGAGGCGCACCCGTCGAAGAGTTACCTCAACAAGGAGCGGATCTGCGATGTGGCCTTGAAAACCGGGGCCGAGGCGATCCACCCGGGCTACGGGTTCCTCGCGGAGAACGCCGGGTTCGCGAAACTGGTCGAGGAAGAGGGCCTGACGTTCATCGGGCCGTCGTGGAAGACGATCGAGGCGCTGGGCTCGAAGATCGGGTCGAAGCGGATGATGC
>DAOSER010000294.1:0-1703 GCA_035363235.1 Methanoculleus sp.
TCCTAAGGGACTGTGGATCCCTCGACCCGGGTTCGAATCTCGGCCCTGGCCTTCCGTTTTCAACTCCGATTCTCTCCCGAAATCGTTAAATACTCTCTTTCTGACCTCGCTTACATGGGAGAAGCGTTCACAGCACCAACCCAAGGATCGCAGTCGTTCCAGCTCGTCAAACCGGAGTACGCCGATGCATCGATCCGGCGTGCTATCGCCGAGGAACGGCTTACCGAAGATGACACCGCACTCATTCGAGAGTATGTCGCCGAGATGCGGGCATCCAACGGGATCGGAATCGCACGGGCGAACAAGATCACCTTTGCTCTGGTGAACTGGCGGAGGTTCATCGGCCCCTACCGCAGCAACACCGTCGCGGACCTCTACCAGGCGGTCCACGTCATCAAGTCCGCAACCAGCCAGCGAGGACGGCCGTTCAAGCAGAACACCATTCGCGACCACATCATCTTCTTGAAGCGGATCTATCTCTGGATGATCGAGAACGGGTACAGCGACATCCCGGTCAAGAAAGTCGAGAAGATTCGGGCACCACCGGAAGACCACAACACCAAGCTGCCGGAGCACCTGCTCTCGCTGCAGGAGATCGAGGCGATGATCCGCGCCTGCCGCTCCTCACGCGACCGGGCGATCATCGCCCTCCTCTACGAGTCAGGGTGCCGCATCGGGGAATTGGCACGGCTCACCTGGGAGCGGGTGCGGTTCGACAGATACGGCGTCGTCCTGACGGTGGACGACACAAAGTGCAGCACCCAGCGCTATGTAAGGCTGGTACTGGCGCGCCCGTACCTCGCCGCATGGCAGGCCGACTACCCCTTTGAACCGGTCGGAAATGCGCTCGTGTTCCTCTCCTCGCATCACCGCATCCTGAAACACGGCACGGCGATGAAACTCCTGAACACGACCGCGCGCCGGGCGGGTCTCAACAAGCACATCACACCGCACATCTTCCGGCACTCGCGGATAACGCACCTTATCGCCGAGGGCATGAACGAGTCGGTCATCAAACTGATGATGTGGGGCAACATCAACACGAAGATGTTCGCCACCTACGCCCACCTGACCGGCAAGGAGATCGACCAGGAGGTGCTCAGGAACTACGGTATCGTGCCGGAAGACGGCGAAATGGAGAGGCCGCTCGAAGCGATCCAGTGCCCGCACTGCATCACCGTCAACCCCCGGGGGAGCAAGTACTGCCTGCGGTGCGGGCTCGGCCTCGGCGAGGACGCGGTCTCCGCCCAGGGGCTGCTCAGCAAAGACGTGCTCGAACACCCGGAGGTTATGCGGAAACTGCTGAACGAGCTGATCGAGGAGAAGAAGCGAAACGGTGAGTTGTAAGGGTGCTCCGCATGAACCGGCACGAGACTTACGAGTATCTGAAGCACAACCCGAAGAATGTGCGGTTCGAAGACCTCTGCCGTGCGGCGGAGGCCTTCGGGTTTCACCGGAAGGGCGGGAAGGGCAGCCACACCGTTTACGTGCGCGAGGGGATTCCTGAGATCCTCAACTTCCAGAACGCGAAGGGTAAAGCAAAGCCGTACCAGGTGAGACAACTTCTTAAGATCATTGAGCACTATACTCTGTTGGAGGACGAAGATGCCGCATAAATACGCAATCGAGATCTTCTTCAGCGACGAGGACGAGGGGTTCATCGCCGTCGTCCCGGAGCTTCCGGGGTGCTCCGCGTTCGGCGA
>DAOSER010000295.1:0-1703 GCA_035363235.1 Methanoculleus sp.
CATCAGTCCGTGAACGGTCTTCGGCTCTTCATCCGTCGGTTCGATCTCCACCTCATGGGACTTGAAGTCCGGCATCCCGGTGGAGCGGGTGCCGGCAGCGACGATATGGTTCGCGTAGGGCCCGTAGGGGACAAAGACGGTGCCCATCTCCACCTCGACCGACGCGGACGCCCGCATGACGACCTCCCCGCAGGGCCCGGTCACCCTGACGGTATCGCCGTCATCAAGCCCGAGTTCCAGCATATCAAACTCGTGCATGAAGCAGGTCGAGGTCTCGGCCGCGTATTCGGCGGAGGTCTTGTTCTCGACGGTGACGCCCTGGTTCACCGTCCGCCCGGTGATCATCAGAAACGTCATGCCTCCGCCTCCTCGATGTGCACCCCTTCTACCATGCGGGCAACCCGGATCGCACGGTTCGGGCAGTTGAGTTCGCAGGTCTTGCACCCCGTGCATTTCTCCTCATGGAGGATCCGCACCCGGCCGCCCTCGATCCGCATGATCACCTCGTCGCTTGCGGATGTCCCGGTCCCGGCAAGCTGGGGGTCTAGCTCCCGGTTGACCGGACAGGAGACGCAACAGTTCCCGCACCGCATACAGAGGTTGTCGTCGACCTCTAAGTGGTACCACGAGGCGAACGCCGTTTTGTCGCGACCGGTGACGTCGAGGATCCGGCCGCTCGATAGAACCCCTTCAGGGCACGCCTCGACGCAGAGGCCGCACCGGATGCAGTGGCCCGGATAGACCTCCGGCTCCCACCCCTCCTTCTTGCGGAGGACGGCGATGGCGCCGGGCGCCGGGCAGATCATCATGCAGGAGAGGCACTGCGTGCACTCTTTACCGGTCAGGGTCGGGTAGCCCTTGAAGTAGGAGGGGGTCTCGAGCGGCGCGGTTTTGGCGAAGAAGAACTTCTTCAGCCATTCCGGCCGGAGGAACTCACGCACGTAGTAGACGATCGAACGCATAGCCTCACCTCTCGTTGCACGCGATGCAGGGGTCGCTGCTGATGAACGTCGACGTCACGTCGGCGATCGATGCGGCGTCCCGGATCATCGAATGGGCGCAGGCCTCGATGTTCATGATCGACGGCGTCCGGATCGCGATATCGACCACCCTGCCGTAGTCGTCGGTCGTTATGGTGTAGGTCAGCTCGCCCCGAGGGGCCTCGCCGGCATACGAGGTAGAACCCGCTTTGCAGAGACCGCCGCCCCGGATGGGGCCGTCGGGGAGGTTGTCCACGCATTTGCGGATTAAGTCGATGCTCTGGAAGACCTCCTGGAACCGGACCATGACCCGGGCGAAGTTGTCGCCCTCGGTCCGGGTTATCTGCGTAAAGCCGAGCTCCCGGTATGTCGGGTGACGGAGGCGGAGGTCGGAGTCCTCGACACCGCTCGCCCGGGCGGTGGGACCGACGGTGTGGGAGCGGATCGCCTCCTCACGGCTCATGACCCCGATACCTTTGCTCCTGAGCGCAATCAGCGGCCCGGTCTCGAAGATCCCCGTATACCGCCGCATCTCGTCTTCCACCTTTGCGAGATCGGCAAGCATCGCTGCCGCGTCCTCCGGCAGGAGGTCGAACCGGACCCCGCCCGGGATCATGTAGGCGGTGTTGATCCTCGAACCGGTGAGCCGCTCCAGGTTGTCGAGCACCGTCTCCCGGGTGTTTAAGAGGTACATCGCGAGCGTCTCGTGCTCGATCGTGTAGC
>DAOSER010000296.1:0-1656 GCA_035363235.1 Methanoculleus sp.
TTCGGCGAGCGCCCGCCTGCGCAGCACGCCGCAGACGGTGCAGCCCTGCGCCTCTCTTCCGGCGAGGAGGCCGTCGAGATCGTCCCCGAAGAGGTCGACGAACGAGACGATCGCATGCTCGACGCCGAGTTCCTCCGTCTGGTCCCCTGCGGCCCGGATCGTCTCCTCGCGGTAGCCCGCGATCCCCTCGTCGACGGTGACCGCGACGAGGTCCGCGCCGAGTGTGGGGAGGAAGCGGTGGAGCAGGAGGAGCAGGGCGGTGCTGTCTTTTCCCCCGCTCAGGCCGACGGCGATCCGGTCGCCCGGCGAGACCATGCGTTCGCGCTTCATGGCGGCGAGGACGCGGGTTTCGGCGTCCTCGATGAAGTGGGCGGCGCAGAGCCGCCGCTCAGGCTCGACAAGGCGGACGACCGCGGGTTCGCTGCAGAGAGAGCACCGGTTCTCGGCGGAAGTCACCGGCTCACCCGCCGTGCGAGAACCGGACGATCCGGATCTCGTCGCCTTCGGTCACCGTCACGTCCTCGGGGACGATCCTGCCGTTCTTCACGACGATCACGGTCGTCGGGTTGATGCCGAGCTCGAGGAGGATCTCTTCTATCGGCGCGGAGGTGCAGGAAACCGTCCGCACGCTCCTGTCCGGGAGGATGATCTGCATACTGTACGTGAGTGTTGGTCTCGCCGCCCCATAAATCTCCTCAGGGGTAGAAGACAGCCGGATTTACCGCAACAACAAATATTATATGGATCTCCCGACGAGATCCATGTGTGAGTTAACAATTGTGAATTCGCTGCAGCCACGACAACGACGGGAGGAGCGCACCATGGCACCCGAGGAGAAAGCATACCTCATCAGCATCGGCTCGGCGAGCATCGACGAGGCGCTCGGTGCGGATCTCATTCCGACGACGGCGACGGCGGGCCCCGGCGCCGGAGGATCGTCGGTCTTCATCCGCTCAGGTGACCGGCGCGTCCGCCTCTCCATCAACCCGGCATCGCCGCTCCGGGTCGTCCCGGACGGGGATGGGGTCGCCGTCGTCCGGGACGGGGAGACGATTGTACGGGGCAGGCTTGAGCGCCCGCTCTGCCACTGCCCGGAGCAGGCCTACGTCACCGTCAGCGAGCGCTGCATCTACGATTGTAAGTTCTGCCCGGTGCCGAAACTCGACGGGACGATCAAGGATACGGAGACGGTCGCGAGAATGGTCGAGGAGGCTGCCGCCGGCGGGGGCCTCTCTGCAATCTCCCTCACGAGCGGCGTCGCCGAATCGCCGGAGCAGGAGGTGGAACGGGTGGCGGCCGTGGTGAAAGCGCTCCGGGCGCGGTTCGACCTCCCCATCGGGGTCTCGGTCTACCCCACCGCGGACTCGACCGCGATCCTCCGCGCCGCCGGTGCCGACGAGATCAAGTACAACGTCGAGACGATGGACCCGGGCCTCTTCGCGCGGGTCTGCCCCGGCCTCTCCCTTCCGTTCATCCTCGACGCGCTGGCCGAAGCGGTGGAAGTCTTCGGGAGAAACGCCGTCTCTTCAAACTTCATCATCGGCCTCGGCGAGGACGACGGGACGGTCAGGGACGGCGTCGCCCTTCTTGCGAAGATAGGCGTCATCCCCATCCTCCGGCCGATCTCCGCATCGCCCCTCCGGGCAGGCGAGATCG
>DAOSER010000297.1:0-1655 GCA_035363235.1 Methanoculleus sp.
CATGAACGGGTACATCTCCTACCCGAGGACCGACAACACGGTCTACCCGAAGTCGCTGAACCTGAACGGGATCCTCAATACCCTCAAAGGAGGAGTATTCGATAAGGACGTCGCCTGGGTGCAGCAGAACCGGCGGCCCGTCCCGACCCGGGGCAAGAAGGAGAGCACTGACCACCCGCCGATTCACCCGACGGGCTCCGCGACCCGCGAGGCCCTCGGACAGGACCGGTGGAAGGTCTACGAACTTGTCGTGCGGCGGTTCCTCGCAACCCTTTCCCCCGACGCCAGCTGGGCGACCACGAGGTGCACCTTCGACGCGTCCGGCGAGCCCTACAAGGCCACGGGCGGCAGGCTCCTCTACGCCGGGTGGCGCCGGATCTACCCCTACTCGGAGGCGAAGGAGAACATCCTCCCGGCGCTCGCCCCCGGTGAGAGGCTGCCGATCAAGAAGGTGAACCTCGAGGAGAAGGAGACGCAGCCGCCGGCGCGCTACTCCCAGAGCCGGCTCATCCAGGTGATGGAGGAACTCGGCCTCGGCACAAAGAGCACCCGGCACGAGGTGATCGGCAAACTCGTCTCCCGCCGCTACGTGGAGGGGAACCCGCTCCGCCCGACGCTCGTCGGGAGAGCCGTCATCGACGCACTCGACAACCACGCCGAGACGATCACGGAGCCGGAGATGACCCGGACGCTTGAGGAGCACATGCAGCTCATCAAGCAGAGCCGGCGCTCCCGCGACGACGTCGTCACTGAATCCCGCGAGATGCTTCATAAGGTCTTCGACAAACTCGAGGCGCACGAGTCGGAGATCGGCACCGAGATCATGGAGCAGACCGCCGAGGAGCATACCGTCGGGACCTGCCCCGCCTGCGGCCACGATCTCCGGATACGCCACATCGGCGTCTCACAGTTCATCGGCTGCACCGGCTACCCGGAATGCCGGTTCAACATCAGCCTGCCCGGCAGCACCTGGGGCAAGGCAATCCGGGTTGAAGAGGCCTGCAAGGAGCACAACCTCGCCCACGTCCGCCTGATCAGGAAGGGCGCCCGCCCATGGGACATAGGCTGCCCGCTCTGCACCCACATCGCCTCGAACGCCGAGGCGCTCCGGATGATGCCCTCGATGACCGACGACCTCATGCAGCGCCTGCACGCGCACCATATCTACACGGTCTCCGAGATCGCGGGCATGCAGCCCGAAGAACTCGCAGAGGTTGCCGGCGTCGACGCAGGAGAGGCCGGACAACTCATAGAAGAGGCAGAGGGCGCGCTCGAGATCCTCCGGCGCCGCTCAGAACTCAGGAAGTTCGTCCGCAGAATCGTCCCGCCGAGAAAGGGGCGGAGCCACGCGAAGATCATCCGGAATCTTCTCGAACAGGGGATCGGGGATATCCACGCGCTCTCGCTGGCCGACGTTGCGGCGCTCAAGAAAGCGGGTATCCCCGAGGCTGCCGGAACCGAACTCCTGGACGCAGCCCGCGGGCTCTGCAACGAGCGCGCCCTCCGCGAGGCCGGGGTCCCCGCGGTCAGCCTGAAGAAGTATCAGGCAGGAGGCGTCTCAAGTCCCGACGACCTCTGTTACCTCCCCATCCCTTACCTTGCAAGCAAAACCGGCATTAATCCGGAGACCGTACATAAACATGTGGATATGGTCT
>DAOSER010000298.1:0-1649 GCA_035363235.1 Methanoculleus sp.
GACGCTCGGGAACTTCATCTACCGGACGATGTACTTCGCCGAGAAGGAGTTCTCCGGCGTGCCCGGCCTCGCCCCCCGGCCGGAGGTCATCGAGGAGATCGAGCGGTCGCTCGCCGGCATCGACGCCCTGATGCGGGACTACGACTTCAAGAACGCTGTCGATTCGATGATGGCGCTTGCGTCGTTCGGGAACGGCTATATCCAGAACAACGCCCCCTGGAAGCTGATCAAGGAGGACCGGGCGGCGGCGGAGCAGGTGATCGCCGACTGCATCCAGATCGTGAAAGCGCTCGCCCTCGTCTTCGAGCCGCTGATGCCTGACGCGATGCAGCGGGCCTGGACGATGCTCGGCTACGAGGACGATATCGCGGACCACCCGATCGCCGAGGCCACGACGCCGGTTGGGGCTCGCCCACTGCAAAAGCCCTCCACCCTCTTTACGAAGATCGAGAAGGACCAGGTCACCGGCCTTGAGGCGACTCTCAACATGCGGGTCGAGAAGGCCCGAGAGGCCGCCGCACCGAAGATGCCCGCCGTCTCCATCGAGGAGTTCGGAAACCTCGATATCCGGGTCGCAAAGGTCGTCTCGGCCGAGCCGATCAAGGGCTCGAAGAAACTCTACAAACTCGTCGTCGACCTCGGCGGCGAGAAGCGCCAGGTGGTCAGCGGGATCGCCCAGTTCTACAAGCCCGAGGAACTCGTGGGCAAAGACGTGGCGTTGATCGCAAACCTTGCTCCGGCGAAGATCTTCGGGGTCGAAAGCCGGGGGATGATCCTCGCCGCCGGCGACGAAGCCTCCCTCCTCGTCCCCCTCCGCCCGGTCAAGCCGGGGACGAAGGTTCGGTGACCGGGACCGCCCGGTCAATCCTGTTTTTCATCAGACCGGGGTCGTAGACGACGACCCGCCAATCGCCGCCGGGAGAGAACGGGCGGACGCCGGGGTGGTAGGTGTCCGTAAAGACCAGGTCCGGCACGTCGGTGATCCAGTAGCCGGACGCCGTCCGGTCGTCCGTGGGGAGATAGAAGATGTATGCAGCCTGCCCGTCGGAGAGGTTCGTGTTCTCAAGGACCGCGGTCTCGACGGTCCTGAAGATTCCATCAGGATCGGTGAGGTAGACCCGGCACTTCGAGAGGTCGATCGGGTCTGCGGTGCCCGAGATGCGCAGCACCGGAACCCCGGCGTAACCGTCGACGGCCTCCACGAGGGCGGTGGGGCTGGTGCCCGGGAGTGAAAGCCCCGCGCCTTCTCCCGGCGCGAGAAGAATTGCGGCCACGACGGTCATCATCACCGTTGCTATGATGACGGCACAGATCGTAGCCATTTCATTAGATATAGCCCCCCCTTTCACGAGCAGCCATTGGGTAGCCCCCTGTATTTGAAACTATGGGTTGAGCGGTGCGAGGAGAGAGCGGGCGGCAGGCAGAAGGATGGTTTGAAAAATGCGGGGGGGCCTGTCGGGGTCTTCTAAAGCCGGTCGAGCGCTTCTCTCCCCGTCATGCCGACGGCAACGCCGCGTTCGCGTGCATACCGGTTCGCTCCCTTGATCTCGCCGCGGAGGAGGTCTTCGACGGTCTCGATCGAGGATGCGCCTCCCGCGGGTTTGACACGGGCTGCGGGGTATCCGAACTTCTCAAGCGCATCGACGTCG
>DAOSER010000299.1:0-1634 GCA_035363235.1 Methanoculleus sp.
TCCGGTGTCCGGGTGCTGCCGACTCCTCTTCGCACCTGACGGTACTCGAGCTCGCTTACGCTCGCACTTTGCAGCGTCGCACGAGCCACATCGCTGCCCGGTGGCCAAAATTCGCGAAGTACCGGGACGGTAGTGTGCCGGAAGGAGCGGTTCGCCCGATCGTTCACGCTCCTCCGGGAACCGTCACCGTCCGGCTGCCTGTATCGACCCCCTTTGGAGGCACAGTACCTCGCTAAAACGTTTGAAGCAGTCCACCCGGAGATCAAACCCTTGATTTCCCTTCGCACCTGGCGGTGCTCAAACTCGTTGCGCTCGCACTTCAAAGCCTGATGGAACGTCGTCTTTCGCACCTGACGGTGCGCTGGCCGCCACGGTCCAGTGCATCAGGACAGGCCCGGGAAACCCGGTTTGGTGTATCTATGCCTGATCCCGTATTCTACCTGTCGATAATGCCTGAAACCTTGCTCCACCGGTGTTGTTCTCGTCTCGGGTTATCCTTCACCCGCCATGCACCCGGCAGGACCCTCCTCACATCATCTGGTCTTCGGTCGTCGGGTTGGAGTCCACAAAATATTCCATGATCGCATCCACATCCACGTGCTCCTCGAAGTGCCGGGCAAGTGCGTCGTAGGCGTCCGCGGCGCCGAGGGTGCCGCCGCCGGATTCCTCCACCGGCTGAAACGGCACCCCCCGCCGCCCCGATAGGTAGGCGAGGAGGGCGTTCACGGCGCCGGGGTTCTGGAAGAGGCCGTGCATGTAGGTCCCGAAGACCAGGCCGTCGGGGGTTGCGGCCCCGTCCCCGGAGAACGCCGCGGGGAGGCCTCCCCGCTCCGTCTCGCCCATGTGGATCTCGTAGCCGTTCACCTCCCCCATGCCTGAGAGGATTGGGCCGGGGCCGGTCGCGCGGCGCCGGACCTGCATCGTCGTCTTACGGTAGCCGGAAAAAGCGGTGACGACGTCGAGGAGCCCGAACCCCGGATACTCGCCGGCGGTATCGGACTCGATCCCGGCATCGACGATCCGGCGGCCGAGCATCTGGTAGCCGCCGCAGATCCCGATGACCGGGACCCCCTGTTCACGGGCGAGGCAGAGTTCCTCCCCCGTCCCCTCCCGGTTCAGCATGGCCAGATCCTCCACGGTGTTCTTCGTTCCCGGGAGGATGATGCAGTCGTAGCCTGCAAGCGATCTGCCCGGCGGGACATAGTCCACCGAGGCGTAGCGCTCGAGGAGTTCGAAGTCGGTGAAGTTCGAGATCCGGGGGAGGCGGACGACGGCGATCCTGACCGGCCGTGCTGCCGCCCGCTGCCCCTTGTCGGCGATCGAGAGCGAGTCTTCGCTGGGGAGCGGTATATCCGCGTAGGGAACCACCCCGAGCACCGGGACGCCCGTGAGGTCCTCGAGTTTTGCAACGCCCGACGTAAAGAGTTCGGTATCGCCCCGGAACTTGTTGACGATGACCCCGACGACGAGGGGGCGGATATCTTCCGGGAGGAGGGCGAGCGTCCCGTAGACCTGCGCAAAGACCCCGCCGCGCTCGATATCCGCGACCAGGACGATGGGGAGGCGGAGGGTTCGAGCGAGCCTTATGTTTGCGATGTCGCGGTCGTAGAGGTTCACCTCCGCCGCTCCCCCGG
>DAOSER010000300.1:0-431 GCA_035363235.1 Methanoculleus sp.
GCGGGCGAGGTCGGGGGTCGTGTCCTCAAGGGACGGCGGTTCGAGGCGGACCTCGTACTTCCGCACGGCGGGGTTGAGCGGGATCTCCTCCATGCCCGGGATCTCGACGAGGATCTTCTGCTCCTCGATGAGCGATCCGGCCGGGACCTCGACCAGGACGTCGCCGGCGATGTGCGCCTGGCAGGCAAGGCATGCTCCACGGGAGATCTCCTCATCCGAGAAGAATCTGCTGTACTTCTCGCGGTCGAACGACACCGTGCCGTCTTTTACATAGACCTGGCACTTCCCGCACTTACCCTCTCCACCGCAGACCACGTTCATGGAGAGGCCGGCAGCGCGGGCCGCGTCGAGGAGGGTCGCACCCCCCGGCACGGCCACCTTCCGGTAGCCGGGGAGGAACGTCACGGTCGGCATCAGGCCTTCCACTCCTT
>DAOSER010000300.1:495-1554 GCA_035363235.1 Methanoculleus sp.
ACCGGGGATGACGAGCAGCCGGTGGTCCACCAGGTCCGCGACGCCGAACTTCTTGAGCGAGTCGGCGACAAGGGTCTCGGTCAATTTTCCGCCGGCGACGGCCGTAAGGACCGAGAGCCCCTCCGTGTCAGCTATGAAGAGGTAGCAGGGTATCCGGGACGCCTCGAGATAGCCGAGCAGCGTGAAGTAGGTGAGCGAGAAGTTCACCGTGAGAAGGACCGGGGCACCCGGTCCGGGTTCGTTGATCGGGTAGATCCCCGGTGTCACCTGGATGGGCTTCTGCGGGTCGGTGTAGATGTTCTGCCGCAGGGTGAGCGCCGCCTCCCGCGAGGCGGGGGAGAGCGGGGGTGTGACGATGATCCCCGCATACTTCAGGATGCCGGCTGCGAGGGCCGCATCGGTCTCCCCGAAGGCGCCGGCGTCGAGGTAGATGGGATAACCGAGCGCAGGTTCGATCCGCTCGATGGCGGATCTCCGGATCTCTGTTGCAGTGGCGATGAAGCCGGCAAGCGACGACGGTGCGGGGTCGAGCACGATATCCGGAGCCCCGGCATCCGCGCACTTCCCGGCGAGGGCGGCGAGGACCGCAGAGTCGGCAGCCCGCACGGCGAGAGGACACCCGTAGCGCTTCGCGAGGGCGGCGAGGGCCTCCCAGTTCTCCCCGGTCGCGGCGTGGACCAGCGGCCGATACTGCCCCGCGATCGCGAGGCCCGCCTCAAAGGCTGCTGGATCGTCAGCAATCAGCGCGAGAGGGAGGCTGCCCCCGCCCCCGGCGAGTGCCACGGTCTCTGCGAACCTCCCCGGGAGGTTACTCTCGCACTTCACCGCCACTCCGTTCATGACGAGATCCTGCCCCACCCGGTGGACGACCGTCTCTTTGACCGTTTCCACGACGGAGCGCACCTCGTCCTCCGGCCAGGTGTCGGAGACCTGCACCATGATCCCGGGCGGGTGGTAGAAGGTCTTCTCGTGCCGGAAGAGGACGAACTCCTCGCCGACCGCAACCGACCGCTCGCCTGCGCCGATGGTGACGAGCCGGACCGGCGGCCGGGTCACCCC